>JBIJBU010000120.1:0-5637 GCA_044345075.1 Candidatus Nanopelagicales bacterium | reverse complement strand
GCACAGGTCTATCGCAAGTGATGGTCCCCAGACGTGCAGCGTGCCTAGATTCGAAATCCACTCGCGCCACAGCAGGATGGATGGTGCCAGGTGATCGGGGTGCCCGTGGGTGAGCACGAGATGCTGCACCTGTCGAAGTGAGATTCCGCCACGGGAGGCGCTGTAAGGAGTCGTGGGGCCGCTGTCGATCATGACGACGTCATCGACCAGGGCTGACGTCGGCATCCGCGTGCGCCCATCGCGCCGTTCGGATTCGCAGCAGGGGCACTCGCAGAACGGGTTCGGCCAGCCGTCAGCCGATCCTGTTCCGAGCAAGCGGATCTTCATGTGCGGGTGATCTCGGGCTGCGCTGCGGCCTGGGGGATGAATGTGGCTGCCGGTTCGAAGGCGGCCTTGCGCGAGACTCGACGAAGTGCGAGCAGCACGGGCTTCCCGGCGATCAGGATCAGTACGACAGTCAGCACGGCACGCGGAATGTCGTAGCCCAGGCTGGTGATCAGCGTGAATCGAATCCAGTGAGCGAGGTTCTCACCCACCGGCGAACCGGCGACGAACGCGATTTGCTCAGGCAGACCGGAGACGAAGGGCCAGAACCACAGATTCATGAGCAATCCGTAAAGCAGGCTGATGGCTGCTCCGTAAGCGGCAAGCATTGCGAGTTCGCGCTTGCCCGTGACCCGAGGGAGTAATCCGGCACCGAGGCCTACCCAAGCCGCAGCGAGCATCTGGAACGGCAGCCACGGGCCGACTCCGCCGGTGAGCAAGGCCGAGGCAAAGAGCGAGATTGCTCCGAGGGAAAAGCCAAAGCCGGGCCCCAGTGCACGGCCGCCGAGAATGAGCACCATCCAGATGGGTTCCAGCCCCGCGATCCCGCCGCCGAGCGGGCGCAGTGCGGCGATGACTGCGGCCATCACGCCCAGCAGTGCGATCGACTTCGCGTCCATGCCGCCATCGGAGATTTCCGCCAGCAGCACCAGCATGAGCAGCGGCACGATGATCGCGAAGAGCCAAGGCGCGTCAGTGGCGTGTGCCACGACGGACGACTCAGGTGCGGCCAGCAACGGCCATGCGAAGGCGATGATGCCGATCAGCGAGGTCAGCGCGATGGCGAATCGAGATCGCGTCCCGAGCCTCATCGCGTGCACCTGTGCGCTGCTCATGTCAGACGGCCTCACCGTCGAGCGCGGAGGCGACATCGGTAACAGTGAGCCAGGCCTCGGGCGCGAGCACCTTGGCCACCTGTGGTGCGAACATCGGCGACGAGACGAGGACAGCCGCAGTCGGGCCGTCCGCCACGATCTCACCGTCCGCGATCACCATGACGCGAGTGGCAACCTCTGCCGCGAGCTCCACATCGTGGGTGGCGAGCACGACTCCGTGTCCGGCATCGGCGAGATCGCTGAGCACCCTGACCAACCGCGACTTAGTCGGGTAATCGAGTCCGCGGGTCGGTTCGTCGAGCAGGAGCAGTGGAGGCCTGGCGGCAAGCACCACGGCAAGTGCGAGCAGCAGCCGCTGACCCTCGGAAAGATCGCGAGGGTGTGTTCCGTCATGAACATCGGGTGCCAAGAGTGCGAGCAGTGCACGTGTCGTGCCGGGCTCTGCCTCAGCATCGTGATCGGCCGCGCGACATTCATCAGCGACGCTCGTGGCCTCGAGTAGATCACCGGGATCCTGCGGAACCAGGCCGACGGAGTGCACGAGTTCGCGCGGCTTCAGCGTGCGCGGATCGTGGCCGCTGGTCGAGACAGCGCCGGTCGCGGTGCTGCGAAGGCCGACCAGTGATGAGAGCAAGGTCGACTTGCCTGCACCGTTGCGGCCCATGAGAGCGACGATCTCGCCGCGACGCACGGAGGTCGTGACGCCACGTAATGCCGTAAATGAGCCGTAACGCACCACGAGGTTCTCGGTAGCTGCGAGTTCCTCGCGTGATTGCGCGCCATCGACCACGCGCAACGGTGGTGTGCGTCCGATCAGGAGATCGCGCAGCGGCCCTGCCGCTCGGCGCGCATCGCGAACCGAGAGCGGCAGCGGGCTCCAGCCAGCCAGTCGACCGAGTTCGACAACCGGCGGCGCGATGGGAGCAAGTCGCATGACATCGGCTGGCGTGCCGAACACGAGTGGTTCGCCTGCACCAGGGATCACGATCATGCGATCTGCGTACTGCACGACGCGCTCGAGGCGATGCTCGGCAAGAACGACGGTTATGCCGAGATCGTGCACGAGTCGCTGGAGGGCCGCGAGGACTTCCTCGGCTGCGCCGGGATCGAGTGCCGACGTTGGCTCGTCGAGCACTAGCACCTTGGGGTGCGACGTCAACACAGCGCCGATGGCAACGCGCTGACGCTGACCTCCGGAGAGCGAGAGCAATGCGCGATGGCGAAGATCTGCCAGGCCGAGCAGATCGAGGGTCTCCTCGACCCGACGGCGCATGATGTCGGGCTCGATGCCCAGGCACTCCATGCCGTACGCGAGTTCATCTTCGACAGTGTCGGTCACGAATCCGCTCATCGGATCCTGGGGAACGATGCCGACGAGATCGGCCAGCTCACGCGGTGGGTGAGTGGCGGTGTCGCGTCCGTCGATCGTGACGCGGCCGGAGAGCGTGCCGCCGGTGAAGTGAGGCACCAGGCCGTTGATCGCACGCAGGAATGTGGTCTTGCCGCTTCCGGTGCGCCCGACGACGAGCACGAGTTCCCCTTCAGGTATCGACACGGTGGCGTTCGCAAGAACCGGTGCGGCGGCCCCGTCATACGTGATGCTCACATTCTCAAACTCGATCATCCGATGGCCGCCTTCTCGCGTGCGTGGACGGGACGTAGTGCTTGAGGAAGGCGCGGTGCAGTGAGAGCCGGAGTGCAGGCGATTGCCAGGGCGAGCACCGGTGCGAGGGGGAGCAGCGGCCACTGAGCCGGGTCGGTCGGCGTCGTAATGCCGGCGAGTTGTGACCAAGCGGCCCACACGAACACCGCTGCCGCGAGAAGCCCTGCCCCGGCTACCAGCCATTCGGGCAGCCACCATGGGTCGGGGCGATACCGCGTGCGCACTGAACGACGTGCGGCCATCGTTATTCCGAGGATGCTCACCACGATGCCTGCTGCCAGAAGCGGAAGTCCGAGAAGTGCGGGGGATCCAGCGGCCACGATGGCGTACGTGCCGATGCATGCGGCGACAAGTCCGAGGAGCAGGAAAGCGGAGGCAAGTCGTCGCGCGGGTGCGCTGATGCCCGCTGTACGCCCGTATCCACGAGAGTCCATCGCAGCGGCGAGCATCACGGATCGCTCGAGTGCGCCCTCGAACACCGGAACAGTGGAACCGGCAATGGCGCGCACACCATGCGTGGTGCGACCACGCAGCCGACGAGCGGTGCGCACGCGCGAGATGTCGCTCACAAGCTGCGGTGCGAAGGTCAATGCGACCACGACGCTCACGCCAACTTCGTAGAGTGCGGCCGGCACCGACTTCAGCAGTCGGCTAGGTGACGCGAGGGAATTCGCGGCGCCGACGCAGGCAATGATTGTTGCGAGACGCATCCCGTCGAACAGCGCGAACAGCAAGCTCTCCAGGGTGATGGTGCCGCCGAGCCGCACGCCGGCGAACCAGTCAGGCAACGCAATGCCCGGAGCATCAAGAAGAACAGTGGTGCCCAACGACGCGCCGAACAGCACCTGCGCCAGCACGCGCACGATGATGATGAACACGCCAAGACGCAGGAAGAACGCGAATGAACGTGCCCAGGGCGCATCGGGCTTGCGCGCCGACACGACAATCGCCGCGCAGCACACGATCAAGATCAGTAGCAGCGGGTTAGTGGTACGGCTGGCTGCGGCAGCCAGGCCAAGCGCCCAGACCCACCACGCTCCAGGGTGCAACCACCGCGGGATGGCGGCAGCACCTAGTGCTAATCGCTGATCGGTCACTTACGCCTCCACCACAAGGCGATGGCTAAAGCGATGCCGAAGATCACGACGAGAACAGTGAGCGAGATTGAGCCGAAGGAATTCAGTGCGTCCTTGCTCGGACGTTCATTGACGGCCTGACCCGGGGGCCGCGCCGCTTGCTCATTGACTTCGATGACAGGAGTGCATTCAACCGCCGGGTAGTTGCCGATTCCGCAGACCAACCCACCCTCGACCCGAACCGGAAGTTGGGAACGCAGGATGTCGTACCCACTCGCGTTCTCATCGGCGACCACGCAAGTGCTCAGTGCCGAGATCGGCTCTTCGCCTTCGGGTGCCTCAGACGCATAGCCGGGATCGACGATCAAGGCGATGCGCTTCTTGCCGCCCATCGGGGGAGTCGAGCCGCACAGGTCGGCAAATGCGGTTGAGGGGTTGAGTGACGGCTGGCCTTCGGGGCCGCCCGCAGCACCGGTGATCGCGAAGCGCCAGCCTTCGACGGCTCCATCGAGAGGGTTGCTCGTGGCCGGGCCTTGGGTGGCGAACTGCCATGCACTTCCGTTGCCCTGCCAGTAGGTCCAGTAGCGATAGGCAGTCTCGGCCCGCGCGGCAGGCGCGATCGACGTCATCGCCACAATCGCGATGCCGATGAACGCTGCCAGAGCGCGGGCCGCGCGCATTACTTCTGCTCGCTGTTCTCAAGCATGGCGATCAAGTTGACGCCACCGAATGCCTTGGGGTTCGAACCGGTCGCCTTGGCTACCGACAGGAGCAGTCCGAGTGCTGCCGGATTCGCGCCTGCACTGGGGGTTGCGTACGCGACGGCGTTGGTCTTGAGCGCGGCGGTCGCCTTCATGACCGCTGCCTTGCCTACGCCGGCTGCAGCGAGATCGACAACCGCCGTGGCCGTGGCCGTGTAGTCGGGTCCGTCTCCGAATGACGAGGCCAGCGTGCCGGCGCTCGACAGCTTCGACGAGAGGTAGCTCGCGATCTTGTTCGCCGGCTTGCCTGCGCACTTTGGTGCCGGACCGAGCTTGCGCGCCGCCTGCACCGGAGCCGTGCCGACGAGTCCGTAGAGGCCCTGCGCACTCGAGAGTCCGTCGGGCTTACTGCCCATCTGGTACATGAGTGCGCCGCCGTCAGGTGTGCCGCACGCGGTAATGAGCGAAGCAAGGAACTTGCTGCCCTTGACGAGATTCGGCTGCAGGCGATTCGGTGCCTGGGTGCCGAGTGCAGCAAGTGCCAGGCCGGTGGAGTTTGAGTCAGACGGGGAGCCTGCGTAGTAGGGCCAGCCGCCATCGGAGAGCTGGCTCTTCTTGAGCCACAGGCCTGCACGGTCGGCCGCGAACACTGCCTTGGTCAGCAGCGGCTGCGGTGCGAGGCTCGTATTGTCGATCGACATCAGTGCGAGCAGGGCCAGTGATGTTGCATTGGAATCGGGACCCTTGCCGTTGGCGGCATCGACTGCATCACAGGGCTTGGTGAGATCGGAACGGAATTGCTGGAAGCTACCGTCCTTGCACTGCTGGCTGATCAGCCAGCTGATCGCGGTCGGTGAAGGCTTGATGCCGTTCGAGGTGAGCCCGATGATTCCGAGCGACTGACGGTAGACACCGTCGTAGGTGGGATCTGCGGAGCCGTACAGGCCGGTGTTGGTGGCCGCATGCGCGGGCGATGCGAGACCGAGTGCGGCGAGCGCGAGTGCGGCGCCGGCGGCGATGATGCGGGTGTTGCGTGA
>JBIJBU010000128.1:0-5372 GCA_044345075.1 Candidatus Nanopelagicales bacterium | reverse complement strand
GTTCGAACCCCATCGACGAACACGACCTCACGAATATTGCGCGCCATGATCCCTCACCCATCTCACCGTTATTACTGATGAGTAACAAAATAGCATGCCCACGCTACGAACGCCTACGTAATCGGAGCAGGTGCCGTCCACGCCGTGACCAGAGATTCGGCGAGCAAGGCCGATTGCCAAGGCCTGGCTCCGGCCGCCAGAAGCGCCTGCTCGATTGTGTCTGGCGTGATCTCCGCTGGTGGCTCCCAGCACAGCCTGCGCAGAAGTTCGGGATTGACGATGTTTTCCGAGGGCAGGCCACGGGACTCGCTGATCTCGCTGACTATCGCCTTGGCGGCTTCAAGTCGCGCGAATGCTGGCGGGTTCCGGTCAGCCCAGGCGCGCGGAGGCGGAGGGCCTGTCGCAGTGACCGACGTGGCGGGGAGGTCCTCATCAGCACACGCATAGGCGCGCTCGATGGCAGCCCACCACGTGGTGCGTCGCCGTTGCTGTCCGCGTCCGCTGAATGCAGGCAGGGCGCTGAGCTCATCGACGTTCTTGGGCAATGCGATGGCGGCGGCGACGATCGCCGTGTCGGGAAGGATCCGTCCGGTGGCGATATCGGATCGGGTTGCCACGCGATCACGTTCACGCCATAACTCGCGGACTACCGCGAGATTGCGTGCCTTGCGTACCCCATGAATCCCGCTCGTTTTGCGCCAGGCGTCCTCGCCTCGCTCCCGCGGACGAAAGTTCAGCAGTGAGGTGAACTCCTCATCCGCCCACTCCCACTTGCCGCTCTCCACCAATGATGAATACAAGGAATCGCGTAATTCGACCAAGAATTCGACATCGAGTACGGCGTATCGCAGTTGATTGGCGGGCAAGGGTCTCACCGACCAATCAGCTGCACCATGACCTTTTTCGAGTACGTAGCCCAGTTCGCTACGCACGAGTGCACCGAGATTCACGCGCTCGCGGCCGAGTAGCCGCCCCGCCAGCTCCGTATCAAACAGTGAGGACGGAGCAAGACCGACTTCCGCCAAGCAAGGCAAATCTTGAGTGGCAGCATGGAGAATCCACTCGACGCCCTGGGTGGCTTCGGCGATCGGACTGAGATCGGGGACTGCGATGGGGTCGATCAGCGCGCTTCCTGCTCCTTCGCGTCGTAACTGAATCAGGTAAGCGCGCTGGCTGTACCGGTAGCCGGATGCTCGCTCTGCGTCGACGGCCAGTGGACCAGTGCCGCGCGCGAGTGCGTCTGCATAGGCCGCGAGTGCAGCAGCCGTAGTAATGACATCGGGAACGCCGTCACGTGGTTCAGCAGGTGCGGGTTCGGGTTCTTCGACTGTGTCGACCTCGACGTCAAAATCGCTCATCAGGCGCGAGTGCGACGACGAACACTGCCAACATGCGCGATGCCCGTGGGCATCGGGGTGAGCCCGGCTGCTTGTGCCATGACATCAATCCAGGCGTGAACGTGCCGATCCATGGTCTCGGGAACGGAGAGTCCGTCGATCTCAAGCGGAGTCCAGGACGCACGAATCTCGACGAAGGACTCTGCCGGTCGATCTGACATCGAACCGAATGAGGCCCCGGAAGTCACGGTGATCGTGCCTCCGACATGAGTGCCGACGGCGCCCGCGCCGGTCATGGCGTCGACCAGCCAGGTCCAGGCGACCTCCTGCAGCATGGGGTCCGTGGCGACGTCGTGCTCGAGCTCTGCTCGGGCAAACACAACCGCGCGAAAAGTTCCGTCCCACTCATCGACGCCATCGGGATCGTGGAGCAAGACGAACCGTCCTGAGGCACGGTCGTCGTCGAGATCAGCCATCTCTGCCGTGATCGCGACGGCGTGGGGCGCCAGTCGCTGAGGGGCCGGACCTTCTTCAATGACGAAATCAGGTCGTATTGAGGCGGATCGAACGCTGGCCAAAGCGTCAGTGAAGGCATTGGCCGTCGCGTCGATGGGTCTCACATTTGCAGGCTATTCGTCGCGAGGTCACTGGAGGGGGACTGACGCGCCGTCGCCAGGTGCCTATTCGCCCTGCGGAGCGAACTTCACGCTGATGGAGTTAATGCAGTACCGCTGATCGGTCGGAGTGCCGTAGCCCTCGCCTTCGAACACGTGTCCGAGGTGACCGCCACAGGATGCGCATCGCACCTCGGTGCGAATCCGACCCAGCGAGGCATCCTCGAGATACAGGACAGAATCCCCTGCCAGGGGAGCGTAAAAGCTCGGCCAGCCGCAGTGCGAGTCGAACTTGGTCGTGCTTTCGAAGAGGGTTGCCCCGCATGCACGGCATGCATAGGTGCCGACGTCCTTAGTATCGGTGTACTCGCCGACGAAGGGCGCTTCAGTGCCTGCTTCGCGCAGTACGTGGTACTCGAGCGGGGTCAGCCGAGAACGCCATTCATCCTCGCTGCGGGTGACGTCATACGTGCCGCCATCGGGACGAGTGGAACCTGCGCGTGCGGGGGTGTCATGTGCCATGAGTACAGGCTAAGCCAGAACTTCGGTTTGGTCAGCGCGCCGCCTGTCTCGTAATCGCGTGTGCTGGGAGAATGCAGCCATACGCCAAAGGCGAGGAGCGGAGAAACAGTGAGCGAGATTCTCGATACCAGGGGTGCGTGGCTCAGTCGAGAGGATCTTGATTCGGCTCGGGAGCGACTCCCGATGGTCTACGTCGATGCGGTGCCCGTGCGCACCGACTCACAGGGGCAGGTCACTTCGATCGGCCTTCTACTTCGGGGCATGCCTGACGGCAGCATTTCGCGCGCGATCGTGTCGGGTCGGGTTCTTCATGGTGAGCGCATCCGCGATGCACTCGTGCGGCATCTGGAGAAGGATCTTGGATCAGTCGCGCTGCCTCAGATCCCGGCGTCGCCGCAGCCCTTCACGGTGGTCGAGTACTTCCCGGATCCAGAGGTCACTGGCTTTCACGACCCGCGTCAGCATGCCGTGTCACTGGCCTTCATTGTCCCGTGCGGCGGAGACTGCTCTCCCTCTCAGGACGCCCTTGATCTTGTCTGGGTGTCGCCCATGGAGGTCACGTCCCCGGACTTCGAACTGGAGATGTCAGGCGGTCAGGGTCGACTCGTGCGGATGGCCCTCGCACACTGCGGATTACTTCCCTAGCTCAGGCCCCGCGCGGCGGGAAGTTGACCGCACGCTTGTCGCCTTTAGCCGCAAGAGCCTCGGCAAGGTCAGGCAGCGCGAAGGAGACCTTCATCATCGCCAGTGACTCGTCCACAGCCTGCGGAAGTGATTGCTCCGCGACGCGAAGCAACTGACCTTTCATTGCTGCCATAGCTGAGGGAGAGCAGTTGTCGGCGAGCTCGCGAGCCCACTCCAGTGCCCGCGTCAAGGGATCCTCGGAGATCTCATTGACGAGTCCGATACGCAGTGCCTCATTGGCATCGATTGTGCGGCCGGATAGCAGCAGTTCCGTGGCATTGCCGTAGCCAACAAGGCGCGGAAGCAGCCAGGCGATGCCGTACTCGGCAACGAGGCCAAGCCGACTGAAGGTTGTACTCATGCGGACACCGCTGCCGATGATGCGCAGATCAGCGCATGCGGCCAGAACGAAGCCGATGCCGGCGCATGCCCCATTGATCGCAGTCACTACGGGCGTGCCGATCATCAGGGCTCGAAAGGGCAAGGTCTCGGCCGATTGCTCGTCGACGTACTTGTTCAGTCCGCTGGTGCCCTCGGCGAGTACGGACAGATCGGCACCGGAGCAGAACCCTTTACCGGCTCCAGTGACCACGATCACCCGAACTTCGGGATCTGCGTCAGCCCGTTGGAGGAGATCGGCATAGAGCTCACCCATACCGGGGAGCATGGCGTTCATCCGATCAGGACGGTTCAACGTGATCGTTGCGATGCCTTCGGCCGCGGAGTACAGGATCTGATCAGTCATGGGAGGAGTCTGGCATCTTCGGGCCGTGGTCGGGGTTGGATGCCTGTGACGTTTCCCTCTCGATTACGACCATTTGCCCTCGTGCCGAGTATGAATACCCCGTCAGATCTGAGAGGGTAAACGTGTGACCGCCCTTGCTGATGACGTCCGTACCCAGAATCTCCTGCGCGAACTCGAGCCTGTTGTCGAGACCGAGCTCAATCGCCATCTGTCGATCGCCAAGGAGTGGTTCCCGCACGAGTACGTGCCGTGGGGCGAGGGAGTCAATTTCGCCGGCGTGCTGGAGGGCAAGGACTGGACTCCGGAAGAGCAGCGCTTCAGTGAGGCCGCACGCACCAGCCTGGTGATCAACCTTCTCACCGAGGACAACCTGCCTAGCTACCACCGTGAGATCGCGACCTACCTCGGACGCGATGGTGTGTGGGGCCAATGGATTGGCCGCTGGACGGCCGAGGAGGGTCGCCATGGGATTGCGATTCGCGACTACTTGACTGTGACCCGCTCAGTTGACCCAGTTGCTCTTGAGCGTGCACGCATGACACATATGACTGAGGGCTTCGACGCAATTCACCCCGGCGCGATCTCGGGCCTGGCTTACGTCTCGTTCCAAGAACTCGCGACTCGTGTGTCGCATCGCAACACAGGTGCTGCAACGGGTGACCCCATCGCTGAGCAGTTGTTCGCCCGAATTGCAACCGACGAGAACTTGCACATGGTGTTCTACCGCAATGTGATGGAGGCGATCTTCGAACTTGAGCCCGATGAGGCCATGGTCGCAGTCCTGAACAACGTCCGAGACTTCGCAATGCCCGGTCATGGCATCGAGGGCTTTGGGCGCAAGGCCGTCGAAATCGCCGTGGCCGGCATTTACGACCTCCGTCAGCACAAGGATGACGTCCTGTTGCCGGTGCTGCGCAAATGGCGCGTATTCGAGCGTGAGAATTTCGGTGCCGAGGGAGAGAGGGCCCGCGACGAGCTTGCCGTTCTGCTCGAGGAACTTGAAGTGAACGCAACGCGATTTGAAGATCGCCGTGACGCCCTCAAGGCGCGGTTGGCCGCGCGCGACGCGTAGTCCCGGGAGAGCACAACATTCCCGACCTGAGCATCGGCACCCAGGTGCCCGACACGATTCGTCGCAAGTATCGGCCTGAGATCGAAGGCTTGCGTGCGGTTGCCGCTTTCCTCGTCGTGATATTCCATGTCTTCATCGGCAAGGTCTCCGGAGGAGTCGATGTCTTCTTCGTGGTGGCCGGCTTCCTGATCACGTTGATTCTCGTCGATCAAGTCGTCAAGCACGGGCGCCTCGATCCGGGAAGGTACTTCTCTCGACTCGCAGCCCGTTTGCTGCCGATGTCGATCCTGGTCCTAGTAGTCGTCTCCGCAGCGATCTTGCTCCTGGCTCCGCTGTGGTACCAGGCGCCGTGGTTAAGGCAGGTGGGCTGGTCAGCGCTTTATCTGGAGAACTGGTCG
>JBIJBU010000119.1:0-5673 GCA_044345075.1 Candidatus Nanopelagicales bacterium | reverse complement strand
GGGATTCGGTGAAGTACTGCTCAGAGAAGTGCCGGCGCGCATGACCGATGTCGTACTACTCCCCTACGACCGCCTCAGCCTCGCTCACGGTGCGATGGTCGGGGCTACACCGGAGACGACCGAGATCCTGTTGATCGAGAGCGAGCAGATGCTGCGCTCGCGCACCTGGCACGCTCAACGCCTCTTCCTGCTGCTGTCAGCGGCAGCGCATGTGGAACAAGAACTCCGCGATCGCGGATTCACCGTGCACGTGATGTCGGCCTCTTCCGTGAGCGCCGGGGTCAAGGCCTTCGCCCTGGAGCATCCGGATGCGCGAATCCGCTGCACTGAGCCGAGCTCGTCGTCGTCACAGCGAGCACTGCTCGAGTGCGGGGTCGAGCTCGTGCCCGATGACACTTTCCTCACTTCACGCGACGAGTTTCGCGCCTGGGCGGGTGACCGAAGGCCACTGGTGATGGAAACCTTCTACCGGTGGCAGCGCACGCGGCTGGGCATCTTGATGGAGAACGGTGCACCTGTCGGGGGCAACTGGAATCTGGACAAAGAGAATCGGCTTCCGCCGCCGAAGGGCGCGCACCCGTGGCCCGAGCCTTTGCACCACGAGCCTGATGAGATCGATGAGCGGGTGTGGCAATCGATCATCGAGCGGGAGCTCCCGATTACTGGCGCTGCGCCTCTGGGCACGTGGGCCACGACACGAGCCGGCGCACTTCGACAGCTCACGCACTTTCTCGACACGTCACTCGTCGACTTCGGGCCGTACGAGGATGCGATGCCCCGCGACTCGTGGTCGGTCAATCATTCACTGCTCAGCCCGTACTTGAATCTGGGGCTCATCACCGCGCGTGAGGTGATTGATGCCGTAGTCGAACGCTTCGACCGCGGCGGCGTTCCCCTCGCCTCTACCGAGGGTTTCATCCGCCAGGTCATCGGGTGGCGCGAATACGTGAACGGCGTCTACTGGCTATTCGAAGACGACTACCGAAACTCCAATGAGCTGCATGCGGATAGACCGCTGCTTCCGTTGCTCAACGATCCCTCCCGCACGAAGATGGCCTGCGCTTCGTCGGTGGTCAGTGACGTCATGGATCGCGGTTGGGCTCACCACATCCCCCGCCTGATGATCCTGAGCAATCTCGCACTGATCGCCGGCATTCGTCCACAGGAGTTCCTCGACTGGATGAAGGCGATGTTCATCGATGCAGCCGACTGGGTGATGGTGCCCAACGTGATCGGGATGGGCCTGCACGCTGATGGCGGCGCAATGATGACCAAGCCCTATGCCGCAGGTGGCGCCTACGTGAAGCGAATGGGCCGCTTCTGCTCGGATTGCTACTACGACCCCGGAAAGCGCGTGGGAGAGACCGCTTGCCCGTTGACGACGCTGTACTGGGATTTCCTTGATCGCAATCGAGCAGCCCTGAAAGGCAATCACCGGATGGCGCAGCAATTCGCCGGCCTCGACCGACTTTCGGATCTCGATGACGTGCGCACTCGTGCCCGCGAAGTGCTCGATGGATTGAGCGCCGGGACGATCTAGGCGATCACGCAGCCGGCTGCCCAGATTGCCTCTGGTACGGCGGCGTCATTCGGACGACCTTCGCCAGGAGCGAAGGTGCCGCACACGTTCTCCGGCGCCTTGAGTACCCAGTCGGCGCCGACGCGCTCGAAGATCGAAGGCTCAGATACCCCACTGAGACCCTCGCCGGTCAAGGTCGCCTTCACGACCGCCCAGTTTCCGCTGCACTCGACTGAGTCAACCGAGGCCAACGTGATCTCGGAGTCATGCAGGATCATCTCGAAGGTGCTGCGCAGGGTGTCAGAGTCACACGAGGCATCGGGCTGAGCGGAGGTTCCCGAGCAGCCGCTGAGCATCAACGCGGCTATCGCGACACCTGCGAGTGCGAGCTTCATGAAGTGAGCATGCCATGCCGCACTCAGGTACCGTCGATGCGTGCTCATCCTGCTGCCTCCAAGCGAGGGCAAGACCTCACCCGCCACGGGGCCCAAGCTCGATCTCGCAGGCCTGAGCTTCCCCGGACTCGCCCGTGGCCGCACCGCCACGCTGAAGGCGCTGATCGATGTGTGCGCGAAGGATCCGAAGTCGGCAGCCTCGATCTTGGGTCTTGGGCCGACTCAGGCTGATGAGGTGCGCGTTAATGCGCTGCTTCGCAAGGCTGCCTGCGCACCGGCCATCGAGGTGTACACGGGCGTGCTCTTCGACGCACTCGATGTCACCTCACTGGGCAAGCCCGCACGGCGCCGGCTGCAGGCCACCACTGTGATCTCCTCGGCGCTCTTCGGCCTGGTGCGCCCCGATGACCTGATCCCCGCCTATCGACTCAGCGGCGACGTCGTGCTGCCCGGGATCGGAACACCCGCAGGGCATTGGCGTGACTCCGTTAGTGAGGTCATCAACCAAAGCGCGGGCGTGATCATCGATCTGCGCTCGCAGATGTACGCGGCACTCGGCCCTATCCCCGCGGAAGCCGCCGCACGCGCTGTCAGTACACGCATCCTCCTGGAGAGGAACGGCAAGAGGTCAATCGTCAGCCACCACAACAAGGCGAGCAAGGGACGACTCGTGCGCGCACTAGCCGAGCGAAGTGCTCAGCCATCCACAATTGATGCCTTGATGAAGGCTCTGCGCGAACTGAAGTGGAAGTGCGAGCTGAGCGAGTCGAAGAAAGCCGGTCAGCCGGCCACCCTCGACATCATCGTGCCGGAGATTTGATCTTCGACTAGATGTCAGGCGTGTGAATGCCGCGAAGATGTGCAGCTTCGGAAAAGCCGAACATTGATGCGTTCCCATCAGGGAACCAGGCGAGTGTGGTCAACGAACACGGCGACAATTCCATTTTGAACAGCAGGGTGAGATCAGTCTCGAGCGCCTGACTCACCATCACCTTGATCGGGGTGACGTGAGCGACGATGATCACGCGCTTGCCGGCGTGACGCTCCAGAACTCCTCGACGGGCAGCCTCGACACGACGGTTGACCTCGGCGAAGGACTCGCCACCCGGTGGCGCGACATCGGTGGAGGCAAGCCACGCATCAAGCTGCTCGGGCCAGCGCTCGCGCACCTCGGTAAAGGTGAAGGCATCCCACTCGCCAAAGGCACACTCAGCGAAACCCTCATCGAGTTCGACCGGCACTCCGATCGCCTCGGAGACGTATGCGGCTGTCTGCTGAGTACGCAGCAGCGGCGAGGCGACGATGACATCAGCGCCCCCGCGTTCGGCAATCTCGCGGGCAAGTGCCTCCGCCTGCGCATTGCCTAAGTCGTTAAGGGGCATATCTATGCCACCGATGCCGCTGAATCGCTTCTCGACACTGAACGCCGTGGCTCCGTGCCGCGCAAGCAACAAGGTGGTGGGGGCACCGAGGTCACTCCAGCCGACCATGCGATTAGCCGCAGTGGCCTTGCCTGGCGTGCCCTTCGCGTTCTGCTCCTCCGCGTCTCCGACGACGTCAGCGGCCTCTCTCACAAGCTCTTGCACGAGCAGCGCTCCGCGCTCGCGGACGATCAGCGGAGCACCACCCGCCAACGCCTGATCGAGTGCCTCGTTGACCATGCGATCGGCCGCAGCATTGTCTGCACGCGGGACCCAGGTGTAGGTGACTTGACCGGCCGCGAAGATCTCACGAGCTTGCTTGGCCAGCACGCGCATGTCAGGGTGCTTGATCTGCCAGCGTCCGCTCATCTGCTCGACGACGAGCTTGGAATCCAGGCGCACTTCGACGCGGGCGTCGGGATCAATCTCGAAGGCTCTCGCCAGACCGGCAATCGCGCCGCGGTACTCAGCAACGTTGTTCGTAGCACTGCCGATGTACTCGCCGATTTCGAACAGCACCTCGCTGCTGGAGGCGTCGCGCACGACAGTGCCGTAGGCGGCTGGGCCGGGGTTGCCCCGCGAGCCGCCGTCAGCTTCGACGATCAGCGAGCGAGCCATGGTCACAGACCGGACTCGGCGGTGCGCACCAGAATCCGGCGGCATTCCTCGCAACGCACGACAGTCGAGACATTCGCATTGCGCAGTGCCTCGATCTCGTTCGGCGGGAGTTCGAGACGGCAGCCCTCGCAGCGGCCGCGGTACAGACGCGCAGCACCGACGCCTGAGTGATCGAGACGGATCTTTTCGTACAGAGCGAGTAGGTCGGTCGGGATGCTGTCTGCAATGCGAGCACGATCAGCAATGACCATTGACTTCTCGGCTTCGATTTCCTCGTGCAGCACGCGCACGTTCTCGGCGAGAGCCTCACGCTCTGCAGAGAGTTCGGCCTTCTGGCCGGCGAGCTGCGCAACTGCAGCAAGTGCGCCCTCGACGCGATCCATGATCTCCAGCTCGACATCCTCAAGCTCACTCTGCCGGCGAGCGAGTGACTCGATCTCGTGCTGGAGGTTCTGCAGCTGCTTGGGATCGGTGATCGTGCCACCGTTCAGCAACTCCTGATCATGCTTCGATCGGGCGCGCACCTGTTCGACATCTGCATCGGCGCGCTCCTGATCGCGCTTGAGATCGTCGGCGATCACCTCGGCTGCCACGAGCTCATCACGAGTGCGGGCGAAACGGGTATCGAGATCAACGAGGGTGGCCGCCTCCGGAAGGGTGGCAGCGCGGTGCGCGAGCTGCGAGAGCCGAGTGTCCTTCTCCTGGAGATCGAGAAGGCGCCACTGGTCTTGCGGTTCGGCGTTCACGATGTGCTCCCTAGGTGCGCAGCCCACGGATCCGTGGGAGTGGTCGAGACGACCGTTCGTACCGTACCGCCGATCGCCGAGGCCGCTTGCTGCAGCCAAGGCCACTCGCTGGCCCAGTGAGCAACATCGACCAGTGCGCAGCCGCCATCAACGAGGTGATCCTGGGCGCGGTGGTGGCGCAGATCAGAGGTGACATAGACGTCGGCCGCCTCTGCCGCTGCACTCAGGAAGGAATCCCCCGCACCTCCGCAGACGGCGACGGTGCGAATAGTCGATCCGAGATCTCCTGCGATGCGCACCCCGTGGGCGGTTGCCGGCAGCGCACCTGCGACCAGCTGGCCGAAGGCCTCGAGGGTCAGCGGAGAGGACAAAGAACCGATGCGCCCCGTCCCGAGGCTCGAGTCACGAGCATCGGGCACGAGAGGACGCTCATTGGTGAGCCCAAGTGCCTGGGCGAGGGCATCACTGACCCCGGGGCAGGCGTGATCAGCATTCGTGTGCGCGCTGAAGAGCGCGATGCCGTTCTCGATGCAACGGGTAATGACTTCGCCCTTGGCAGAGGTCGCGGAGACCTCGTGAACCCCATGCAAGAAGAGCGGGTGGTGGGTGACGATGAGTTGAGCGCCGCAGGCAATCGCCTCGTCGACGATCTGAGGAAGCGGGTCAACCGCAAGAAGAACTGTGTCGACCTCGGCATCGAGGCGCCCGCAGGTGAGCCCGACTGAATCCCAGTCCTCGGCAAGCCATTGCGGATACGCCGCATCGAGGGTGGCGATGAGCGCGCGGACGGTGGGCATAGTCGAAGGTTATCGAGGATCAATGGTGGGTGATGAGGGACTCGAACCCCCGACATCTGCCTTGTAAGGGCAGCGCTCTAACCAACTGAGCTAATCACCCGGGAGAGATGAGGCTATCGCGCTCAGGTCGGGGCGAGAAAACTGCCCGCTTGTCCCTACAGCCCAGCGAGAACTGCC
>JBIJBU010000001.1:0-56324 GCA_044345075.1 Candidatus Nanopelagicales bacterium | reverse complement strand
CCGCCGAGCTCGCGCATGATCAAGTCGACACCTGAGGTGTCATCGAGATCCTCGTCATCAATGCTGGGCGCATCGGGCTCGACCACGATGGCGACAGCAGGTGCTGATGAATCACCGGAATCGTCTGATGCATCGACGGGAGCCGCATTCACTAGACGTGCGGTGGCATTGGGCGCAAGCACGAT
Source organism: Candidatus Nanopelagicales bacterium (assembly GCA_044345075.1). Classification (GTDB taxonomy): domain Bacteria; phylum Actinomycetota; class Actinomycetes; order S36-B12; family S36-B12; genus CAIKZY01. The sequence continues at coordinate 56,139 of JBIJBU010000001.1, read as the reverse complement.
GTCAATGCGCACATCAGTTCGGAAAACATCGAGTACCGCCTGGCGCAGTCGCTCATCATGACCGCTTGCCTTGGCGTTCGCCGCCTTGCTCGCATTCTCGACACCGACCGCGAGAACGCCATTCTCGAGCGAGAGCGGGGCCGAGTCGCTGAAGACCATCCATGCCACGCGCGAGTACGACTTGGTCGCATCAAGAATTGCCGGCCACATGGACACGAGCTGCGGCAGCGAGGCGTTCGGGTTCGACGGCGCGACAACCGGCTCGGCGGCAGCGGCTTCGGCCTCAACTGCAGCGGCCTTCTCCGCCGGCTTCATCGGCGGACGCGACGCAGCCGACTCCTTCTTGGTCGAGGGCGCGACATCGCTGAGCTTCTTCGGACGCGAGGGTGCCTCAGATGCCGCTGCGGCAGGTGCCTCGGCAGCCGGAGCGGAGACCGCGGGTGCGACAGGCGGAACCGGTATCGCGGGTGCAGCAGGAGCGGCGACCGCAGCGGCCGGTGCCGCGATCGGTGCATCGGCAGGGTGAGCGGCCTGATGGAATTCACCTGACGAGATGCGGCGCTCGAGCTGATCGAGTCGCGCACGAGTGCCACGCTCATCAGAGTCGGCCGCGGGCAAGAGCAGCTTGGCTGCCATCAATTCAAGATGCAGACGCGGCGCCGTTGCACCCTTGAGTCCGCTGAGTCCTTCACTGACAACGTCAGAAGCGCGCGCGAGTTCTGAAGCTCCGAACAGCGCGGATTGATCGACCTGGCGGGCAATTTCGTCTTCGGGTGCATCGATGAGGCCGAGTTGGGCAGCGCCACTCACATGCTGCAGCACGATCAGATTGCGCATGCGCTCGAGAAGATCGGTGACGAAACGACGGGGATCATGACCGGCATCCATCACCTGATCAATCACCGTGAAGAGCGCAGCGCCATCGTGCGCGGCGAGTGCGTCGACGGTGGCATCAAGCAGCGTGGAATCTGTCATGCCCAACTGCGCGACCGCAGTTGCGTACGTGACGCCATCGGGGCCCGAGCCTGAGATGACCTGACTGAGGATCGAGAGGCTGTCACGAACACTGCCCGCACCGGCGCGAGCGATGAGTGCGAGGGCATTCGCCTCGGCGGGCACGCCTTCTGCCTCGCACACCGTTGCCAGGTGCTGCTGCAAAGTTCGCGCTGACACGAGACGGAACGTGTAGTTGTGCGTGCGCGAGCGAATGGTCGGAAGGACCTTGTCGGCCTCGGTCGTGGCGAAGATGAAGCGCACGTGCTCGGGTGGCTCTTCCACCAACTTCAGCAGGGCATTGAAGCCTGCCGTGGTAACCATGTGAGCCTCGTCGATGATGTAGATCTTGTAGCGCGACGAAGCCGGCGCGAACATCGCGCGTTCGCGGAGATCACGAGTGTCGTCGACACCACCATGACTAGCAGCGTCGAGCTCGATGACATCGATGGAACCGGAGCCATTGGCCGCAAGATCAAGGCAGCTCTGGCATTCACCGCACGGATCAGGGGTCGGGCCCTTCTCGCAGTTCAGTGAACGAGCGAGGATGCGTGCGGTCGAGGTCTTGCCGCAGCCGCGCGGGCCGGAGAAGAGATACGCATGTGCGACGCGATCGTTCTCAAGGGCGCGACGCAATGGGTCAGTGACGTGATCTTGGCCCACGACATCGTCGAGTCGCGCGGGGCGATAGGTGCGATACAGGGCCATGGACACCCCGCAACCTTATGCGCCCGAGAAGAGACAAGGGACCCCCCGCACACCCATCAGAGCCCGCCTGCCCTTGCTGCCTTCCGGCCCTGGGGGGGTTCAGCGAGATGACGCCGCACGAGGGGTCGACATAAGGGTACGCGGCAGGCGATTGGCTCACCAAGTGCCCCAACTTGTAGCCTCTCCCACGGAGGATTCGCCTAGTGGCCTATGGCGCTCGCCTGGAACGCGGGTTGGGGGAAACCCCTCAGGGGTTCAAATCCCCTATCCTCCGCGCTGATACGTAAGCGGGACGGACCGATTCGGTTCGTCCCGCTTCGTGCTTGTAGGCTTTTCTGCGGTGGCGTGTCCGAGCGGCCAAAGGAGCACGCCTCGAAAGCGTGTGTGGGTGAAAGCTCACCGTGGGTTCAAATCCCACCGCCACCGCCATGTTGAAGGGGTACCCCCTTGAGGGGTGCCCCTTCAACATTCCCCATCACGTACGCTCTGCTTCAGGCGCATCAACGACGAGGCGCATCTTCGAGAGGCAGTGATGACCAACCAAGATCAGCCGGTGCACCTGAACAACCACCACACCGACACTCTCACGGCGATCTTCGCCCACCCGACCAGCCACAACGTGCGCTGGCACGACGCCATCAGCCTGCTCGAGGCCGTCGGCACCGTCGAGGAGAACCACAGCGGCAAGTTCAAGATCCACGTGGGCGACCAGATGGAATTCTTCGACCGCCCCAAGGGCCACGACTGCGGTGAGCAGCAGATCGTCGATTTCCGCAAGATGCTCAAGGCCGCCGGCTTCGAGCCGACCAAGCCGGGCCACGAGGACTAACCCTCCGCTCAACTCTCGAATCTCCCTGCCCGCACGTTGGGCGGGGAGATTCGTCACTTTCGGGACGAACGCCTGCCTGCCGCAGCTGCCATAAGTAGGTTGCGTCCATGACCTACGAACAGATTCGTCTTGAGATTGACTCCCCCACCGCAACGATCACCCTGAATCGCCCTGAGGCAATGAATGCGATCACCGTGGTGATGCTCGGCGAAATTGCCGACGCCCTCTCAAAGATCGCTACTGACCCGACAATCCGCGCGGTGATCATCACCGGTGAGGGTCGCGCGTTCAGTGCCGGCGTCGATCTCAAGGCTCTCGGCGCAAGATCACTCGAAGGTGGAGCCGTCGGTGACTATCTCGACGTTCCCGCACGCGCGGTCATTGACGCGATCGCCTCACTCGAAGCCATCGTCATCGCCAAGATCAACGGCTTCTGTTTCACCGGTGCACTCGAGCTCGCGCTCGCCTGCGATCTGATCATCGCCGCAAATGAAGCGAAGTTCGGAGATACGCATGGCAAGTGGGGCCTGCGCCCGTCGTGGGGAATGAGTCAGCGACTTCCGCGACTCGTCGGCCCACAGCGCGCTCGACTCATCTCCTACTCCGCGATGACCTTCACTGGCGTTCAGTCTGCAGAGTGGGGGCTCGCCTGCGCATCTCATCCGCTCGAAGAGCTCAGCGCAGCTGTCGACGCACTCACAGCAACCATCGCCGGTCACAGCAAAGGCGCGCTGCTCGCGTACAAGGATCTTTACCGCGCTGCGGATGAGCTCGAGCTTGCTGAGGGCCTCGCCTATGAATGGTCCACTTCATATTCCATCGATGACACAGAACAGCGCGTAGCGCAGTTCCGCTAGAACGAGGGACGACCATGCGTGCAGTCGTACTGAACGGCTACGGCGAGCTCCTGTCGATCACCGATATTCCTCGTCCGGCGCCTGCGACTGGTGAAGTGCTCATCAAGGTGACCGCCGCCGGACTCTGCCACACCGACCTGCATCTGATCGACGGTGATCCTGCGATCCTTCCCGGCTTCCCTGCAGTACTCGGTCATGAGACTGCAGGAATCGTCGAGGAGATCGGCGCAGGTGTCACGTCGGTTGCCGTGGGCGATGCCGTCGCGGTATTCGGTGCGCAGGGCTGTGGTTCATGCCCCACGTGCCTGTCCGGCTTGGAGAACATGTGCTCGGTTCAGGTGCTCTCGATGAATGGCATCGGCATTCCCGGTGGTTTCGCGGACTACATGATCGTCCCGGCTGAGCGTCATCTTGTTCCGATCGGCGAGCTCGATCCGGTGAAGGCCGCTGGTCTCACCGATGCGGGGCTGACTCCGTATCGCGCCGTGCAGCGCGCACTCACGCATCTCGAACCCGGCAGCACTGCCGTGGCGATTGGCCTCGGTGGTCTGGGCCAGTTCGGCATTCAGTACCTGAACCTGCTAAGCGATGCTCGCATTGTCGGTCTCGATCCTGATCCGGCGAAGCGGGCACGAGCCCTCGAACTCGGAGCCGATCTCGCACTTGATCCGACCGATGCGAATTTCAATGACGCCATGGCCGAGCATGATCTCGCCGGAGCATGCTCCGCTGTTCTCGACTTCGTTGGCAATGACGCTTCACTCGCCAGCGGGCGTTCACTTCTCGCGGCACGCGGAATGCTCAACATCGTCGGTCTCGGTGGTGGTAGCACCGAACTAAGCTTCTTCACGATGCCACCGGAGTCAGTGGTCACAACGACCAACTGGGGCTCTGCACCCGAGATGGCCGAAGTTGTCGCACTCGCGCGTGAGGGTCGAATCGAGTCAACCGTGACGACATATTCGCTGGATGATGCTCAGCGTGCGGTCGATGATCTTCGCGCAGGTCGTGTCGACGGCCGCGCTGTCATCGTTCCTTAGCCCTACCCCTAGCGGTGGCGCAGGCGCGCACCGAGCAGGTACATCTCGCAGCCGAGGCAGAAGTTGAATGCAGCATTGAGGAATGCCGCCGCCAGAGCGAAGCCGATGGCGATGGCAGCAACCACAGTCGCACCGAGGGCGATCGAGATGAGAGCAACGATCATGAAGATCAGGCCGACAGCCTGAGCGAATCGCGGTGGCGCAGCATCTTCGAGCAACTGCGGCGGAGCAAGACGCGGGCCGATGAGCTTGCGGTACAAGATGCCGTAGGGCTGCGCGTGGAGGCCGACGATGGCGCCCAGGCCGAAGACAAGGGCCTGCCAAACAACAAGCACATCGGAGAGCGGGGTTCCGACCGTGACAAGTGCAATGGCCAGCACGATCGTGGTGATCGTGCCGCCGAAGCGGGGGCCACGAGGATCGATCTCGGTGCGGGTGCAGATCTCGGTGGTCATAGGTGCTCCTTCGGTCTCTCTCTACGTAAACGCTAGGAGGAGCCGATCGGGCCCAATCTCAGGGTCGGGCAATTGCGAACTGCTTGCAGCTCAGCCGCTGACCTCGCCGATAGCAGCGATGACATCAACCTTCCGTGGCGCCCCACTAGCCCGCTTGCGGATGGCTCCACGCTTGTCGAGCACGAGCACGGTGGGCGTGCGGCGAATGTCGAGCTGACGCACGAGCTCGAGATTCGACTCCGCATCGATCTCGACATGGGTGACGCCCGGAACCATCTGAGTCACTTCATCGAGGATTCGGCGGGTGGCGCGACAGGGCTGGCAGAAGGCACTCGAGAACTGCACCAAGGTGGCCACCTCGCCCAGCGAGGTTCCGATCGCCGCGGCGGTCAGCACATCTCCGCCGTGCTCATCGTGGACAGCGTCATGCAGATCAGCAGACGGTGCGTCATCAGGCAACGGCACCGGCAGGCCGTCACCAGTCGATTTCATCCGGCCGTCGGTTGCGCGACGCCACAGCCCGAAGGCGGTTGCCGCGGCGAGAGCGAGGATGAGGATCCAGACACCGGTCATAACAGCGTTAACCCTCCACCCTCGTCATCTGTTCCCGAACCCAGCCAACAATGCGCTCAAGTGTCTCATCGTCAATCGCCGACTCAGCATGTCCGAAGCCGGAAATCTCCCAGAGCTGGACATTCTCGTTTCCGCCCGCGACAGCAGCAGCGTGCAGGGCACGTGGGTGCTCAAGCGGGAAGTAGCGGTCGACATCACCGTGGACGATCAGCACGGGGAGATGTGGGTAGAGACTGATGGCCTCGACCGGCGCCGCCGGCATCGGGTCCGGCCAGCCTTGCGAGTCAATGCGAGTGCCGCGGGTACGCATGAAGGTGCGCCCAACTCGGGAGGCCACCACGTGATGCATGCGTCGCATGACTTTGGTGCCGCGGTAGTACCAGAACGCCGGGGCACTCACGGCGATCACGGCATCGACCTGATCGCTCTCGCCCTCAGGGAATGCGGCTTGACGCAGAACCACCGCGCCACCCATCGAGAAGCCGATCGTCACGACACGGCGATAACCGAGCTCACGCGCCCAGGCCACAGCGGCCGAGACATCGCGAATCTCCTCATGACCGATAGTGGTCACCCCGCCTGACTCCCCATGACCACGCATATCCACGACGATGACCGCGGCCGACCGGGACAGCACCTTGATCACCTTCTGAACCCGCTCCGAGCGCCATTGCCCCGTGAAGCCGTGCGCCACGACCAGGCATAGCTCGCCTTCATGGGGCAGGTGCCCGGTGCTGATAGCGGTGCCGTCGGAGGCGGTGAGCCACGTCGATTCCAGCTCCGTACCCATCAGCCACCTCCTCTTCCGTCCGGGATTTCCCTTGGCAACACTTGCCGGCCGAGCGCCCATTGTTCCCGATGCCGTAGCCTTGGGGCTTTCCCCCGGGCGAAAGGTGGTGACATGAGACTTCTTCTCCTCACCCGCGCCATGGAACCTTCGTCCGAGGTGCTGCCGGCGCTCGGGCTTCTTGCCCACCACGTTCGAGCCTTGCCCGCAGAGCCCACGGCCCTTCTCGATGCTCCTAACTGCGATGCGCTCATCATCGATGGCCGTCGCGACCTGCCAGCCGTTCGCGGCCTGACCCGCCTGATCCGCCAGACCGGCGTCGATGTTCCGGTTCTCCTCGTCACCACTGAGGGTGGTCTGGCTGCCGTTCAGTGGGACTGGGGGATGGACGAAATCCTGCTCGACACGATCTCTCCGGCCGAACTCGAGGCACGTCTTCGTCTCGCGGTATCTCGCATCGGCGAGGCTACGGGCGTGACAAACTCGGAGCCTGAGGAAATCCGCAGCGGCGAACTGATGGTCGACGAGGCCACCTACACCGCGAAGTTGCGCGGTCGCACTCTAGATCTCACCTTCAAGGAATTCGAACTGCTGAAGTACCTTGCCCAGCATCCGGGCCGCGTGTTCACTCGCGCCCTTCTCCTCCAGGAAGTCTGGGGCTACGACTACTTCGGCGGCACTCGCACCGTCGATGTTCACGTGCGTCGCCTGCGCGCAAAACTCGGCGTTGAGCATGAATCGCTGATCGGCACCGTTCGCAATGTCGGCTACCGCTTCGTGCCTATGGGTGAAGGCACTGTCGACGACGAACTGGCCATCAACCCTTCACTGGTATGAGCATGATGCTCACTGTCAGCACAGTCGAGCACCTCGACTCCGAAGAGCTCTCGGGAGTCATCTCACTCATCGAGCACGTCACCTCCGCCGACGGACTGCACCCGCTCTCTGAACATGTCTTCCTTCACCTGCGTCACGGCGGTGATGACGGCGGTCGACACGTACTCGTGCGCGATGACTCATCAACCATCGTCGGCTACGCGCATCTCGACTGCACCGACATGGTCGAAGGGCCAAGCGCTGAGCTCGCAGTCGAGCCGGCCGCACGCCGCGAGGGCATTGGCCGCCTCATGATCACGACACTGCTCGAACTCACGTCGAACGAGGGCCTTCGACTCTGGGCACATGGCGAGCAGGCTGCTGCCGCGCGACTGGCACGCTCGATGGGCTTCGAGCAGAGCAGGGTTTTGTGGCAGATGCGTCGCTCACTGTTCGCGCCGCTCTCCGCGGCAGTGCTGCCCGAGGGGTGCACGATTCGCGCATTCGAGCCCGGCGTCGATGACGAAGCCTGGCTGCGGATCAATGGCCGAGCCTTCGCCGATCTGCCTGACCAGGGCGGCTGGACCCTCGAGGACTTGCGCCGACGTATGGATGAGCCTTGGTTCTCAGCCGCAGGCTTCCTCATTGCCGAGCATGAGGGCACCGTGGTCGGCTTCCACTGGACAAAGGTTCACGGGCGAAAGAGCGGCGGCGGCCACGACCATGACGCGATCGGCGAGGTCTACGTCGTGGGGGTCGATCCCGACTACGCCGGGCGCGGCCTGGGCCGGGCGTTGACCTTGGCCGGCCTGCACCACCTGCGCGGCCTCGGGCTCTCCCAGGCGATGCTCTACGTCGATGCGCGGAACACCTCGGCTATTCGTCTCTATGAGGGGCTTGGCTTCTCACGCTGGGATACCGATGTTCTGTACCGTCACCGCACGGTTGCCACCCGTTAACCCCCCTGTGCCACCATGGGGGCGTGTCCCTAGAGCAAACTTCCCCCACTGAGGCTCAGCCGACCCCGCTTCCAGTGCAAGGCGGCGACCTCCCGGCCGACCGTTTCTTGGACCGCGAGCTCTCCTGGCTCGATTTCAATCAGCGCGTGCTCGAGCTCGCCGAGGACGACACCCTGCCCCCGCTCGAGCGGGCCAAGTTCCTCGCCATCTTCGCCAGCAACCTCGACGAGTTCTTCATGGTTCGCGTGGCCGGCCTCAAGCGTCGAATTGCCACCGGCATCGCCGTGCGCGCGGCCAGCGGCCTGACGCCGCGCGAAGTTCTCGAGAACATCTGGGTGCGAGCCCATGCACTTCAGCGCGAGCACGCCAACGTCTTCCATGAAGAGGTGATGCCCGCGCTTCGCAACAACGGCATCGAGCTGCTGCGTTGGGCCGAGCTCACTGAAGCCGAGCGCGATGCCACTGAGCCGTTCTTCGACGGTCAGGTCTTCCCGGTGCTCACTCCGCTGGCAGTAGATCCCTCTCACCCGTTCCCTTACATCAGCGGACTCTCGCTCAATCTCGCAGTCGTCGTGCGCAACCCGATCACCGGCACAGAGCTCTTCGCGCGCGTGAAGGTGCCGCCGTCACTTCCGCGCTTCGTATCGGTGGGCTCTCAGCGATTCGTGCCTCTCGAGGACATCATCGCCGCGCACCTGAACGATCTCTTCCCGGGAATGCAGATCCTCGAACATCACGCATTCCGCGTGACACGTAACGAGGATCTCGAGGTCGAAGAGGATGACGCCGAGAATCTGCTGCTCGCACTCGAGCGCGAACTCATGCGTCGGCGTTTCGGCCCACCGGTGCGCCTTGAGGTCGAGGCTTCTATCTCAGCGCATGTTCTCGAACTGCTCGTCAGCGAGCTCGATATCAACGAGCACGAGGTCTTCCGCATTCCCGGTCCCCTCGATCTGACTGGTCTCTGGACAATCGTCGGCCTCGATCGCGATGACCTCAAGCAGCCGAAGTTCGTACCCAGCACCTCGCGACAGCTCAATCAGGTGGAATCCTCCACCGCACCTGAGGTGCTGGCCACGGTGCGCGAGCACGATGTTTTCCTGCACCATCCCTATGACTCGTTCAGCACCAGCGTGCAACTGTTCTTGGAGCAAGCCGCTCGGGATCCGCATGTGCTCGCCATCAAGCAGACCCTGTATCGAACCTCAGGTGACTCGCCGATCACCGAGGCACTCATCGATGCCGCACAAATGGGTAAGCAGGTACTTGCTCTCGTCGAGATCAAGGCTCGTTTCGACGAGCAGAACAACATCGACTGGGGACGCAAGCTCGAAGAGGCCGGCGTGCACGTCGTTTACGGTCTAGTCGGCTTGAAGACTCATTGCAAGCTTTCGATGGTCGTGCGAAATGACGGTGACCGCCTGCGTCGTTACACGCACCTTGGCACCGGCAACTACCACCCCAAGACCGCGCGACTGTATGAGGATTTCGGCCTCATTACCTGCGATGACCAGGTGGGCGAAGACGTCAGCAACCTGTTCAACGTGCTTTCCGGCTACTCGATGAACACGGATTACTCCCGACTGCTGGTCGCCCCTCACTCGGTGCGTACCGGTCTCGTCGAACGCGTCGAGCGCGAGATTGAGCACCATCAGGCCGGCCGGCCCGCGGGCATTCAGTTCAAGACGAATGCACTTGTCGACGAGGGCATCATTGATTCCCTCTACCGTGCATCGATGGCGGGAGTTCCCGTGCAGGTCTTCGTTCGCGGAATCTGCGCTCTGCGCCCTGGCGTTCCCGGCCTGAGCGAGAACATCGAGGTCATCAGTATTCTCGGACGCTTCCTCGAGCATTCCCGCGCTTACTGCTTCGAGAACGGCGGAGAGAAGGAAGTCTGGATCGGCTCCGCCGACATGATGCATCGCAACCTTGATCGCCGAGTCGAGACCCTCGTGCTGCTCGTGCAGCCCGATCAGATCAGCGAGGTGAGCGGGCTCTTCACTCTTGCCTTCGACCCTGCAACCTCCGCCTGGCATCTGCACAGTGACGGCAGCTGGGATCGCGTCACTGTGGGCAGCGATGGCCAGCGACTTCGCGACTATCAGGAGACTCTCCTGGCGCGACAGAATCGACGTGAAACACGCTGATGGCGACTTACCGAGAGGTTGAGCGCAAGATCCGAGTCGACGATGCCTTCGACATCTCACCTGTGCTCGATCAACTCGGCGACTTTCGGGCACGTCGAGGGCCGGCATTCCAGATGCACGCCGACTATTACGACACCGATGAACTGACTCTCTTCCGCTGGCGCATGACCCTGCGCAGGCGCGAGGGCGGCCTAGATCAGGGCTGGCATCTGAAAATCCCCGTCGCAAGTGGCGCCGCAGGCGATCGAGATGAGGTCAGGCTCGAACTCTCCGAGCACGTGCCAGCCCGTCTTGGCGACATCGTCTCCCCGCTGATCGGCGAGAAGCCGCTCAAGGCCCAGGTCGTGGTGGAGACACTCCGTGCCCCGGCTTCAATCGTGGATTCCACCGGACGCATGCTCGCTGAAGTCGTCGACGATCGTGTCACGGTGCGCCTGCCGGGCGTACCGGACTCCCACTTCCGAGAGATCGAGGTCGAGGCAACTGACGCCGATGACCCTGCTTCTCTCGCTTGCATGCAATACGTGGTGAATCAATTCATTGCGGCCGGCGGCGCCATCGGCACGTCGAGCAAGGCTGCCTCTGCACTTGGCTCACGGGCGAGCGGTGAATGCGATGTGCCGGAGCCCAAACTCCCTTCCTCACACGTCATGGCCGTCGACGTCATCAGGTACGCCATCGGTCTTGGCGTTCGGGCACTCATGCTCGCTGATGTCGACGTGCGCCGCGACGCCCCCGATGCCGCTCACCAGATGCGTGTTGCCGCGCGTCGACTGCGTTCGTTCTTGCATACGTACGGTGACTTCTTCGATCCACAGTGGCGTGCTCGCATCAGCGATGAACTCGCCTGGGTGGCCTCCGAGCTCGGAGCCATTCGCGACACCGAGGTACTCCTCGAGCGCCTTCTTGACCACGCTGGCTCACTCGAGGAAGAAGACGCCGCCCGCGTGAGTGAGTTCCTCACGGCGCGCGTGGGCCAACGCCTGCAGTCCGCCCGGTCGAGTGCTCTCGCAGCACTCCGGAGTGATCGCCACCAGTACCTCATCGAGGATCTCATCGACGCCGCCCAGAACCCGAGCGCGCTCCCCATTGCCTATGCCGATTACTCCGAGAGCATGCAACGACTTGCCACGACTGCCTGGGATCAATTCAGGCACGCGGTCCGGGAGCTCGAGATTGACAGCCCCGCGGCCGAGTGGCATCACGCTCGAATCCTCGCGAAGCGTGCCCGGTATGCGATGGACGCACTCGCCCCCCTCGAAGGCAAGCCGGTCAAGCGGCTCGCACACGCGCTGTCCATCGCGACCGGACTTCTCGGTATTCACCACGATGCATTCGTCGCACAGGAAGCACTGCGCTCACTCGCTGCCGCGCCGACCACCCCCGGCGGTGTCGGATTGCTCCTCGGTCGTCTCTTCGCCTACGAGAGTGACGAGGAGATCATGGATCGATACCGCTTCATGGACGCCTGGCCTGACATCAAGAAGGCAGCGCGCAAGGTGGAGTGGCTGTGAGCGACGACTCCACGGAATCTGCCGTTCGGGCTGCAGGTGTAGTCGTGCTGCGCAATCGCGACTCGGCACCGGAAGTGCTTGTGGTCCATCGTCCTCACCGAAGTGACTGGTCGCTTCCCAAGGGCAAGGTCGACCCCGGCGAACATTTGATCGAGACAGCAGTGCGCGAGTGCATCGAGGAGACCGGTCTCACCGTGACCCTCGGCGCTCCGCTCGCTCGACAGTCGTACATCGCCCTTGACCGGCCGAAGATCGTCGACTACTGGATCGGCAACATTCGTTCAGATAATGGCTTTAGCCCAGACCAGGAGATTGACGAGATCCGCTGGATTCCAGTCTCGTACTCCTCCGACCTCTTGACCTACGCACATGATCACGCGCTAGTTCTCGAGGCGCTTGCCCTGCCACCGACTTCGCCACTCATGATCTTGCGCCACGCCAAGGCCGTGAAGCGATCCGAGTACGAGGGCACGGTCGATGCACTCCGGCCACTGACCGGGAAGGGTCGCCGTCAAGCACAAGCACTGACTGCGGTGTTAAGTGCGTATGGCATCGCTGCCGTCCACACCTCGACCGCCACGCGATGCGCCGAAACTGTAAGACTTTTCGCAGAAGCAACCGACAATGAACTCAACCTGGAGAGCTCGCTGAGCGAAGAGGGTCACGAGGCACATTCCAAGAAGGCCGCCAAGGTTGTGGCCCGCATCGTGCAGTCACCCGATCCCGCCGTGATCTGCTCACATCGCCCGGTACTGCCCACGATCATGTCCACTGTCGCGAAGACGCTCGGCATGTCAGCAGATGATTCCCGACTTGAGCCGAAGCTCTCCCCTGGTGCATTTATCGTGATTCACCGAGCATTTGTTGATGGAGAGATTCAGGCTGTCGCGATTGAGCGACATTCTGCGCCGCTAGGCGACAGCGAGGATCACGACCTTCTTACTTGATCCGGTGACCTTGACCGAGCAGTACCCGGCACGGTTCAGCACGACGCCACGGCTTGTGGCGACGCATTGTGCTTTCGACAGCACGACAATGTTCCCGCTCGCACGTCCGGCCCATCGCAGCACCGTGGCTTTGCGAACAGTGGAACCAACGCGCCCCGTCCCGCTGACAGCGGTGACCGCTGAGCTTGCCGCGCTGGGAGCACTCAGACCGATCGAGTTACCCGAGGTAACCGTGAAGGTGTACGAGGCGCCAACCGAGAGTCCGGAGATAACACACGAGGTGACTTCAGCAGTGCAGCTGCGCTGATCGGCCGACGATGACGCGACATACGAGATTGCTGCTCCACCGTCATTGACCGGCGGCACCCAACTCACGAACACTCGGCCGCCCTGTAATGCCTTGACTTCGACGCCGGTCGGTGCGCCCGGTGGAGACTGCGGAAGTGCGACGTACTGACGCAACCACGGGAGGAAAGACGTGACCCTGCTGTACAGACCCGGAAACTTCGGGTCAGCGCAGCCGCTACCACTGCTGACGATTCCCGCGAGCACCGGCGTGCCGTTGTAGGCAACGGTGAGCGGACCGCCGCTATCACCCTGGCACGCATCAACACCACCCTGCGGCATTCCGGCGCACACATGATTACCCGGGACATAACTGGCGCCGTACTCTCCACATTTCGCTTCGGATGGTGCGGAGAGGATCTGCACAGTTGCCGCACGTAGCAATGCAGATGATGCACCACTCGGCGTAGTCGAGCCCCACCCACTGATGGTTGCCTGTTCTCCTGACGCGGGCCAGGCATTGGCATCTTGCACCAGTGGAAGGGCGACCTGTTGCACCGATGGGCTGAACGCAAGTGGGGCAGCGAGACCAATCAGGGCAAGATCATTGGAGTAGGTGGAGGGGTTCCAATTGGGATGCACGATCACCTGGCTAACCGGGGCCAGGCGATCACGAGAGAGACGATTTTGGTCCGTGACGCCGACGTACGCCTCGACCTGCCCAGGGCCAATCCCGTTCATGCAGTGGGCCGCGGTGAGAATCCAGGAATCACTGATGCTGGCTCCGCCGCACTGCGTTGTGCCGTTGATGCGCAGCAGTACTTGCCACGGTGCCGAAGTGATCTCAATTGGGCTACCGCCGATGATTCTCGGCGAAGCAGCTTGCGCCTGGGCCGGGCTAAAAGCTATGACGGCCACGACGGATAGAGCTACAGCCAGGATCCGCCGAGCACTCTGAGTCATGGTGGTCACTTATCCAGTATGCGTGGGGCTCACAGAGCCGCAGTCACGCCCTTGCCGATGACCACGATTCCGCCCTCGCTGACGGTGTACAACTCGCGATCGCGCTCAAGATCGACCCCGATCTGCGCACCATCAGGGATCACGACATTCTTGTCGAGAATCGCACGCCTGACGACGGCGTTGCGGCCCACGCGAGCGCCTGGCAACACGACGCTGCCCTCCACGTAAGCACCTGAGTCGATATACACGCTCGACGCCAGGACAGAGGTGCGCACATGCGCCCCCGACACGATCGTGCCCGAGCCCACCATCGACTCGTGGGCATTGCCACCCTCGACGAATTTGGCCGGGGGCAATGACGGAAGGTTCGACAAGATCGGCCACCGACGGTTGTACAGATTAAAGATCGGGTGCACGGAGACAAGATCCATGTGGGCATCGTGGTAGCTATCCAGGGTGCCTACATCACGCCAGTAACCGGTGTCGCGCTCAGTGGCACCGGGCACGATGTTCTGGTCGAAGTCATACACGAACGCCTGACCGGCCGCGGTGAGCATCGGGATGATGTTCGTGCCCATGTCATGAATTGATGTCAGGTCAGCGGCGTCGGTGCGCAGCGCTTCGAGCAAGACCTCAGTGGTGAAGACGTAGTTGCCCATCGACGCAAAACTGTGGTCATCGTCTCCAGGGATCGTCGGCGGATTCGCCGGCTTCTCAAGGAACTGCGTGATCTTGCGCCCATCGGGTGAGGTCTCGATCACGCCGAAGTCGCGTGCCTCAGCCTTGGGCACGCGAATGCCGGCCACCGTAACCCCGGCACCGGAGTCAATGTGCGCCTCGATCATCTGCATCGGATCCATGCGGTACACGTGATCGGCTCCGAAGACGACGACGTATTCAGGGTTCTCGTCGTACACGAGGTTAAGACTCTGGAAGATCGCATCCGCCGAGCCGGTGTACCAACGCGGGCCCAAGCGCTGCTGCGCTGGTACCGGGGTGACGTAATCACCGAGCAGTGTGGGCATTCGCCACGTGGTGGTGATGTGGCGGTCGAGCGAGTGCGACTTGTACTGGGTGAGCACGCACACGCGTCGAAGGCCCGCATTGATGAGATTTGAAAGGACGAAGTCGACCAGCCGGTATGAACCGCCGAAGGGGACAGCGGGCTTGGCTCGATCTGCGGTCAGCGGCATGAGGCGCTTGCCCTCGCCACCCGCAAGGACGATGCAGAGAACATGGGGGGACATCGTCACATCTGAAACACTAGTGATTGGAAGCGGCCAACGGGAGAACTCGGCGAGAACTTTCAGAACATTGCCAATCCTTCTGCGAATTCCACGGCATTAGGCTTCACGCATGCGCATCGGAATGCTGACCCGCGAATGGCCACCGGAGATTTACGGCGGCGCCGGGGTTCACGTCGACCAACTGGTGGCCCAACTCAGGCACCTGGCCGAGGTCGACGTGCACTGCTTCGGTGCCCCGCGCCCAGACGCCATGGCACATCAGGTGCCCGGCTTCCTCGAGGGAGCCAACCCCGCACTCCAGGTGCTCGGGGTCGATCTCGACATGGTGCAGGCCACGACGGGTGTCGACATCCTGCACTCCCATACCTGGTACGCGAACTTCGCCGGCCAGGTCGGTGGCCTCATGCACGGCGTACCCCACGTGATCACCGCGCACTCCCTCGAGCCGATGCGGCCGTGGAAGGAAGAGCAGCTGGGCGGCGGTTACCGCGTGTCATCGTGGGTCGAGCGCACTGCATACAACGACGCCCAAGCCATCATCGCGGTGAGCAACGGCATGCGCACCGACGTACTGAACTCGTACCCCTATGTCGATCCCGCAAAGGTTCATGTCGTGCACAACGGCGTTCCGACTGACGTCTACCACTACGACTCCGACACCACCGCTCTCGAGCAGTACGGCATTGACCAATCACGGCCTTACGTGCTCTTCGTCGGTCGTATCACGCGACAAAAGGGCATCATGCATTTGCTGAACGCCGCACGTCAGTTCGATGACAACGTCGTGCTCGTGCTGTGCGCTTCCTCCCCCGATACACCAGAGATCGGAGTCGAGGTCGCCAACGCGGTGGCGTCGCTCCGAGAGTTGCGTGGCGACGGCTCGGTCATCTGGATCCAGGAGCCAGCCGCGCGGCCTCAGCTGATCCAGCTGTTCTCGCATGCGCTCGCCTTCGTCTGCCCTTCTGTGTACGAACCGCTCGGCATCGTGAACTTGGAAGCCATGGCCTGCGAGACCGCCGTCGTGGCAAGCGCTGTCGGCGGAATCCCCGAGGTCGTCGTTGATGGAGTTACCGGCACCCTCGTTCCGTATACCCCTGATTCGCTGACCGGATTCGAACGTGCCTTTTCCGACGCAGTGAATGCCATGGTGGCGGATCCGTCACGTGCACGGGAGATGGGCAAGGCTGGACGCGCCCGAGCGGTGGAGGATTTCGGCTGGGCGGCAATCGCCGAGCAGACCATGGGGGTCTACCGGGCAGCAGGAGCGTGAGCGATCTCGCCGAGGTCCTGCCCGGCGGGCCACTCTCCCACCGCGCTAACGCCCGACTCGGCTACGCGCTCGTCATCATCGCCGCGATCTGTTTCGCCACCAATGCGACGGTCTCCAAGTCACTGCTGCTGAGCGGAATCGAGGCCACTCGACTGGCTCAGCTTCGCGTCACAGCCGCTTTCGTCATCATCGGCGTCATCTTGGCGCTCACTCGGCCTTCGGCTTTTAAGGTCAAGCGCGCAGAGTGGCCTGCGCTCATTGCTTTCGGCCTCATCGGCGTCACCTTCACGCAATTGCTCTACTTCATGGCCATTTCGCGATTGCCGATCAGCATCGCGTTACTGCTCGAGTTCACTGCGCCGATCATTGTCGCGTTGATCTGGAAGTTCGGTATGCACCGGCACGTGGGTCGCGGGGTCTGGATCGGACTGGTGCTCGCACTCGGCGGTCTTGCCTTGGTAGCTCAGGTGTGGAGCGGATTCAGCCTCAATCCGATCGGAGTTCTGTGCGGTCTTGGCGCAGCCTCGGCGCTCGCGGTGTACTACATCTCGGGCGACAAGGCGGTAAGTGCACCGTTCAATCGGGATTCAGTCTCGGTCACGATGTGGGGCTTCGCCATCGCCACAGCGTTCTGGGCCATCGTGCAACCGTGGTGGTCATTCCCGTGGCATGAGCTCACGAACCCTTCAGCACACGTCGGTCTCGCGGAGAACGGCTGGCCGTTGTGGTCCTTGGCCATCTGGATGGTCGTGATCGGTACCGCAGTGCCGTTCTGGCTTGAAGTTTCGGCTCTTCGCAACATCAATGCATCTCAGGTCTCCGCCATCGGCATGACGGAGCCGATCCTTGCCGCCATCATCGCGTGGGTGATCCTCAACGAAGTGCTGACACCGATTCAGATCGCTGGTGGTGCACTCCTCCTCGGCGGCGTGTACATCGCCGAGCGATCTCGCTGATCAGTCGTCTGATTCGACCGGCTCGAAGAAGCCCATGGCAGTCAGCACATCGATCGCATGACGGCCGCTCGAGCTGATGTGATTTTGCATTGCTCGCTGGGCAGCGGCGGAATCTCGCTTCGTGAAAGCCGCCATGATCTCGTCATGCTGCTCACTCGCATCATGGAGCCACTCGTCGGGGAAGTCGACATAGGGCATCGGCAGTGACTTCGAGAGCAGGCGCAGCATCGAGTTGATTCTTTTGCTGCCTGCGGCTGTGTTGATGGTGCGGTGGAACTCGAAGTTCAGGCGCTGACGCTCGGCCTTGTCAGGTGTCGCCTCCATCTGCGCATGGAGCTCGGCAAGGCGAGCAATGCCCGCATCATCGATACGCGTGACCGCACGCGCGGTAGCAAGCCCGGCCACCTGACCGAAGAGCTCGTAGTGATCGATGATGTCGTCAGGCGATAGTTGCTGAACTCGCGAACCGCGTCGGGGGATGGTGGCGATCAGGCCCTCTTGATCCAGGGCGATCAGAGCTTCACGCACCGGAAGCCGGGAAACCCCGAGATCCTCGGCAATGGCGTCCTGGTCGACTCGGGTGCCAGGGCGCATCCGACCGGTAAGAATCGCCTCGCGAATGTGATCGGCGACGTCGTCGGCGAGGTTGCGCCGCCTCGGTACGCGGTCGACCGCATCCTTTGCCACGATTCCTCCTGCCCAGATTTCTGATAAATGATACAAATAGCCTGTGAAGCTGACCGATATCCCCGAGTATGACGACCTTCGCGCCGGCGTGCGCGAGATCTGCGAGGCCTACCCCGGCGAATACTGGCGCGGGCTCGAGCCTGAAACCTACCCGCAGGAGTTCGTCAACGCCCTGACCCAGGCCGGGTACCTGGCTGCCCTAATCCCCGAGGAGTATGGAGGCGGCGGAGCCACCCTCACCGAGGCCTCGATCATCATGGAGGAGATCGCTGCTTCCGGTGGTAACCCCGCTGCCTGCCATGCACAGATGTACGTGATGGGCACGATCTTGCGTCACGGCAGTACCGAGCAAAAGCAGCACTACCTACCGCAGATCGCCAACGGCACCCTGCGCCTGCAGGCCTTCGGTGTCACCGAGCCCGGCGCTGGCTCAGAGACCACTCGAATTCGCACCAAGGCCGAGCGCGTGCCTGAGGGCTGGCGCATTAATGGCCAGAAGATCTGGACCTCACGCGCTCTCTACTCAGACTTGATGCTGCTGCTCGCGCGCACGACTCCGTACGACGAGTGCGAGAAGCCGACTGAAGGCCTGTCGACCTTTCTCATCAACATGCGCGAGGTCGAGGGCATCACGATCAAGCCCATCAAGACGATGATGAATCACAACACGACCGAGGTTTTCCTCGACGACGTGATCATCCCTGCTGATGCGCTCGTCGGCGAGGAGGGCAAAGGCTTCCGGTACATCCTCGACGGGATGAATGCCGAGCGAATCCTGATCGCCGCAGAGTGCATCGGTGATGGCCGGTTCCTTCTGGAGAAGGCGGTTGCCTACGCCAATGAGCGCGTAGTCTTCGACAAGCCGATCGGCTCGAATCAGGGCGTGCAGTTCCCGCTCGCCAAGGCGTACGCGCAACTGCGCGCCGCTGACCTGATGCGCTTCGATGCCGCCGCAAAGTACGACGCGCACGTGAAGTGTGCAGCTGAGGCGAACATGGCCAAGCTGCTGTGCTCGGAAGCATCGTGGGCCGCAGCGAATGCCGCACTCGACACACACGGTGGATTCGGCTTCGCCGTCGAGTACGACATCGAGCGCAAGTTCCGCGAGACTCGGCTCTACCAGGTGGCGCCCATCAACAACAATCTCGTGCTCGCCTATGTAGGTCAGCACGTGCTGGGGCTGCCGAAGTCGTACTAGTCGGTTTCCGCGATCCGGCGCACTGTCGCCGCATCGTGCTCGCCGAGCGCGGGCACTGATTGTGCGCCCGGTGCCCATTCGCTGATGTCGAAGGGTGACTTCAGCATCTCGATGCGCCCATTCGGAAGCTCGACATCGGTGAACCGATCGCGCGCCCGTAGTTGCTCGTGCTGCCACACATGCGCGAGGTCGTTGACGTTTGCCGTGGCAATGCCTGCAGCGGCAAGGCTCGCGCGGATCTCATCGGCGGGAGCACTCGCGAACCGAGCGGTGATGACCGCCTCGAGTTCATCGACATTCGCAATCCGCACGGCGTTGGTAGCAAAGCGCAAGTCTGTGGCCAAGGCAACATCTGCGAGCACCAGCTCGGCGAAGGCCGCCCACTCGCGATCGTTCTGAATGGCCAGCAACACTGTGCGTCCATCAGCAAGACCGAAGGTGCCGTAAGGGGCGATCGCGTGATGACGACGTCCGGTGCGCGGAGCCTGCCCACCGCCGTGAGCGGCGGCATACAGGGGCGCCGAGAGCCATTCGGTGAGTGAATCGAGCATCGAAACGCCAATGGCGGCGCCTTCGCCGGTGCGATCACGACGCACCAGTGCGGCAAGCACGCTCGACAGCGCGTACATCCCCGATGCGATATCGGCGACGGAGAAGCCGACCTTGCTCATCTCCGCATCACCGGTGACGCTGAAGGCACCTGCCTCAGCCTGGATCGCGAGGTCATAGGCCTTGTCATCGCTGCGCGGCCCGCCCGGGCCGTAGCCGGAGACCTCGCAGGCAATGAGTGACGGGTACTTCGCATGCAAGGTCTGCGCATCGATGCCGAGGCGCGCTGCCGATGCAGGAGCAATGTTGTGCATGAATACATCAGCACCGGCGACCAGTGCCCAGAAAGCGGCTAGGTCATCAGCGTTCTTGATGTCGAGCACTACCGATTGCTTGCCGCGGTTCGCCCACACGAAGAATGCGGACTCCCCCTGGACATTGCTGTCGTAGGCACGGGCAAAGTCGCCCTCGGGGCGCTCAATCTTGATGACCGTCGCGCCGAGGTCGGCGAGTTGCCGAGTGGCAAACGGCGCCGAGATGGCCTGCTCGAGGGAGACGACGACAACCCCTTCGAGGGGTGCGCTCACGCATCTACCTCGGCGACATCGCGCAGGAACCAGTCAAGAAGGGCCGCGCAGTTCGCGCGCGTAGCCTCGCTCGCGCGAGCGAGGTCTCCGAGGATCTGGTCGGCGGATGTGTAATCGGGAACGTGATCAGGCCCGATGCGAATCCAGCCCGACACGAGTTCGACATTGGCCTCAGGATGGAACTGCGTGCCGACTGCCCGACCCTTGCGGAACAACTGAACGGCATCAGGGGTCTCGGCGAGGATCTCGACATCAGCCGGCAGGATCATGCGATCCTCGTGCCAGGTGAACCACGGGCCCTGCGGAATGGGCATCGTGGCTCCGGTCGGCTCAATGCTCAGCAGGCCGACCTCATCGCTGCCATCCGGCGCTCTCTCGACATAACCGCCCAGGCTCTCGGTGAGCAGCTGCCCGCCGAAGCAGAGTCCGAGGTAGGGAACGTCATCGCGCATGGTCGAGCGGATGAGCTCAATCTCAGGTTCGACCCATACTCGTGACTTCTCGTCATAGACATTGGAGAAGGAGCCGAAGGCGATCACGGCGTCGAAGTCATTGACGTCAGGGAAGTTGGTGTCGGGATTCGCCGGATCGGTGAGGATGATGTGCCGCTCGACATCATGGCCCTGCTCGGCCAGGAGTTCACCGATGACCCCTGGTGCCGCCTCGGGCTCATGGCTGATCATCAAAATGTGCGCCATCTAGATCACCGCCCGGTAGCGATTGAGTTCCCACTCACTGACATCGTCGCCCTGCTCGGCATTCGCCATGAATTCGTCATACTCTCGGCGCTGCATGAATAGGAAGTTGTCGACGAAGATATCACCGAATACCTCGCGAGTGAATGCCGAGTCGAAGTTGTCTATCGCACCGTCGATGCTCGTAGGAAGTCGCTCCCATTGCTCCTCCGCATGCGGGTCGCCCGTGGTCTGAGGCATGAGCTCGTAGTCGCTCTCAATTCCGTCGAGGCCGGCGGCAAGAACGCCTGCGAACACCAGGTACGGATTCGCATCTGCTGCAGCCCAGCGGGCTTCAAGGCGATTGGCAGGGCCGGCACCGACGATGGAACGCACGCCGACGAGTCGGTGATCGAGTCCCCAGGTGACCTGTGTCGGCGAGAAGGAGTAATCCTGCAGTCGCTTGTAGCCGCTGATCGTCGGGGTCATGATCAACTGCAGTTCCTTGTGATGCGCGAGCAAACCCGTGAGGTACTTGCGCATCAGTGCATTGCCGAGCACCGTGTCTTCGTCCTGCGCCGCGAAGGCGTTCTTGCCATCCTTGGTCAGCGACTGGTGAATGTGCATGCCATTACCGGCCTCCGAGATGAACGGCTTCGCCATGAAGGTGACGTTGAGGCCGTGGCGCTTGGCACACAGGCGGACGATGTACTTGAAGTACACGGTGTCGTCGGCCATCTTCAGCATCGGGCCGTAGCGCACGTTGATCTCGGTCTGACCCGGGCCGTACTCGACATTGCAAGCCTCGACCTCGATGCCGGTCTTGCGCAGCGACTCGCGGATATCGAGCATGAAGGGCTCCATCTCCCAGCCGCGGTATATGGAGTAGCAGTTGATGTCGTCGTAGATCGGCTTCCAGTCGGGTGTGAAGAAGTGGCACTCGAGCTCGGATGCTGCATCGACGCCATAGCCCAGCGCTTCTGCGCGAGCGAGCTGCTTCTTGAGCATGTTGCGGGCATCCATCGCGATCGGCTCGTGGCCATCGACCGTCACCGTGTCGCACATGACGATCGCAACGCCGTCCGTCCAGCCCGCGATGCGGAAGCTGGAGAGATCAGGGATTGCGTGCATGTCGGGAACACCGCCATCAACGGAGACCCAGGGGGTGTCGAAGATGAAGCAGGTGGGATCCCAGCTGTAGACCACGCTGGCGATGGCGTAGCCCGAGCCGCGCAGGAACTGCTTGACCGGCAGTCGCTTGCCGCGGGGCATACCCCAGCTGTCGACGATCACGCACTCGACGGTGTGCACGCCGTGTTCCTCGCACAGGGCGGCAACGCGATCGCGCTCGGCGGGGTCCCAGGACATGAATCCTCCAAAAAGGTGAAATGGATACTTGATAAATGTAGTCTCAGACCAGGCCCTTCATGGGGAAATATCGCAGAAAGTAGGCCCGATGCGCGCCGTTGTCCTGACATCGCCCGGTACCCCGCTGGAGTTACTCGATGTCCCTGACCCGGTGATCGATCCCGCCGGTGGCCCCCACCAGTCCGTCCTCGACGTGCTGGCCTGCGGAATCTGCCACTCCGACCTCCACGTGTCCGCCGGGGACTTCCCCGTTCCCATGCCCGTAACCATGGGGCATGAAGTGGTGGTCGCGCATCCGACCCTCGGCAACTGCCTGGTCTATGCGTGCTGGGGCTGCCGCCAGCCCGGCTGCTTCGCCTGCGACTCGCAACAGGAAATGATCTGCCCCAACAGCCAGGAGATCGGTCTGTTCACCCCCGGCGGTTATGCCGACCGAATCTGGATCAAGGACGACTACTACCTCGTACCGATCGGCGACCTCGACCCCGCCAAGGCAGCACCGCTGGCCTGTGGTGGCCTGACCGCGTACCGCGCTGTCGATCACACCCTGCCTTTCCTGGCCGCAGCGCCGAGCAAGGGAGTGCCCCATCCGCGCGCACTCGTGATCGGGGTCGGAGGTCTCGGCCAGTACGGGCTGCAGTTCCTGCGCATCCGCTCCGAGGCCGAGATCGTCGTCGTCGATGCCTCACCGCAGAAGCGCGAACTCGCACTTCGACTCGGCGCTGACTCGGCTGTCGCCCCAGGTGAAGTGGAAGGCACGTTCACGGCCGTGGTGGATTTCGTCGGCGCAGAAGCCACCGTGCAGACCGCCCGAGATCACGTGGCACGCCAAGGCATCAGCGTGACCGTCGGGCTCTTCGGCGGCACGATCCCCTTCGGCTTCGGAGTTGTTCCCCATGAGGCGCACTTCATGACATCGGTGTGGGGTTCACGTGATCAGCTGGCCGATCTCGTCGCCCTCGCGCAGCAGCATGACCTGCATTCCGAGGTGGAGGTGCTCGCGCTTGAGCAGGCACAGATTGCTCACGATCGTCTGCACGAAGGCAAGGTCAACGGTCGCTTCGTGCTCGTTCCCGGAGCCACTGCATGAGTGCAAATCTCGATATCGACATCACTGACCCGGCGTCATACGCGAACGGCATCCCGCACGCGGTCTTCGCTGAGATGCGCCGCACCGAGCCGGTGGCGCTGCGCATGTACGAAGGACGCCCCTACTGGGCGGTGACGACCTACGCCGATATCACCGAGGTCACTCGCGACCCCTTCACCTACTCGAGTGCCCGCGGAATGACGAATCTGCCTGACCTCACGGAAGAGCAGATGACTGCACGCCGCTCGATCATCGATACCGATGCCCCCGAGCACGTACGTCTGCGCAAACTCGGCATTCCCGCCTTCACCGGCCGCAAGGTGAAGGGCTACGAGGAGGTCACGCGCGACATTGCGGCGCAGTTGCTGCGTGATGCCCGCGAGGCCGGCAGTGTCGACATCGTGCAGGCCATCTCGGCTCCACTGCCGATTCGCGTTATCGTCAACATCCTCGGCGTACCTGAGGAAGACACCGATTACCTGGTGCAGCTCTCCGATGAGCTCATTGACTCGAGTGGCGTCGCTCCCGACGCCTACGGCAACACCACGCCTCTTGAACTGCTTCCCTTCAGCTCACCCGCCTCGCATGCTCTCTTCGAGTATGGCCGGGGGATGCGCGAGGAACGCAGCAAGAATCCGAAGGACGATCTCGTCACCACCCTCGTCGAAGCAGAAGACGATGGCGATCCCCTGAGCGACTTCGACTTCACGAACATGTTCCACGTTCTCGTATTCGCCGGCAACGAAACCACTCGAACCGCCATCAGCAATGGCATCGACGCCTTCATTCATCATCCCGATCAACTCGAGCTGCTCTACGAGCGCCCCGAGCTCGTCGACAACGCGGTCGAGGAGATCATTCGTTGGGCCACGCCCGTGATGTACATGCGTCGCACCGCAACCAAGGACACCATGCTCCACGGCGTGCCGATCAAGGAGAATGACAAGGTCGTGATGTGGTACGCCTCGGCGAACTTCGACGAGACCGAGTTTCCCAACCCACTGAACTTCGACATCACCCGCGACATCAGGCCGCCGCAGGTCTCCTTCGGGGCCAAGGGCCCGCATCACTGCCTCGGAGCACCGCTCGCACGAATTGAGATCAAAATCCTGCTCGAGGAGATGATCAAGCAGGGAATCCGCTTCGAGGCCAATGGTGCGGTTCAGCGCACGAATTCGAATTTCGTGAATGGCATTGCCTCCCTGCCCGCTATCGTCAGTTCGTGGTCATCAGCGACTTCCTGAACTCATTCGAGAGCGACGCCCGCTCATTTGTCACGCTCGTGGCGTCGTCTGATCTCGACCTGCAGGTGCCCCCGTGCCCAGGCTGGCAGTTACGTGATCTCGCCGTGCATCTGGGCACCGTGCATCGTTGGGCCAAGGCGTGCATCGAGACGAATGGCCCACTACCCCTCGTCGAATCGCCCATCGATGATGCGCTCCTCCTCGAGTGGCTGGATGAGGGAGTGACCGAACTCAGCAACCTCCTGAGATCTTCATCCCCGCAGGACAACAGGTGGACTTTCGGGCCTGAGCCGAAGTTGATGTCCTTTTGGTATCGACGCCAAGCACAGGAGGCTGCGGTTCATTTGTGGGACGCGAGGAGTGCACTCGGAGTTTTCGAGCCGATCGGTGAGTCGCTCGCCGCGGACGGTGTCGCTGAGGTGTTCGAGGTCTTCATCCCCAGGCAAGTGGGTCGCGGACGCATGCAGGTGCCTGGTGAGGGCCTGCGAATAGTGCTCAATGACGGTCGAACCTTCGATCTCGGACAGAGTATCTCCGGTGAGGTGAGAGGTTCCGCTAGCGACATACTCCTGGCGCTCTGGCATCGAATACCGGCCTCTTCGCTCGAGACGGATGCAGATGAGCAGGTAGTAGAACGTGCTTTCGCTCTCGCCCTTACGTCTTGAGCAGAATCAGATATCGCCCTGCTTAAGCCGAAAGCGCTGCAGCTTTCCGGTGGCGGTACGGGGCAACTCGGCAACGAATTCAATCGAGCGCGGGTACTTGTACGGGGCGATAGTCGCCTTCACGTGATCCTGGAGTTCCTTCGCGAGAGCAGTCCCGGGCTCGAATCCTGCGGCGGGCACGACGAAGGCCTTCACGATGACGCCCCGATCCGCATCCGGTGCGCCGACTACTGCGGTCTCGGCGACGCTCGGGTGCAGCATGAGTGCGTTCTCGACCTCGGGTGCGGCGATGTTGTAGCCGCTCGACACGATCATGTCGTCGGAGCGCGAGACGTAATGGAAGTGACCAGCCTCGTCGATCACGAAGATGTCACCGGTGACGTTCCAGCCGCCTTGCACGTAGACACCTTGGCGCTTGTCGGCAAGGTAGCGGCAACCCAGAGGGCCTTTCACCGCGAGGCGGCCCGGAGTTCCGTTGGGCACCGGCTCAAGATTCTCGTCGACCACCTGCGCGATGAAACCAGGCACGGGCTTGCCTGTCGCACCCGGCACCATGTCATCGACGCGTGCGGAGATGAAAATGTGAAGCATCTCTGTTGCCCCGATGCCGTCGATGAGCTCCAGGCCAGTGGCATCGCGCCAAGCCAACCACGTCGCCTCGGGCAGGTGCTCACCTGCAGAGATACAGCGTCGCAGCGACGGTAGCCCGCCATCGGGCATATTCGCCAGCATCGCGCGATACGCGGTGGGAGCAGTGAACAGGCACGTGATGCCGTGGCGCAGGATCTCCTCCAGCAGCACCGGCGGTGACGCAGCTTCCAATAGCACGGTGGAGGCACCTGCCCGCAGCGGGAAAATGACCAGTCCGCCAAGGCCGAAGGTGAAGGCGATGGGCGGCGAACCGGCGAAGACGTCCGCGGGTGTGGGAGCCAGGATGTGTGCGGAGTACGTGTCGGCGATCAGCAGGATGTCGCGGTGGAAGTGCATCGTCGACTTTGGGCCGCCGGTAGTGCCGGATGTGAAGGCAAGCAGTGCGACATCCTCCGCATGGGTATCGCATGCATGACTCGCCGGCAGTGCCTTCGCGCACAGCGCGGTCAGGTCTTCGTGGGAGTCGCCTCCGTAGGCAATAGTGGTGCCGCGGAAGTTGATGACGGCGTCCCACTCTTCGAGGTAGCGATGATCGACGATTGCGAATTGCACCTGCGCAATGTCGACGACCTTCTCGAGTTCGCCCGCTCGCAGCATTGGCATCGTGGTGACTACTACGCCACCGACACGGAGAACGGCCAGCCAGGAGATCGCGAGCCAGGGATTATTCGGACCGCGAAGCAGCACCCGATTACCAGGACGCACGTCCGCGTCGATCAGCACATTGGCGCAACGTGAGACAAGATCGAGAACCTCGCCGTAAGTCCACGAAGTATTGGCCCCCGCAATCGCGGTGCGCTGCGCGCCATGACGGGCGATCGTTCCCTCAAGCAGTTCGACGGCAGCGTTGAGCCGTTCGGGGTAGCTGAAGGAGTCGAGGCCGATGAGATCAGGCCATTCGTTCTCGGGAGGCAGGTTGTCCGCGGCAAAAGTATCGATATGGCTACTACGCATGGTTCCTCCCGCCCCATTCACCAGTGAATCACTGTTTTCGGAAATGAGAAGAGGGATGGACCAATCGGCCCATCCCCCTTCGCAGGACTAGCTGACGAAGTTGCGAACTGCGTCGTAGTTCTCCTTGTTCTTGCGCGCAGCGCCGACGATGAGGCCGACGACGAGCATCCCGAAGGGTAGGAGAACCAGAATCCAACCGGTGGTGTTCATCTCCCACGGGCCGCCCTCGCCCGAGGCAGTGCCCGAGAAGAGGTTGAAGCGGCTCATGAGCATGTACTCGCCGATAACCAGGCCGATGATCGACAGGATTGGAGCGATCAGCGTGTTCCACACCCGAGTGTCTTCCTTGGTGCGGCGGAAGTACACGATGACCGACAGGCTGACCAGGATCTCGGTCAGGACGATCGCGATAACCGCGACCGCACCGAACCAGTAGAAGATCTGGTAGATCGGATCCCAGGCGAAGATCACGGCCAAGATCACCAGGATCACCGCGAGGATCGACACCACGGTGGTGGCAACCATCGGCGCCTGGCGGCTGTTGACCTTGTCGAGCTTCTTCGACAGCACGCCGGCGCGACCCATCGAGAACAGGTAGCGCGAGGCGCTGTTCTGGAAGGCGAGCATTGCGGCGAACAGCGAGGTCATCACGATGATGGCGAACAGCTCGGTAAGCCAGGAACCGACGAAGCTGGTCGATAGGCTGAAGAGGACTGCCGACGGATCAGCCAGAGGCACACCGTCAACTGAGGTGACTTCGAAGACCTTGTCGGAGACACCCTCGGCGCCGAGGCCGCTGATCAGGGCCAGGCCCACGATGCCGAAGAGCACCGTGATGAACACGACCGAGATGTAAGTGGCGCGAGGAACGGTGCGCTTGGGGTCCTTGGACTCCTCGCCGTAGATCGCCGTGGCCTCGAAGCCAATGAAGGAGGCCAAGGCGAAGGCGAAGGCAATACCCGCACCACCGGTGAGACCGCCCGCGAAGATATTCGACGGGTTGAAGGAGGCACCCAGGTCGATGCCGTCAGCGCCACCCTGGAACAAGATCGAGATGGCGAGCACCAGCAGGGCGATAATCTCGATGATCAGGAAGATGCCGAGCACCTTGGCGCCGATATCGACCGACAGGGCCGAGAGAACCCAGACGATGACGATCAAGATGATGGCGTAGATCCACCAGTCGATGTCAAAGCTGAACTTGGCCTGCATGTAGAAGTCGAGCTGGCCGGCCAGGAAGCCGAGAACGCCCCACTGGACTGTGAGGTAGGCGAGGGTCGATACGAAGGCTGAGCCGACACCGGGGACGATGCCCAGGCCACGACCGACATAGGCAAAGAACGCTCCGGTGTTGGTGACGTAGTGCGACATGGTCGCGTAGCCGACTGAGAACAGCAGCAGCACGATGCCCACCGCGACGAACATGCCCGCGGCTCCCGCACCGTCTCCAATGCCGATGGCGACCGGGAAGGCACCCGTCATGCCGGCGACGGGTGCGGCCGCAGCAATGACGAAGAAGATGACGCCGAGGAGGCCAAGCGTGCCCTTCTTCAGCGAGGTCGACTTGGTTTCCGGGTCACCGGCTCCAAGCGTCTGATCTGACTGTGGGAGGTTTTCCCTTTGCGACATGTCTCCTCCAGAGGGACGTGGTCGAGCTTGTACGGAACCGAACGACTTACGAATACTTGATTAAACAGGGGCGCTGCGCAAGCACTTTCGGAAAGTGGCGCGGTAACGATTCCGCGTCTTCCTTCAGGTTTATGCGTCGTACAGGCCTGATTTCCCGATGCGCTCCAGGGCGACCTCGGCGCTCCAGGGCAACATCGTGGATCCCAGGCGGGAGTCTCGGTACATCCGCTCAAGCGGCAGATGCTTGAGCATTGCCTGGCCACCGCACACCCGAACAGCAAGGGCGGCGACGGCGTTCGCGTGCTCCATGACCGTGTAAACGGCTGCCCAGGCGGTCACCATCTGCTCCTCAACGGGGTCGAGGCTGGCCGAGTCGACCACGCTGAAAAGCATCGCGCGCGACTGCTCGTACTTGATGTTCATTTCTGCCCACCCGTACTGCTTAATTGGGTTATCGCGACGGCCGGTGCCCTTGGCTGCTCCGGCAACCTCGCCGCGCAAGTAGCTGCGGGTGAAGTCGAGGATTCCCTTGGTCAGGCCGAGGTATGAGGGCGCCAGCGACATGAATAGATACGGGAAGCGCTTGGCGGCCTGGTCGTACATGCCGCCGGGCATGATCTCGTCATCGGCCGGGACGAAGACGTCCTTGAGCAGCAGAGTGCGCGAGACGGTGCCGCGCATGCCCAGGGGATCCCAGTCGTCCACGATCTCCACGCCTTCGCTCTTCGAGCGAACCGAGAGCAGGCGCAAGAATTCCTCGCCCTCGACCTGGCAGGTGACGTTGTACCGATCGGCTGCGCCGGATAGCGAGGCGAAGATCTTTCGACCGGTGACGAGGTAGCCGCCCTCGACCGGGGTCGCTCGGGTCATGATGCCCGCGAGTGCACCGGGGTTCAGGCCCTCGCTAAACGGCTGCGAATGAATCTCACCGTTCTCGACCACCCCGCGGAACATTTCGGCGCGCCGACGCTCGTGGGTCTCGCGCTCCTCCGGGCTCATGTCGAGCAAGTCAGCCACCTGGCCAGCCCACAGCATCGTGGCATTGTGCATATTGAACGTGAGGCCGGTCGAGCCGCAGTGACGACCGATTTCCTCGGAGACGCGGATGTAGTCGGCGTAGCTCGCACCCATGCCGCCGTACTCCTTCGGCACGCATAGGGCCAAGAAGCCACGCTCACGAAGGTCATTGAAGTTGCCCCAGGGGAACTCGGCGTTCAGATCGGTATCGACAGCTCGCGCGTCGAAGGTCGGGCCCAGCTCGCGAATAACAGCAACCATCTCGTCGCGGGTCATCGTGGAGTCAGGGGTACCGATCGGGCCGGTCTTGCCGCCGGTCGAGCCCGTGGCAACGGAGGAACCTTCATGTGCGGCAACGGCATTCGGAGGAGTCATGTGCTTGAGAATAGGGAACGAAAATGAAATGTCAACACTGTTGACTAAATTGATATGCGGCCCTAGTTTTCGAACATGCCGATCACGATCACCGATGTCGACGAGAGCCCGAATGCCTGGCGTGAGGCAGGCGACGGGCCCCGCGTGGCCGTCCTTCTTCATGGGCTCGGCGGCTCACGCATCGCCTGGGGCCCGAACCTGCCCGTGCTTGCCGAGGCAGAGCGGGTCGTGGCCTGGGATGCGCCCGGTTACGGCGAATCGGCGCCGGTCGAGGTGCAGAGCTTCGCGGGGTACGCCGATCGAGCGGCCGCACTGATTCGTCGGGTATCCCCGGATGCCCCCGTCGACCTCGTCGGCACGTCATTCGGCGGCATGATCGCCCAGTACATGACTCATGCGCACCCTAAGTTGGTGCGCTCACTCACCCTGATCTGCACCAGCCCGGCTTTCGGACTCGACGGTACCGACCCTGACGAGTGGCGCAATAACCGACTGAAGGGCCTGGAAACCTTCGGCACGGTGGCCGCGGCGGCGCCCGTGATCCTGAGCTCCCTCGCCGGGCCCGAGGCTCAGCACGTCGTGCCCGAGGCCTGTGAGGCGATGGCACGCATTCCTATGGCCGGCATGCTCACTAGTCTCTCGATCCTGCCCTCACACGATTCGCGGGCGATCCTGCCTGAGATCACCGTGCCCACCCTCGTGCTGATCGGCGAGGATGATGATGAAACCCCGCCTTCCTACTCGAAGGCCATCGTTGATCTGATGCCCAGTGCCACACTTGTCACGATTCCCGGCGCCGGGCACCTGCTCAACCTCGAGGCACCTGACGCCGTGAACCGCGCAATCCTTCAGCACTGGGAGACCACATGACCGTCCGACCGCCTGTCGCCGAATGGCGCTGGATCGAGTCCTTCGCCGCGCATTTCAAGGTCAACGGAGTGACCGAGGGCATGGAGTGCATCGTGCTCTCCGAGTCATCCAGTCGCGCCGATCTCGTCGAGACATCGATTCTCGCGCTCGAGTCACTTGGGGCAAAGCCGTTCGAGGTTGTCATGCGCACGCCGGCGAACCCCGGCCCGGTTGCGATCCGCTCGACCGGCGCATCAGTGGCACTCAACGGTCTCGCCGGCGCAATCAGTTCGCTGTCCTCTGTGCCGTTCGTTGTCGACTGCACTGTCGAGGGAATGCTTCATGCAAAGGAACTCGGTGCGATTCTCTCCTCGGGCACCAGCATCTTGATGGTCAGCCTTGAGCACCCCGAGGTCTACGAACGCATGCGTCACGATCCGGTGATGGCGGAACGCGTGAGTGCCGCACATGAACTCATGAAGCGGTCGAAGACGATGCGCGCCACGAGTGAGTTCGGCACCGATCTCACTGTTGAGCTCGCTGGCGCATTCACCGCAGGTTCTACCGGTGTTATCTCCGGACCGGGTTCGATCGCTCACTGGCCCGGTGGTCTCGTACTCGCCTTCCCGGCGAAGGGCACCGTCAATGGCACCGTCGTTCTCGCACCTGGTGACATGAACCTGACCTTCAAGCACTACATCACTGAACCCATCACGATGCGCATCGAGAATGACTACGTCGTCGAGATCAAGGGCAGCGGCTACCAGGCTGAACTCATGCGCTCGTACCTTGAGGCCTTCGACGAAGACGCCTACGCCGTCAGCCACGTCGGGTTCGGAATGAATACCGGTGCGCGCTGGGATTTCCTCGAGCTTTACGACCGCTCAGACATCAACGGCACCGAGGCGCGAGCATTCGCCGGCAACTTCCTGTTCAGCACCGGAGCGAATGAGAATGCACAACGCTTCACCGCCGGTCACTTCGATCTTCCGATGCGCGGTCACAGCGTATGGCTCGATGATCATCAGGTAGTCGACAAGGGAACACTGGTCGGCGTTGCTGCCGGAGAGGCGAACTGACGTGGCTGACCAGATCGACGTGATCTTTCCCGACCTCCTCGGGCTCACTCACGGCAAGACAGTTCCCACTCACCGCGTCGATCATCCAACTCACTACGCCATCACGGTGATGGTGCAGGGGCTCGATCTCGAGTTCCTCGATACGCCGACCTACTCCACCAGTGCGGGCTTCCCCGACATGGAAGCGCGCATCGATTCCGCCACCTTGCGCCCGTGGATCAACGGCCGCCAGATCGCACTCTCGAATCTTTACCGCACCAATGGCGAAGAGCTTCCCCTCGACGGACGCCGCCAGCTGCGCATGATCTGCGATCAGTGGGGCCAGCGCGGTTACACGCCGATGACCGGCTTCGAGATGGAGTTCTTCCTGCTCGAGAGCCTGAAGCCGCTCGTGAAGATGCCTGTTCCTGATCATCGCGTCTATGGCATTGGTGCCGGCGCTGATCCGAGCGGCACTCTCGAGGCAGTGGTCGAGCTCGCCGAGATGGCCCGCCTTCAGGTCGAGGGTGTCAACGCCGAATTCACACCGAGCCAGGTTGAGGCTGCACTGCACTACCAGCCTGCGCTCGAGTCAGCCGACTGCGCACTGCTCTTCCGCGAGCTCGTGCGCCTAACAGCACGCGAGCGCGGCGTCGACGCAACCTTCATGGCACGTCCGTTCGCCGATGCCGTCGGTAACGGCATGCACGTGAACATGAGCCTCGCGAATGCCGCGGGCGAGAATATGTTCGCAAGCCTCGATGATCCTCTGGGTATCACCGACCTCGCGCGTCATTTCATCGCAGGACTCCTTGCTCATCACGAGGCACTCACCGCCTTCGCCGCACCTACCGTGAACTCCTACAAGCGCCTGACCCCCGGCATGCTCAGCGGCTACTGGGCGAACTGGGGTCTCGACAATCGCATCGCCACCGTGCGCGTGCCCGGACAGCGCGGTGCCACCACACGCGTCGAGCACCGCATGGCAGATGGCAGTGCAACACCGCATCTGCTGAGCGCTGCACTATTCGCCGCCGGCATGCATGGTGTCGACGAGAAGCTTGCACTTCCTGACCCGCAGCTCGGTGACGCCGATGAGGCACCGAACACAGATCGCCATACTCCGCATTCACTCGCTGAGTCACTCGATGCTCTCGAAGCCGATACCAAGTTGCAGTCGTACCTCGAGAAGGATCTCGTCGAGGTCTACGTCGGGCTTAAGCGCAGCGAATGGAAGCGCTGGGAGTCGGCGGTTACCGATTGGGAGCAGGGCGAGTACGCCCGCGTGTACTAAGTCGCGCTAAGCGGGCATCAGTTGTGCGATGAGCGCACTGAGACCGGTGGCGAATACGTCGTCACTACTCGGGTACAAATGACCGACGAGTTCATGGATCGCCGGGTACTCATCCGCAGGTAATGCTCGGTAGTCACGACGCCAGGTGTCGTATGTGGCCCTGCGCTCCTTCGCATTCCGCGAGAGCGGCGCATCGAGGGATGCAGATCCCACGGTGTACTCAATGAGCACGTGATACGCCCGAGCCGCCGAGTCAGGATCCATGCCCGCACGCAGGAAGGCATCGAGCATGACCTCGGTGATGCGCAGCTCATTCGCGTTTCGGGTCGGGCCGGCCGACGTAATGATCAGCGCGACCTGATTCTTGAGCAGGGCCTTGCGAATGCCGGTGCACATGCGGCGCACATCGTCGGCGGGATCGTCAGTGGTGGTGAATCCCCTGGTCGCCGGGGCAAGTGCTCGGTCACCGACGGCACGCATCAGGTCGTCCTTGTCGGAGAAGTGCCGGTACACGGCCGTAGCATCGACACCGAGACGCTCGCCGAGGGCGCGCATGCTCACATCGGGGCTGCCGGACTCCGCCGCGAGCTCAAGGGCGGCAGCACAGATCACCTCGCGATTGAGGCGCTGGCGGGCGGGCTTCTGCGGCACCCCCGAAGGCTAATGCCGAGTGAACGGAAGTGCCCTATGGGCCATCCAGGAAATCGGTTGTTTGGGCCCAAACGATCCCCGAGGAGTTGCTAGGCTCCTGCACTATGGCGAACTCCCAGGGCTTCTTGCCCCCCTTCACGCCCGATGGCGGCTCGGCACTCATTCCCGAGATGCCCTGGCACTACTCCGGCACCTTGATGACAGTTGAGTACCGCACTGACCCGGCGAACGTGCGCGCGATCTTGCCCCCCGAGCTCGACCTCGCGCCGGAGGACCCCGGAGCAGTCGCGTTCATCTGGGCCGATTGGCAGTCGTGCAGCACCGGTGGCGCCGAACTCCTCGATCCCTCGCGTGCCCAATACCTCGAGGCCTTCGTCGTGGTGCGCTGTTCCTACCAGGGCGTCACCTACAGCCGCTGCGTGCTGATCTGGGTCACCACCGACTTCGCGATCGGTCGCGGCTGGTTCCAGGGCTACCCGAAGAAGCTCGGCAGTGTCTTCGTCACCCGCCCGTACAACCGTGGCAAGGCTGCTCCGCGGATTGCTGAGGGTGGCACCTTCGGCGCATCACTCGCCGCGTACGACCATCGACTCGCAAGTGCAAAGGTCACCCTGCGTGAGCCAGCACCGTCGAATGGCTTTGTCAACGGTCACAAGATGCTGCATCACCGCGTGATGCCGTCGATGGTGCCTGGCGCCGGGCTGTCGCTGAACCAGCTCGCCACGATGGGCGGCGTCGATCTCGATCTCGGCCAGCCGTGGATCGGCGATGCCGAACTCACCTTGCATGACTCACCCTGGGATCAGCCAGCATCACTGCTGCCTGTCGACGAGATCATCGCCGGCTACTACTGCGAGGTCGGCACGACCTTCCATGGCGGCACGCTGCTCGCCGACAACTCGGCTGCGATCTAGTTCGTCAGCGCATGAAGCCGAAGCTCGTCAGCGTTCTCACCGAGAACTGGACCATGACCGACCCGCGCGATATTCGCGGCATCGTGCGCATGGCCCAGGAGGCCGAGGATGCCGGCTTCGACATGATCATGATCAGCGACCATGTGCTGCTCGGCCCCTCGGCCGGCTCCGAGGGTCGCATGGAGAATCCACGTGACTACGCGATGCCGGGTAATCAGGATCCCGCGACCGAATGGCCGTCATCGATCGTGATGCTCAGTGCCATCGCCGCCGCTACCACTCGAATTCGCGTCGGCGGTATCGCGCTGATCGCTCCGCTGCGTCATCCGCTCGCCCTCGCGAAAGATCTCGCGACTCTCGACCTACTCTCCGAGGGTCGGCTCGTGATTCAGCCGACGGTCAGCTGGCATAAGGACGAATACGACGCGCTCGGTGTTCCGTTCACCAAGCGCGGCAAGATCCTTGATGAGGATCTCGAGATCTGGAGCCGCGTGTGGGCCGAGTCCCCCGCGTCTTTCCACGGAGAGTTCTTCGACTTCACTG
Source organism: Candidatus Nanopelagicales bacterium (assembly GCA_044345075.1). Taxonomy (GTDB): domain Bacteria; phylum Actinomycetota; class Actinomycetes; order S36-B12; family S36-B12; genus CAIKZY01. Next base: position 20,796 of record JBIJBU010000001.1, on the reverse strand, counting down.
ACGTCTACATCGACCCCAAGCCGTGCACGCCCCAGGGCCCAGCCATGTGGTTCGGCGGCGAGAGCCTGACTGATCCCGTGCTCAACCGCCTCGTGAAGTACGGCAGCGGGTACCACCCCCTCGGTCGCCCAAAGGCCGACGATGTCGCCAAGCTGCGGGCCGGCCTGGAGGCCGCCGGTCGCTCCATTGACGAGATCGAGATGGTCGGTGGAACCCGGGTTGAGTTCCCCGATGCGCACTCCGTCGCACCATTGCCCGAGGCACTGGAGGGCATTCCCGCTCAGCTCGAGATGGGCTTCAGCACCTTCTGTATCAAGCCGTCGATCTTCATCGATGAGCGGGACAAGCATGCAGAGTTCTGCCGCGAGGTCGTGCGTCGAGTTGACGCACTGACCGCATAGTCAGATCAACTAGGAAAAGATCACCGTGCGATGGCCGGTGAGCATCACGCGATCTGCGCCGTAGAGCTGCACTGAGCGTGCGAGCACGAGCCGCTCGACATCTCGACCGATCTCAGCAAGATGCTCGGGATCTTGCGCATGAGTCACGCGTGCGACGTCTTGCTCGATGATGGGGCCTTCGTCGAGCTCAGCTGACACGAAGTGCGCAGTGGCGCCGATGATCTTCACACCGCGCGCATATGCCTGGTGATACGGGCGAGCGCCCTTGAAGCCCGGCAGGAATGAGTGATGGATGTTGATCGCGCGACCCTCGAGCTCGGCGCAGAACTCATCTGAGAGCACCTGCATGTAGCGGGCGAGCACGACCGCATCGATTGAGTACTCGACCATCAGTTCGCGCACGCGGTGCTCCTGCGCCTGCTTGGTCTCCGGAGTCACCGGCAGGTGAACGAACGGGATGCCATGTGCCGCGGCGATCGGTGCGCAATCAGGGTGATTCGAAACGATGACGGGGATCTCTACGTGCAGTTCGCCCTGCTGGCGACGGTAGAGAAGATCGACAAGGCAGTGATCTTGCTTCGACACCATGACCAGAATGCGGCGCGGATCATGCTCATTGCGGAGCGTGATCGTCGGGGACAGGTGCGAGGTCGCGGCCTCGATCGCCTCACGCACGCGAGCGATGTCATCGAGTTTTGTCTCGAAGCGGGTGCGGTTGCAGAACAGGTTCTCGGTCGGCTCGGTGAACTGCGCCTGCTCGAGGATGTTCGCGCCGATCGAGAGCAATGCTCCCGTGATCGCATGGGTAATGCCGGGGCCGTCAGGGCACCGCAGGGTGAGGATGAAGTTATGCACCCTCTAATAGTCCTCTAGGTACTCCGCGATCTCCCACGCGGTCACCTCACGAGTGCTGGGATCCTCGACGGCCTCCTCGTAACGCTTGACCTCGTCGCGCTTGAGAGTCTCGAAGGCCTGCACGAAGGGCTCGCCCAGGATGTCGACCAGGAAGGTGTCGGCACGCATGGCATTGAGCGAATCGGTGAGGGTCATGGGCAGCACCGGGCGGCTCTCGTCGGTGTATGACCAGCCCTCAGAGTGCGGCGGGCAGTCGAGCTGACGGCGAAGGCCATCGAGGGCCGCCGCGAGAATCACCGCGATCATCACATACGGGTTCGCAGCGCCGTCGCCGATGCGCACCTCGAGGCGGGTGCCCGCACCACGCTCCGGTGGGATGCGGATGAACGTGGTGCGGTTGTCGTAGCCCCAGCTCGAACGATGAGGGGCCATGGTGTCGGGGCCGAGGCGCTTGTAGGCGTTAATGGTCGGGTTGCAGAAGGCCACGAGTGCAGGTGCGTGCTCGAGGATGCCGGCCATCATGCGCCGTGAGATCAGCGAGAGCTCGCCGTCGGGCTCGCCCATCAAGTTCTGGCCGTTGACATCAGTGACTGAGAAGTGCAGGTGGAAACCGCTGCCTCCCTCGTCGTCCCACGGCTTGCCGATGAAGGTGCTCATGATGCCGCGACGATTCGTGATGTCCTTGATTGCGGTCTTGAACAAGAAGGTGCGATCAGCAGCATCGAGTGCATCGCCGTGCCACAGGTTGATCTCGTACTGCGACGGGCAGAACTCGTGGTTGCCCGCAAAGGCGCCAATGTTGAGGCGATCGAGCATGCGAAGCAGGTACAGGAAGGTTCCGTCGGGATCGACGAGTGAACCTGTCTGGTACACGCGGCCGGTCTTGTTGAGGATGCGCTCCCACTTGTCACTCGGCTTGTGCGCAAAATAGAACTCGAGTTCGGGCCCAACAACCGGGAGCAGACCGAGTGCCTTGTACTCCTCGATGATGCGGCGCAGCAGTGACCGCGGCGCGATGGCATTCGGGGTTCCGTCCGGCTCGTCAATGTCAGCGATCGCGTAGGCGACGCCCTCCTCCCACGGCATCGGGCGAATGGTGGACGCGTCAAGACGCGACACCATGTCGGAGAGTCCGTCCTGAAGACTGCCGTGGCCGTCGAGAACGTCACCGCGAGTCGTGGTTGTCCAGGTGGCCTGGCAGAAGGCGGGGCCGTGACCGGCCGCTCGCTCGAGCTGCGACACCGTGATGTCCTTCGAGCGCGGCAGGCCGAGTACATCGGGCCACAGCAGCCGAAGGATGTCGATGCCCTGGGTCTCGAGGTCCCTGCGGACGTCTGCCAAATCCTGCTGCATGTGCTGCCCCTGTCGCCGTTGCGAGTTTCTCGCCTTTGTGAGTATCGTCAGAGATCGTTCGGCCCCCAACGATCTCGAAATCCTATGTCGAATCGTCCTCCCGCGGGGCCAGTTTGGGAGAGGATTTGCCGCATGCGGGTTCTATTCATGCAGCACGACGCCTTCAGCCCGCCCCGGCTCGTCTCCGAGCGATTCGCCGAACTCGGCTTTGAGGTGGTGGAAGAGCTCATCGTCGAGGCCGCGCACTACAACACCCCCGGCGTCGTGACCTACGAGTTCCCCAACCCCACCACCTTCGATGTCATCGTCCCCATGGGCTCACCCTGGGGGGCCTGGGATGACTCCACTATCGGCTCATGGCTCCTGCCCGAGGTCGAATGGCTGCGCGAGGCCGATGCGGCTGGTGTGCCCGTCATGGGCATCTGCTTCGGTGGTCAGTTGCTGGCACGTGCGCACGGCGGCGGCGTCGGGCGCGCGCCAGACTGCGAGATCGGCTGGACAAGCGTGTGGAGCGACGACGAAGAACTCGTGCCCCAAGGGCCGTGGTTCTCCTTCCACTATGACCGCTGGGTACTGCCACCGGACGCCACCGAGATCGCGCGCACCTCTCGGGCGTCGCAGGCCTTCACTCTGCGCAAGAACCTGGCACTGCAGTTCCACCCCGAGCTCACCGGCGACATGCTGCAGGGCTGGTACAGCTCACCGGGCGATGGTCGCGACTTGATCATCGCTGACGGTCAGGATCCCGATGTTCTCCTTGCCTATTCATATGCCGAGGAGCCAAAGGCGCAGAAGCGTGCCCATGCTCTCGTCGACAGCTTCCTCACCAACGTGGCCGGACTCGGGCATCTCGTTCGCGACTGAAAGCTGAGATGACGAAGGGCCGGCGAGTAGTCGACGGCCCTTCATCATTGCTCGGATGAATTACGCCTTCTTGACCGGCAGGCGCTTGAAGCCGTGCACGAAGTTGCTCAGCACGTAATCAGCTTTTCCATTGGGCATCAGATCAACATCGCGAGAGAGAAGATCCTCGAACATGATCTGGATCTCGAGGCGCGCGAGTGAGTTGCCCAGGCACATATGCGGGCCACCGCGGCCGAAGGACATGTGCTCATTCGGATGACGCTGCACGTCGAACTTGTAGGGATCGGCGAAGATTTCCTCGTCGCGATTGCCAGAGCCGAACCACACGACAACCTTGTCGCCGGCCTTGATCTCCTGGCCATTGAGCACTGTCTCGTGCCGCGCGGTACGACGGAAGTGATGCACCGGGCTAGCCATGCGCAGGAATTCCTCCACGGCCCACGGGATCAGTTCGGGCTTCTCGCGAAGGATTGCAAGCTGATCGGGGTTGGCCATCAGGTTGTTCATGGTGTGCGTAATGGTGTGGCGAGTGGTCTCGTTGCCTGCGATGACGAGCAGCAGGAAGTAATTGCGGAAGTCACGTGCATCGATAGCAATGCCGTCAGACGGCTCGGTGTTGATCAGCACCGACACGAGGTCGGTTCCGTTACCACCCTTGCGACCCCAGGCGAGCTCGTACCCGTACTTGAACACCTCGAGAGCTGCCGGCGAACGGAACGGGAGATCGCGGTACATCTCACTTTCAGGGCTGTCGGCGAGAACATCGGCATGCTCGGGGTCCTGATTTCCGACCATCTTGTTTCCCCACTTGATCAGCTGAGGAATGTCGGACTCGGGAACGTCGAGCAACTGCGCCAGCACGCGAATCGGGAAATCAGCGGCGACGTCGGCGACGAAGTCGAACTGATCCTTGGCGAGTGCACGATCAAGGGTCGTGGCGGTGATACCGCGAAGGAAGGTCTCGTAGCCCGCGAGCGCGCGAGGGGTGAACTGCGGCTGCAGCATCTTGCGCAGGGCGCGGTGACGAGGGCCGTCGGTCTCCAGAATCGACTTGCGGATTTCGAGCTGGCGAGTGTCGAGCTCCTCGAGATTGGCCGCGCCAATCTCGCTGGAGTAGGTCTCGGTGTCGCGAAGCACGTCGACGATGTCGTTGTAGCGAGTAACCGACCAGAAGCCGTTGTTCGGAGCCTCCTCCACGTTCCAGTGGACAGGCGAGTTCTTGCGCAGATCTTCGAAGACCTGCCAGGGGGCGCCATCAGCGAAGAGGCTCAGGTCGGCCAGGGTGACATCGGTCAGCGTGCTCATGAATCCTCCGGAACTCAAGATCGTTCGGGTCCGAACTATCTGAGTACTGTAGACCGATGTGGCGATTCATGTGAAGTGTTGCCAGACTTCGGGCAATAATTCCTGATCACGTGCCTCGACAGGCCACACGAATCACCTCACGATTCACCTCAAGATGGGGGCCATATGCCCGGGCAGCACACTCTCGACGAGACCGAGAGCCAGGTCGCTACGCGCCTGGCCGGAATGGATCTCGACTTCGAGGCCATGGCCGTCACCGCCAACCTGTTCCGCGCCGCCAATGCTGCCCGCAATCACATGGAGCGCACGGTGCTGGCCAAGTCCAACCTCACCTGGACAGCCTTCGTGGTGCTCTGGGTGGCCTGGATCTGGGAGACCGCCGAGACCCGTGAGATCGCCTCCGAGGCCGGGGTCTCCAAGGCCACTCTGAGCGGGGTGCTCACCACCCTCGAAGGCCGCGGCTTCGTCGAGCGCAAGCGCGGCGAGAAGGACGGTCGCCTCGTCACGGTCGAGTTGACTGCCTCGGGCAAGCGCCTGATGAAGAAGCTCTTCCCGGACTTCAACAAGGCTGAGCGCCACGTGGTGCGCGACCTCACCTCGGCAGAGCAGCCCGTGGCTGCCGACATCCTGCGCCGCATCACGCAAGCCGCGAATTAGCCGTTCCTTGCCCTAGTCAGAGAACGCTCGACGACTCCTGCACGAGGCGCCGCATCAGCTGCATCTGGTGCTCATCGCTGGCGTAGGTGTCCTCCGGGTGCCATTGCACGCCGACTGTCCAGGCCTTCGCATCGGCGACGACTGCCTCCACGATGCCGTCTGCTGACATTCCGATGACGGTCAGCCCGTCGCCCACGCGCTCGACCGCCTGATGGTGGTAGCAGGACGCAGCCACGTGCGAATCCGTGATTCCCAGGGCTGTAGCGCCCTCGCTCAAGGTCACGTCGTGCACCACATGACGGTGGTGATCGGGCATGTCCACCACAAGGGTGCCGCCCGTCACCACGTTGAGCACATGCAGGCCGCGGCAGACCGCGAGCATCGGGATCCCCTGGTCAAGGCAGTAGCGGGTAAGTGTGAAGTCGGACTCATCCTGCATGTCGTCCATGTCGTACAGGGTCGGATCATCGTCACCCTTGCCGTAACGAGTCGGACGGATATCACCGCCACCAGGGAGCAGTACTCCTTCAAAACCCCGGAGTCGGGCCTCCCAGTCGAGAGCATCAGCGTCACTGCCAGGCAGCAAGGTCATGGGGTCGCCGCCGGCGGCCCAGACGTATTCCAGGAGGGCACGGGAGCTGACCAGACCGCGGTAGCGCAAGGCACTCGCCGATTCGGTGAACCTGCCCAGGATCGCAATGCGCGGACGGGTCACAATTCCTCCAAAGGCTGGTGGCCGGACCCGTATTCCGTTAGGGTCCGAACGATCTAGAATTGCGATCAGCATACTTTCCGAACGACGAATGAGAGCACAGATGTCGACTGCCACCGTTGCCGGCGTCACGGTTGATACCCGGCACTGGATCGGGGGTCAGCGGGTAGCTTCCGCCGACACCTTCGACTCGGTCTCCCCCATCGACGGCACCGTGATCGCGCAGGTCAGCCGAGGCGGTCGCGCCGAAGCCGATGCCGCAGTCGCCGCGGCCAAGGCCGCCTTCCCTGCCTGGGCCAAGTTGAGCCCGCAGGAGCGCGGCGCGATCTTGCACAAGGTTGCCGACAACATCGAGGCGCACATCGAGGAGCTCGCCCAGCTCGAGACTCACGACAACGGTTCGCTGCTGCGCTCGCATCGCCGCGGAGTCATGCCCCGCGTCGTCATGAACATCCGCTACTTCGCTGACTACGCGATGAACGATCTCAAGCACCCTGAGTTCGAAACACGCGGTCACACCAACCACGTCACCTGGGATCCCTCCGGTGTTGCGGTAATCATCACGCCGTGGAATGCACCACTGATGCTCGCCACCTGGCGCATCGGGCCGGCACTGGCCTCGGGCGACACTGTGGTGCTCAAGCCACCGGAGTGGGCACCGCTCACGGCTTCGTACTTCGCACAGCTCGCACATGAGGCAGGCCTGCCCGCAGGTGTGTTCAATGTCGTGCAGGGCTTCGGCGTCGAGGCCGGTGCACCTCTCACCGAGAATCCCGATGTCTCGCGCATCTGCTTCACCGGCTCGGTGCCCACCGCGAAGACCGTCGCTCGCGCAGCCGCTGAGAATCTGATCCCGTGCTCATTCGAACTCGGCGGCAAGAGCCCGACAGTGATCCTCGACGACGCCGATCTCGATCTCGCTGTTGAGCTCGCGATCGAGCAGTACGACAACGCCGGCCAGGTGTGCCTTGCTGGCACTCGACTGCTCGTACAGAAGGGCATTGCCGAGGCGTTCGCCGCAAAGTTCGCTGAGCGTGCTGCGCAGATCAAGCAGGGCGATCCGCGCGATGAGGAAACCCAGATCGGGCCGAATATCCACCTCAAGCATGTGGAGCGCGTCACCGGTTTCATCGAGCGTGCGAAGAACGACGGCGCAACGATCGCGTACGGCGGCGAAGTGAACTCCGCACTCGGCACTCACTACATCAAGCCGACACTCGTGATCGACGCACCTGCGGGCAGCGAGATCCTCACGCAAGAGGTCTTCGGCCCCGTTCTCACGATGCAAACCTTCGACACCGACGAGGAAGGCCTGGCACTCGCCAATGGCACTGAGTTCGGGCTCGCAGCCTGCGTCGTCAGTGGCAATCGCGAGCGTGCAGAGGCCTTCACGAAGTTCCTGGTCGCCGGCACGATCTGGGTGAACTGCTTCTTCGTTCGCGATCTCTCAGCGCCGTTCGGCGGCTCGAAGCGTTCAGGCATCGGTCGCGAGGGCGGCTTGTGGTCATTTGATTTCTACGCTGACGTCAAGAACACCGTGTTCGCACCGAACGGATGGAAGTAGGAGTCATGGGTGAGGTAGTCGCAGCCGGTCTGCTGTCGCATGTGCCGACCATCATGTTGCCGAAGGAGACTCGTTACGAGCTCAATGAGGGCAAGGAGATCTCGCTAGTCCCGGCACTCGAGAAACTGCGCCGCGACGTCTTCGACACCTATGACTACGACACCGTGCTGCTGCTCGACTCGCACTGGTTCACGACAGTCGAATTCATCGTCACCGCACAGGATCGTCGCTCGGGTCTCTTCACGGCCGAGGAGCTGCCGCGCGGTATGTGCCGCATTCCCTACGACTGGAAGGGCGACCCCGAACTCGCGCACTTGATCGCAGCCGAGGGTGCTCCGCACGACACCTGGATCACCGCGAATGATGATCACTACCTGCCGATCTACTACCCCTCCGTGAACATCTGGAGTTACCTCGGCAAGGGAAATCCTGACAAGTCCTGGATCTCGGTGAGCGTGTGTCAGACCGCTGATACCGAGGATTTCCTACGCGTGGGTCGGGCAATCGGCGAAGCCATTCGCAAGAGCGATCGCAAGGTCATCATCATCGCGACCGGTTCCCTGTCGCACACGTTCTATCCGCTGCGCGAACTGCGCAAGCACGAGTCCAGCGATCCCTCGCACATCTTCAGCCCGGAAGCCCGCGAGGCCGACTACCAGCGTCTCGACTGGTTCAAGGAAGGTCGTCACGATCTCGTGCTCGACACCATGCCGGAATTCCTCAAGGTCCGTCCTGAAGCGAAGTTCGCGCACTACGTGATGATGGCTGCTGCCCTCGGTGAACGTGATTTCTCAGCTCCGGGCGTGCAGATCAGCGACTACGAAAACTCCATTGGCACGAGCCAGGTTCATGTCTGGTTCGATCGACCCGACACCGGCTGGACAACTCGAAGGGCAGAAGCGTGACCGAATACCGAAGGATCCTCCTCGATGGCGCACCCGTGCAGGTCGTGCGCGATGGCGAGAATCTCATTGCCGGCGACGGCCGAGTGGTAGCGATCGCCGATGCGACTCACCTTGCGCCCGTGGAGCCCACGAAGATCATCTGCGTTCACCTGAACTACGACTCGCGTACTCAGGAATTCATGACCAAGCTGCCGCCGGCTCCCACGTACTTCCACAAGCCCATCACGGCAATCAATTCACACAACGGCGCGGTCGTGCGCCCGAATGGCTGCAAGTGGCTGAACTACGAGGGCGAGATCGTCATCGTCATCGGCAAGACCTGCCGCAACATCTCGCCCGATGAGGCAGGCGAGTACATCGCCGGCTACACGATCGGCAACGACTACGGCCTGCACGACTTCCGCGATACCGATGCCGGCTCGATGCTTCGGGTCAAGGGTGCTGACACATTGGCGCCCATCGGGCCGGGCCTGGTCACCGACTGGGACTTCCGCAACAAGCGCATCCGCACCATCGTGAATGGCGTCGTGAAGCAGGACTCCACGACCGCCGAGATGGAATGGGACATGCACTACCTGGTCGCCGATATCGCGCGCACCATCACGCTCGTGCCCGGCGACATCCTGTTCTCCGGCACCCCGGCGTTCTCGCGCACGGTCTACCCCGGTGATGTCGTCACCGTCGAGGTCGAGGGCCTGGGCTCGCTGACCAACGTGATCGTGGAAGGCCCCACTCCCATTCGCACCGATGTCGGTGCGCAGCCGACCGAGAGCGAAGAGGTCATCTCGACCGCCAAGGGCGGCGACTGGGAGTTCCGCGGTATCCGCACCCCTTCGAAGGATCTCTACCCGTCAACCGTTGAGGAGAAGAAGTAATGATCAAGGTCACCATCGACATGGACAAGTGCCAGCACTACGGCCAGTGCTGCTTCGAGGCACCTGACGTCTTCTCCCTCGATGCTGCCGGGCACATCGTCTACGTCGCTGAGGTTGCCGACGATCGTCGCGCTGATGTCGAGAGCGCCGCTGACGTCTGCCCGATGCAGGCCATCGAGATCTCCTAGTCATGGCCGGCGTCGTCATCATCGGCGCAGGCCTCGGCGGTCTGCGCGTAGCCGAGACTCTGCGCGCGTCAGGTTACGCAGGTGAGGTCACCATCGTCGGTGACGAGATCCATCTGCCGTACAACCGACCGCCACTGTCGAAGGAGGCGCTCGCGGGCGGAGTCGAGGTCGCAGATCTCGAGTTCCGCCGCAAGGCCCACGTGGATGACGTCACCTGGAAACTCGGTTCACCTGCAGTGACCTCCAGCATCAACGAGGGCACCGTCACCCTCGCTGACGGAACTGTTCTGCAGTTCGATGCCCTCGCTGTCGCTGCCGGCATTCGCCCCCGCAGACTTCCGATCCCCGGCCCGCAGACGGGTCGAGTCGTATTGCGCACAGCCGAGGATGCCCGCGCACTTCGGGCGGCGCTCGTTCCCGGCGCCAAGGTGCTCATCATGGGTGCCGGCTTTATCGGCTGTGAGGTTGCAGCCACCGCTCGCAAGGTTGGCTGCGAGGTGAACATCGTCGCTCTCGATGCCGAGCCGATGATTCGCCCGTTGGGCGCCGAGCTGGGTGCCGGGATGCGTCGCCGACACGAAGCCAATGGCGTGAACTTTTACCTCGGACGCACCGTCACATCTTTTAACGGCGATGACCGTGTCGAATCTGCCACGCTCGATGACGGAACAGTCCTGCCAGCCGATATCGTCGTGGAAGCCGTGGGCTCGGTGGCCAATGTCGAGTGGCTCGATGGCAATGGTCTCGATCTCGGCGACGGGCTCTCGGTCGATGACGCGATGATCGTTGACGGCACGATCAATGTGGTGGCAGTCGGCGATATTGCCCGCCATCACAACGCACTCTTCTCCGGGCCTAAGCGTCGGATCGAGCACTGGAATATGCCAACCGAGACGGGCAAGCGCGCTGGTCAGACTCTCGCCGCCCTGCTTGCGGGCGACGAGGTCTCGCAGACCCCGTTCACCGCGATGCCATCGTTCTGGTCCGATCAGTACAGCCACAAGATCCAGTCCTTCGGCATGCCCGGTAACGCCACGCGCATCGAGATCGTTGCGGGCACTGCCGATGAGGCATGCATCGCTGAGTACTTTGACGACTCAGGCCTCGTCGGTGTTATCGGAATCGACAAGACATCGGAACTCGCGCCGTATCGCAAGCTTCTGATGGAACGCGGCTGAATCCGACTAATCTGCGCTAATGGCATCGAATCAGTCACCGGAAGGCGTCTGCTTTCCTGCCGGCGGTGATGGTGAGCGCAGTACGAGTGCTACCGGTCGAGCCATCTTCGCTGACAGCGTCCGTGAGATTGATCCAGATCTCGCCGCTCGTATCGAGCACACCCGTGACTGGCGATCGGGCTACCTGACACCCCTGCGCGACATCATCGTCAGCGCGACCTCTTCGCCGGCTGCTGCCCTGAGTGTCGCCGAGCAGGGACTTTCGTCTGCGCATCGGCGTTTCCGCATGAGCCGCAATGGAGTCGAGCAGTCGCTTGCTGAGGCCATGGCAATGTTCTCTGCACCTGGCCTCGCCTCTGTTGATGTGCGCGGACACGCCGCGAGGGAAAAGGATCTCTCGGTCCCGTATCGCGGCAAGCGGCTCTTCGGGGCTGAACTGCGCACCCAGATCGACACGTGGGTGCGCGACGGAATCGCCGAGCCGGGTTTCGCCGTGGCCATGCACGCGGTGCTCGACAACCCGGACTGGCTCGATCTCACTGATGTCGATGTCGCGATTCTTGGTGCCTCGGCGGAGATGGGTCCGACTCGGTCACTCCTGCGCTGGGGCGCACGTATTCACGCCGTCGATCTGCCACGCCCGACACTGTGGGAGAAGCTGATTCAGACGACTCGCAGCACTGCGGGAGCAATGCGCATCCCGATCGCACTCGACGCCGAGGGTCAGCCGCCCTTTGTTGTTGGGGGCCTGTTGCACCCGGATGACGACATCAACGTGGCGCAGCATGCCGGCGTGAATCTGCTGACGCACGCACCCGAGATCCGTACCTGGCTCGATGTCATTGATCAGCCTTTCGTTCTGGGCACGTATGCCTACGCCGATGGGGCAACACACGCACTTCTCTCAGTCGCTGCAGATGCGATAGCCGATGACCTCATCAATCGCCGCGACGACATCACGCTCGCATTCCTGGCCACGCCTACCGACGTATTCATGGTGCCGATCGAGGCCGTGACCGAGGCGCAGCGGCGTTGGGACGCACGCGGCTTTGCCGCTCTCTTCCAGGCGCCACTTCGCATGGCGGGCCAGTTCGAGCCGAACTATCCCGATGTCTACGTCACCCCTGAGGGTCGCGAGATCGGCATCAATGACTCCTTGATTCCGCAACAGGGCCCGAACTACGCCCTGGCCAAGCGCATTCAGCGCTGGCGTGCCCTGTATTCGCGTGCACAAGGCGTTCCCGTCTCCTTGAACCTCGCACCTGCCACTCGCACGCAATCAGTGATCAAGAACCGAGCACTCTCCGCTGCCTACGCCGGTGCAGGGCGGTTCGGAGTCGAGATCTTCGAGCCAGCAACTTCGACAGTGCTGATGGCCGCCCTGCTCGTGCACGATCTTCGCAATCCCGCCTCGGTTGCCAATCCCGACACTCCCCTGGCAAATCCAATGGATCAATTCAGTGCGCTCGCCAATCACGGCGGCCTCTGGCGAACCGCTTACGCACCCCGATCCGTACTCGGCATCGCGGCTCTGATGGGCCTTCTAGACTCTCGGTCATGAGACGAGCAATCGCCTTCACTCTCGCAGCCCTGACACTAGGGCTCCTGCCGGTGCACTCCGCTCACGCCGAGGATGCCGACCTTCCGGCGATTCCACGTGCCTGCAAGATCGCGACTACGATCTGCGTGGACACCACATTCTTGGCACTGCGCTACGTGCGTGACGGCCAGGTGGTGCGCACGATGGACATTCGCATCGGCTCACCCCGTTACCCGACTGATCTCGGTGATTTCCGGGTCTATCGAAAGTCCAAGGATCACCGATCGACCGACTACGGCACACCGATGCCCTACTCGCTCTTCTACAACGGCTCCGAGAGCATTCACTACTCGCAGTACTTTCGCCGGGATGGCTACAACGGCGCATCGCACGGCTGCGTGAATCTCCGGGATCTCAAGGCAGCCGAATGGCTTTACCGGAACTCCCCGATCGGAACTCGGGTCTACGTTTACTGAGTGAAGCGGTCACGCGCTGCGGCATAGGCCTCACGCACGCTGGCCATCGGAGCAGCCTCGAATCGTGACCCCGCAGCACCGAGATTCCATGCTGGCGGTGCGGTGGCACCGCTGATTGCCCATGCCGCCTGCCGAGCTGCACCATCGGCGACGTACTCGCCCGGAGTTGGGATCTCGATAGGCGCATCAAAAAGAGTGGTGGCGATCTGAGCAACTGCCGTGTTGGCTGCGGCCCCGCCCACGAGCATGATGCGCCCGGGCTTCACGCCAACATCGACTAGCGCGTCAACAGCATCAGCCAGGCCACACAGCATTCCCTCGTATGCGGACCGCGCGATGTTCGCCGGCGTGTAGTTCGCCCGAGTGATGCCGTGCAGGGAGCCTGTGGCATCCGGCAGATTCGGGGTGCGCTCACCATCGAAGTAGGGCAGTAGCACCAGCCCGCCAGAGCCTGCGGGAGCCGAAAGAGCAAGTTCGGCTAGTTCATTGAATCCGACACCCAGCATCGCCGCAGTGGATGTCAGGATTCGCGCGGCATTGAGGGTGCAGACAAGTGGCAGGAATCGTCCGGTGGCATCGGCGAATCCGGCAACCGCGCCGGATGCGTCGGCCGAGGGCACGGAGGAACAGGCGAAGGCGGTGCCCGACGTGCCCAGTGACACGACGACGTCACCCGGGGCGAGCTCAAGGGCAAGCGCGGCACCCATGTTGTCGCCGGTACCTGGAGCAATCGCAATTCCCGCGGAAGTCTCGCCGACGATCTCCGCAGGCGCGGCCACTCGCGGGAGCCTGAGCTGTCGACCAAAGGCCAGCTCGAAGAGATCGTCGCGGTACTCACCGGTGGCCGGTGACCAATAACCGGTACCCGAGACATCGCCTCGGTCAGTAGTCGCGACATCGGGGCAGCCGGCCAGTCGCCAGGTGAGGTAGTCGTGCGGAAGCATCATCGACTCGGCCCGCGCGGCATTGTCAGGCTCGTGCTGGGCGAGCCACCGAGCCTTGCTGACAGTAAAAGCTGCTACTGGAACACTGCCGACTGCATCGGCCCAAGCCTGGGGGCCTCCCCATTCACGCACGAGATCGTCGGCTGCTGCTGCCGACCGAGTGTCATTCCACAAGAGCGCATCACGCACAGGTTCGCCTGCGGAGTCGAGGACCACCATTCCGTGCTGCTGCCCGGCTACGGCGATCGCCGAGACGCCGTCGAGCATTCCATCAAGTGCAGTACCCAGTGCCGACCACCAAGCATGTGGATCAACAGCGGTGCCTTCGGGGTGCGGGGCCCGTGCTTCGCGAATCAGTTCGCCCGAGTCGGCATCGCGAATGACAACTTTGACCGACTGGGTGGAGGAATCAACTCCGGCGACAAGTGTCATGTCGCTGAGGCTAGAGCACGGACTCGAGGAAGGCCTGGGTGCGCGGGTGCTGCGGGTTGTCCAGCACATCGCGAGGGGCACCTGTCTCGATCACCAGTCCGTCATCCATGAAGACCATGCGATCGGCGACCTCACGAGAGAAGCCAATCTCATGCGTGACCACGATCATGGTCATGCCTGACTTCGCAAGATTGCGCATGACGTCGAGCACATCGCCTACGAGCTCGGGATCGAGCGCGGAGGTCGGCTCATCAAAGAGCATCAGCGTCGGCTTCATCGCGAGCGCACGGGCGATGGCCACACGCTGCTGCTGGCCACCCGATAACTGTGCGGGGTAGGCATCAGCTTTATCGGCCAGGCCCACGAGCTCGAGAAGCTCACGCGCGTGAGCCGTGGCATCAACCTTGGAGTCACCATTGACGCCCATGGGTGCGTCGATGATGTTGCCCAGGGCTGTCATGTGCGGGAAGAGATTGAAACGCTGGAAGACCATGCCGACCTTGCGGCGCTGCTTGGCGATCTCGCGCGGCTTCATCTCGTGAATCTTGTCGCCGCGCTCCCGGTATCCGATCAGTTCGCCGTCGACGTAGATGCGTCCGCCATCAATGCTCTCGAGATGGTTGATGCAGCGCAGGAAGGTGGACTTTCCGGAACCCGAAGGGCCAAGAAGGGAGAGCACTTCACCACGCGGGATTGTCAGCGAGATCGATTTGAGCACCTCATGGGAACCGAACCACTTGCGTACGCCGCGGGCATCGACCATCAGCTCTTGCTCGCTCATGATCCGGCCTCCTCGTGAGCCTTCGCGGCAATGCGACGGTTGTCAGCTCGACCTTGCATTCGGCCGATCGCGCGCTTGAGCTGCTGCATAGGTGTCGGTGGGAGCTCACGCGAGTTGCCACGCGCGTAGTAGCGCTCCAGGTAGAACTGCGGGACGGAGAGTACCGATGTGATGAAGAGGTACCACAGACTTGCCACGATCAGCAGCTCAACCTGACGCAGGTTACCCGCGGAGATCTGGCTCGCTGCCGTATAGAGCTCCGGTACAGCGACGATGGCCAGCAGGGAGGTGTTCTTCAGCATCGAGATGGTCTCGTTGCCCATCGGCGGGATGATCACCTTCATTGACTGCGGAAGAATGATGCGGCGCAGCGTGTAGCCGGGGCCCATGCCGAGCGAGTAGGCCGCCTCTTTTTGGCCGTGATCGATCGAGAGCAGGCCTGCGCGCACGATCTCGGCCGCATAGGCAGCCTCGTTGAGGCTCAGTGCGATCACGCCGCCCACGAAGGCGGGGATCAGCGTGTTGGTGTCGACCGCGAAGATGTGGAAGTCGGTAAGAGGAACGCCGAGCGAAATCTGCTTGTAGAGCAGGCCCAGGTACCCCCAAAAGACAATCTGTACGAGCAACGGGGTACCGCGGAAGAACCAAATGTAGAGGAACGAAACTCCGCGCAGCACGGGGTTCGATGACATGCGCATGATCGCGAGAATGATCGCGAGGATGGTGGCGATCACCATCGCGATCACCGTGACTGCGAGGGTGATCCAGACGCCCTTGATAATGCGCGGATCGAAGATGTACTGCCAGATGTACTGCTTGGCGATGTTCTCGTTGTTCCAGATGGAGTTGAGAAGCAGTCCCAGGATGACGATGACTGCTGCTGCGGCAATCCAGCGCCAGGGATGGCGAAGGGGAATCGCCACGACATCATCGGCCGTCGAACGCTCGACGTCGGTGGTCATGACGATTCCCCTTCCCGGTTCAGTTATGCAAGGTCAGATCTGAACAGCGTCAGATCAGGCCTTGGTGCCGTTGACGATCGCCTCAGTGATCGCGTACTGGCCCAGGCCGTACTTGTTCATGATCTCCATGTAGGTGCCATTGTCCATGAGCTCCTGCAGTGCAGCCTGGAGTGCTGCGGTCAGACCGGAATCCTCCTTGAGAATGCCGATGCCGGTGTAGACCGGCTCGACACCGTTGGGCTCATTGGGATCCACGACGACCTCGAAGAGATCAGGTGCGGTTGCGGCGCTGTAGCCGGCAACTGCTGCGTCGAGGACGTCTGCTGAAGCCTTGCCCGCACGAACGGCGTTCTGTGCGTCGCCGTCAGTCGGCAGTTCGATGATCTCAATGGTCTGGCCGGCCGGGCACTCCTTGGCAACAGCCTTGATGAGAGCGATCTGAGCAACCTCGACCTCCTCGGCGACAGTCTTGCCGCAAAGATCCTTGAGCGAGGTGATGCCATCGGGGTTGCCCTTGGCGACCAGGATCGAGAAGCCGCCGAGGAAGTAATCGACGAAGTCAAGGGTCTGCTGGCGCTCGAGGGTGTCGTTCATGCCCGACATGATGATGTCGTGGTTACCCGACTGCAGCGACGGGATGATCGAATCCCAGGCCTGCTTGTTGAAGCTGAACTTCACGCCCAGCTGCTGGCCGAGGGCCTGCGACAGGTCGTAATCGAGACCCGACACGGTGCCGTCTTCGTTCAGGATCTCCATCGGGGGGTAGGGGATGTCGCTGGCGACGTTGACGACGCCCTTGTCCTTGTACTCCTGCGGCAGCAGGGCTGCGGAAGCACCGACGCCGGCAGCTTCAGAAGCTGCGGTGGATGCAGCCGGAGCTGCACTCGAGGCGGTGGAGCTGGACGAGCCGCCGCAGGCGGCGAGCAGAAGGGCGGTTGCGCCCAGGGCGGCCAGTGAGGCGCCCATGCGTCGGTTCAGCATCTAGTTCTCCATAACGTGTGGTGCAGCCGAAAAGCTGCTGTGCCGATCGTACGGCCTCAGATATTACCGATGGGTAGATCCGCGAATTCCGATGTTAAATCACCATATCTCGGGCAATTAGGTCATCGTAGGTCTCCCTGCGCACGACTGCACGGGCTTGGCCCTCGCGAACGAAGATGACAGGCGGCCGCAGGGCGCCGTTGTAGTTATTCGACATGGTGAAGCAGTAGGCGCCCGTCACGGGCACGGCCACGATGTCGCCTGGCTCCGGGTTCTGCAGGAGCACGCCCTCGGAGAGCATGTCGCCCGACTCGCAGTGTCGTCCGACCAGACTGACCGACTCACCGCCTCCCACCGCATCGACGATGGTCGCCTCGAAGCGCTGACCATAGAGCGAGACCTCGAGGTTGTCGGCCATGCCTCCGTTGATCGCGACAAAGGTCGGGGCCAAAGGGCTGTCTGACTCTTTGACGTTCACCACTTCATACAAGGTGCACCCGGCGCGAGCGACGAGTGATCGACCGGGTTCAAGCAGGATCCGCGCATTCGCGGGCAGCGCAGCGCGCGCAGCACCGACGACTGCGTCGAGGTACTCATCGAGGCTTAGGTCGGGGTCGGCATAGGTGTAACGCTCACCAAGGCCGCCACCCAGATCGTAGATCTCGAAATCGCCGAGCGTACCGATCGCAGCGATCGCCTCGGCGAAGGGAGCAGCCTGCAGAATCTGCGAACCCACGTGAACATGCAGGCCCTTCATCACCAGATTCGTCGATGCCTCGATACGCCGAATCGCCTCGCGTGCGTCATCGAGACGCAGACCAAACTTCGAAGCGTCAGTGGCTGTCGCCATCGCCGTGTGTGTCGCCGCACCGACATTGGGGCGCACACGCACCAGTACGTCGACGGGTGACGATGCAAGTTCTTCGATGCGCTCGATATCGCGGAAGTTATCGATCACGATCAGGCCGACCCCCGCATCGAGCACCATGCGCAGCTCGGCATCTGTCTTCGCGTTGCCATGCAGGAGCAGATCGGCACCCGCAAAACCGGCGGCCAGCGCCATCACGATCTCGCCTCCGCCGGCAACATCGACACCGATGCCCTCCTCCGCCATCACTCGATACACAGGCGTGGACGGAAATGACTTGGATGCGAAGTACACGCGGCTATTCGGCCAGCGAGCGGCAAGGCCGTCGCGATAGTCGCGCACGCGTTGCCGCAGGTAGCCCTCGTCGATCACATAGGCCGGCGTTCCGAATTCGGCGGCGAGCTGTGTGGCTGGAACTCCGCCAATCACCAGCTCGCCGTTCACCACGTCGGTTCCGGGTGAAAAGAGGCTGACGAGATCTGATTGCGCGGTCATTCCACCATCTTGACGCAGGTGGAGGGGCGAGTCCATTGAGAGCACGAAAGCCTTACCCCGATTTAGGCAGCAGATGGTCTGGTTCTGATTCACCGTCAATATCGTGAACGCATGACCGCACGCACAGTGAAACGCCTACCCGCGATGGTCACGGCTTCTTCGCCGGAGTGCTTCCCGATCTCACTGGTCTCGACGAATGGGACTACCCGGTGCTGCACTCAGGTGGCCCAGTGACCGACGTAACCGACCATCTCATCAAGGATGCGAAGCGGGCCATCGCAGCATGCCCGGTGAACGCGCTGTGCATGAGAAGACGGACTAGTCAATCTTCGCTACCCAAAGATGACGCCCTTGTGCAGGAAGAAGCAGCCGTAGGGCACGGTGTCGAGCGTGTGCACGACAGCGAAGGCTGACTTAGCGCGATCGTAGAAATCGAGACGGGGCACGATGCCGTACTCAAGCGATCGACCCTCGCTGTCACTCGCGAGCGTGAGCATGGCGTCCTGAGTTGGGGTCGTCTTGGCGGGATCGTTGTCGACCTCCATGCGCTCGAGCGGACGCTCGATGAAGGAGTCGAGAGGGAACACGCTGAGAATCGCCTGCGCGGCACGCAGCACGGTGACCTCGCCGAGCCTGATCACCGGACGGCCGCTGGCTACCGCCGGGTAATTGCGGTCCACGATCATCAGGACATCGCCGTGTCCCATGTCATCGAGGATGCGCAGAAGATCACCACTAAGCAGAGGATCAATTCCCTTGAGCATGGCTTGACCCTACAGTCGGTGCCCATCTGTTACCCCATGTTCTCGGTGTCCATTCGAGGCCGTCTTGCCTGGTCACCAGGGTCCGAAATGGGATTCGAGCGGTCAACCGCGAAACTCACTGACTTAGCCGCCACTGTCTGAGACGATGCGGGTTATGTCGCAACGCACAATTGTCATCAACGCAAACCTCGCCCCCCTGCGCCCGGGAATCTCGGCATTCTCTATCGAGGATGGGGTGTTTTCGGCAGTCGTTGACCAGTCCGACGCCGCGCAGCTGAGCATGTCCGGAGCGACAGTCATTGACGCCGGTAACCGCACCGTGCTTCCCGGCATTGATGACTCGCATCTGCATGGATACGAGTACGGTCGCTCGCTGACCGCCCACGACATGCGTGACGTCCGCTCATTGGAGGAGTTCCAGCATCGACTCGCCGGTGCAGAGCCGGAACCCAATGGCTGGATTCGTGGAATCGGATGGAACGGAAACCTCTTCCAGGGGTCGGGGCCATCCGGAACGATCTGCGCCGCTGACCTCGACGTGATCTTCCCGAGCATCCCGGTAATCCTCGGTGATTTCTCCGGGCATCAAGCTGTCTGCAATTCCCTGGCACTTCAGATTGCCGGAGTCGGCGAATCAACCTCCGATCCTTCCGGCGGAATCTTCGTGCGTTACGCAGATGGCTCACCGACCGGACTCGTCTACGAGGCTGCGGTCGGTGTGATCAACGACGCGATACCGGCACTCACGGTTGCCCAGCAGAAGCAGGCGATTCTTGCCAGCCAGAGCAACCTGCTTCAGCACGGGATCACTGCCTTCACTGACCCTGGACTCGGACCAGGTGCCCGAACATTGATGGATGGCACCGGCGACCTCGGTGCGGTTGAGGCTTATCGACAGCTCGATGCATCCGGCGAGTTGATCATTCGGGCGAATCTCATGCTGTTATATGGCGGCCTTGGCGGCACCACGGCACGAGCGGTAGCCGAGGGGCTTGACGCATGGGGCGCGCCAGCGCACGGCGGAAGCATGAGCCACCTAGATATCGCGCAGGTCAAGGTCTTTGCCGACGGGGTTCCGCGTAGTCGCACCGCCTGGGTCACCGAGCCCTACGACGATGGCTGCTGCGGACACTTGCAAGTGGCGGGAAACACCGATGAGGAGCGGGTCGCTGAGTTACGGGAGATCGTTCGCGCAGCAGCTTCACGCGGTTGGCAGATCGGCGCTCACAGCATCGGCGATCGAACGATCACGACATTCCTCGATGCTATTGCGGAGTCGGGAACCGCAAGCAAGTCTCGGCACTACGTGATTCATGGAGACTTTGTGACTCACGACGATCTGAGCCGGATGTCGGAGCTAGGTCTTGCCTTGAATGCGAATCCCGGTATCCGTTGGATGATGGGACGGATCATCGTCCCGATCCTCGGCGAGCGGCGCTCCCTTGCCCGACAGCCACTGCGCACTGCAATCGATTCGGGCGTTCGCGTATGCGTGTCCTCGGATGCTCCTGTGACCATGCCTGACTGGCAGGTCATCATCGCAGCCGCAATGACACGTTCCCTAGTGAATGAGCCTGAATACTCTGATGACCAGCGGCTGACCGCCCGTGAGGCTGTGGAAGCGATGACCTCCCAAGCAGCCTGGCAGAGTCATGCGGAGAAATGGCGCGGCAACATCGCGCCGGGGATGGCCGCG
>JBIJBU010000118.1:0-5680 GCA_044345075.1 Candidatus Nanopelagicales bacterium | reverse complement strand
GCAAGAGCGTCGAGGGCGCAACGTGGGTCGGTCGCACTGATGCAGAGGCCGAGATCAAGGCGTCATACGAGCGCGCGAAGACAACCGGCTACAACCACTGACCTCGTTCACTGCGCAGGGCTAGCGCGCTGAGCGATAGTCCAATCGTGCGCTGGCGATGACTTCAGCGCGTTCGCCGAAGATAGCTCCCAAAAATGGCACCTCTACGGGCGCGCTCAGATGCACCCGGACTGACTCGCCATCACTCACCACCTGTTCGAGCTGCACGCCTCTGAGCGCATCGGCAGATGCGACCGCTGCAACGTTCGCTCGCACGACCCGCGCCACGATCACGGCATCGAGAGCCGTGGCCTCGCTTGCCCCTCGCTGATAATACGCATTGAGATCAATGGCCTGGGCCCCGGCAAGCGCCGAGGCATCCGCTATCGCGGTCAGATTCCGGCGCTGGAGGAAGAGCGACGACACGTCGACCACGACGGCTAGCGCGAGAATGCAGATGGTCACGAGAATGATGCCCAGCAGCATCACGCTGCCTTCGTCGCGCTTCATTGCATGACTCACTGATCACCTCGGTAGGTATCGACGGGCATTGTGCGTTGCGCCGTAATCGGGATCTCCGTGCGCTCCTCACCAAGGAACTGCGGAAGCCACGGAAGATCGACAGACCATGTCAACTCAACATGTACCGAAGACTCCGGTTGAAGGCAGCCGCCGCTCGAGCACCGGAGGCTCAGAGCGCGCGCCGGTAATTCAAAGCCCTGGTCAACGAGCGCCAGTCTCGCCGCCGTCACTGCTCGGGCGCGTGCATCAGGAACGGTGTCGGCGGTGACGAACGCTCGACCCGCCTCACGCACCGCAAGAGAGGACGCGACCGTGGCCGCTTGAACTCGCATGACACACATGGAGATGTAAGCGAGAGGTACTAGAACCAGCACTCCGATCACGATGAACTCAATCACCGCACTGCCACGATCAGCGAGCTCGCACCGTCTCGCTCGTGCACTCACGCCTGCTCCTGGAGTGAATGTCCGCGCACATGAATCACGGTCGGACCCAAAAGACCTAGCAACGGGAGCCTCGCCTCGATATCGAGAGCCATGATCGTGGCACCGCCTGCCATCTGTCGACTCACAACTATTCGCTCAACGGATTCAGACGCAATGGTCTCGTCGATGATCGCTCTCACTCGCCTCTCACCGGCTCGAGGATCAGCACCGGCAAGCGCCGCCGCGCGTGCACCTTCGGCTGCCGCGGAAGTGAGCACTGTGCGCACATGCATGACGAGGATGACTTGCAAAATTGCGAGAGCCACAGCGATCAAGAGTGGTGCGACAAGGACGAAGTCAACGATCGCGCTTCCGGAGTCCTTTCGCCCCGAATACCTCACGGGGTGGCGACAGAGGTGAGTGCTCGATCCAGCACTCCCGTGAGCTGATCATCGGCAATGAGCCACATCGCTGTGACGAGCCCTGCCGTCATCACGGACACGAGGACCCAGCCCGGCACATCACCTCGATCATCAGAGGCTTGCAGTGCGAGGCGAAGCGCGTACTGGTGAAGTCGGGTGATCATGGTGAGCCTTTCGCTAGTTGATGAATAGATGAAGACTGCGGAAGCCTGGAAAGAGCGCAATAACGACGACGGTGGGCAAGATCAGGAAGACAACCGGGATCAGCATCGAGACGTCCTTGCGTCCGGCGGATTCCATGAGCCTGCGTGACTGAGCCGCGCGGGAATCGGCTGCTTGCGCGCGCAGCAGCTCGGCGAGCGGTGTTCCGCGCTCCATCGCGAGCAGCAGGGAATCCACGAAACGCTGGACGTCAGGAGACCTCGAGGATCGAACGAGATCTCGCATCGCATTCTCGAAGGGAGCGCCCAGGCGAATGTCGGCGGCTGCTCGTTGCATGAGGGATCCGAGATCACCGCTTGCCATGGAACCAACTCGCGCAAGTGCCGCTGATGGGGATTCTCCGGCAGCGACCGCGAAGGCGAGCAATTCGGCGAGATCGGGAAGTTCGGCGCCAATCCGTTCAGCCAACTGTCGGCGAGATCTGGCAAGTAGAGCGGTGTGAATGAGTTGAGCCGCGACACCGCCCAGTACTGCGAGGAGTATTACCAGCAGTCCCGAGTTGCCTCGCAGCGCGAACGAGAACCCGAACAGGGCACCGATGCCTACCCCCGTGCCGATCGCCGCCACCTGCTCCAACCCCTGTGGGCTCGATGATCGATCCACATCACGATTGACGGCGCGACCGGTGGTGAGCAGGGCTCGAAGGGTCTCAAGGGTTGAAGGTGGGCGCTGGCGTTCCTGCGCTCGAAGCTGCGGAACATACGGGGTTATTCGCTCCCGAAGGCTAAGTGGCGCGGTAGCGCGCAGCCGAGTGATAACCAGCAACACGCTGCACGCGACGACAAGACCCAACGCGGCGCCACCCAAGGAGCCGTTCATGCGAGTGTCCGGGGTTCGGCCGGGAGTTTCCCGATCAGCAACATGAGTCGGTACGCCACCACCGTCAAACCTGCGCAGATGATCAAGATCAGTGCGCCGAGCGCAGATCGATATGCCGACGCAGCTTCCGGTCTCGTGCAGAGCAAAGCCAAGGTGATCCACGGAGCCGCAACTGCCAACCTGGCAGCGGAAACTGTCCAGCTTTGCCTAGCCTCGATCTCTCCACGAGTGCGCAAATCGGCGCGAAGCAATGAGCTCAGCGTGCGCAGTACGAGGCCTAGATCTGTTCCGCCCACCTCACGCGCGACTTGCAGAGAGGCGATCACCCGATCTGCCACTGGATCGGCAAGTGAGTCCTTCAACGACGTGAGCGCCGTACCGAAAGAACCAGACACTCGGTACTCAGCCGCAAACTCAGCGAATGCCGGACGCAGAGCCGCCGGGCCGCGATTGGAGAGGTCTGCGAGCGCTTCGGGTAACGACATACCTGCGCGAACGGCGGAGGTCAGGGAATCGATGGCATCAGGCCACGCAGTTCGGAGCGCCCGCGACTGTGTGCGAGCTCTCCGCCGCAACAGAACGAACGGAATCAGCGAGGCGACCAATGCTGCAATGAGCGCGACAACGGGCACTGAAGTCACCAGCAGAACTGCTGCGCCACTGATCACTGCTCCCGCGGTCGCAACTGAGATCACCGTGTTCGGGGTGGCCTGCGGTAGCGCAGCCGAATCGATCAGCACCTGTAGTCGCCCACGACGCTGCGCATGCGACGTGGGGTTACTCACGGAAAGAATCAGCAAGAGCACCCCAACGGCCAGGACTAATCCGACGAATGCCCCCATCACGCGGCTCTCATGCGTGCGCTCGAATCACCCAGCACACGGGCAACATCAATCCCTGCGCGCTCGAAGCGCTCGGGATGCGGAGGGAATCCACCCCGTCGCTCCAGCCCTGCGCCACGATCACTGAAGATCTCAGCTAGCTCGATCACGCCTTGCTCGGCTCGACCGGAGAGTGCACAGATCTCGCGTACGACCCGACGACCGTTCGCGAGGGTTGCCACGTGCACGATGAGATCGACACTGCCAGCCACGGTTGGCACCACGAAGTCACCGGGAATGTTCTGACCGGCCAGTAGTGGCAAGGTGCACAGTTTCGTGACGGCCTCACGTGCGCTGTTCGCGTGCAGGGTTGCCATCGATGGCATTCCGCTGTTCATTGCTACGAGGAGATCGAGAGCCTCGGCCTGCCGCACCTCGCCGACGATGAGTCTCGTGGGCCGCATGCGCAAGGCCTCGCGCACCAGGCGCCGAAGACTGACCTCACCCGTGCCTTCAAGGCTGGCGTCGCGAGTCTGCATTGGCACCCAGTCAGGGTGCTCCGTGCGGATTTCAAAGACCTCCTCGCAGCTAATGAGTCGCTCGTGCGAGGGAACGCAACCGAGAAGAGCGTTGAGCATCGTGGTCTTGCCGGCCTGAGTGCCGCCGGCCACGATGATGTTGAGACCGCTGACGACGGCCGCTTCGAGGAATTCAGCGGCCTGTGCACTCAAAGTGCCGAGAGCCGCGAGTTCGTCAATATGTGCGGCTCGGATAACGAATCGACGGATATTCACAGACCAGTGAGCTCGGGTGATGTCGGGAATGACCACGTGAAGGCGACTGCCGTCAGCAAGCATCGCGTCGACAAAGGGATTCGAGAGATCCAGTCGACGACCAGAGGCCCGCAGCATTCGCTCGACGATCTCACGAATTTCTACATCACTCAGGACGATTGTCGTGAGCTCACTTCGCCCGCCTCGTGCGGCGAACACTCGGCCTGGCTCGTTGATCCAGATCTCCTCGACATCAGGATCGTCAAAGAGTGGCTGCAGTGCCCCATAACCGGTGAACGATGCCAGCAGCGTTCGCCTAACGTCATCGCTCCCCTGACCTTGCTCTT
This sequence comes from Candidatus Nanopelagicales bacterium, assembly GCA_044345075.1. Taxonomy (GTDB): domain Bacteria; phylum Actinomycetota; class Actinomycetes; order S36-B12; family S36-B12; genus CAIKZY01. Next base: position 1,290 of record JBIJBU010000118.1, on the reverse strand, counting down.
CACCCACGAGGCACTCGTCAATGACGGCTCTCGCACCCGTCGAATTCGTCATGGGATCAATACCCGCATCGAGTAAAGCCGTGCGCACGCGCGCATGAAGTTCACTGAGCATGTCGACCCCCGATCGAGTGATAACTCGACGACGGTAGGCCGATCAGTAGTCGTGCACCAGGGTCAGTTCACGAGCTGTGGATAACTAGGACGCGATGAATCGATCCCATGCGGCCTTGACGAACTCCGGGTGCTCCATCTGTGCCACGTGACCGGAGTCGGGCAGCACCACGACGTGCGCATTCGGGAAGTACTTGGTGACCTTGTGCGCAGCACTTGCGTCGATCAGCGGATCCTTGCGGCCGTAGATGACGAGAGTGGGGCAGGTGATCTTCGCCGCAAGCTTCCAGGGGCGCTGCGGTCCGCGATCGAGGAAGGTCTTCATCATTCCGCGCAGTGTGGCGAGGAATGCATCGTTCGCGTACGGGAAGTGCTCGCGCGCCTTGGCTTCCGCGACAGCTTCTTCATAACGCTGCGGCGCGACTCGCGACGGGTCAGCGAAGCACAGGTCGATCGAGCCCTGCACGCGCTGCTCGACCGGCACGTTGAGGAACTTCTCGATGAGCTTCTCGCCCACGCCAGGCACGGCGATCACAGGAAGATGCACATTGCCCTTGCCGATGCTGAAGGTCGGCAGCGCAGGTGAGGTCATCGTCAGCGAGCGAACGAGGTCGGGGCGCCGCGCGGCGACCTGCAGAGTGACAGCTCCACCTAGTGAATTGCCAAAGAGATGCACAGGACCGCCACCGAGGTGATCGATGAGATCGACGACAGCGCGGGCGTGGCCCAACGGAGTCATATCGCCATCACGCGGGGGCGGTGACTGACCGAAGCCGCCGAGGTCGACCGCATAGCCATCGACCTCATCGCGCAGGGCGTCCATGAGATCTGTCCAGTTCAGCGAGGAGCCGCCGAGCCCGTGGACGAAGATCGCGATCGGAAGGCCAGGGCGCGTGGGCTCGGCGTGCCTGACGGCGAGGGTGCGATGCGCCAGCGTCACTTCAGAGCGAGGCCACGGCGGAGCAAGCACGGTTTCGGTCATGTCCCTAGGTTACCCAAGTAGTCCCCGCAATGGTTACCCGTCGGTAGGGTTCGGATCATGACCATCGAGTCCGCACGCCCCGCCCGCCTTCCCAAGGCCGAGCGTCGCGCGCAGCTGCTCGAGGCGGCTCTCGAGGTGTTCTCTGCCGATGGCTACCACTCGGCCGGCATGGACCAGATCGCCGAGCGCGCCGGAGT
>JBIJBU010000117.1:0-5733 GCA_044345075.1 Candidatus Nanopelagicales bacterium | reverse complement strand
GATTTTCTTCGCGAATCTGCTCTTTACCTCGCGATTCAAGAACTCCGAGAACCCCACGGCCGCCTTCGCCGCAAACCTCTTCGGCGCCATGATCGGCGGCTGCCTGGAGTACCTGTCACTGCTGATCGGGTACCAGTGGCTCATCGGGGTGGCCGCAGTGATCTACCTGCTCGCGGTGCTCGTGGGTACGCGCACGCTGCGCAAGCAGTCAATTGGTATCTAGGCGGGGCGTGTTCCCCACGTGGGGTGACTGCACGTGCCACCATTAAGCATGACCACCACTGATGTCGTTCCCGTTGCCCCTGAGCAGTTGCGCAAGCTGCGTCGCCTGAACGTGATCGCGGGCTTTGCCCACTTGATTCAGATGATCGCCGTGCTCGTGCTCTCCAACTCGTTCGCCCTCCCGGTGACCGGCACCTACATGACCGGGCCGCCCGGCAGCCCCTTCGCGCCACCCGTCACCATCTTCGACGTTCGGATCGGCTGGGGCGTCGCCCTGTTCTTCGGGCTTTCCGCACTCTTCCACTTCCTGGTTGCAAGCCCCTGGTTCTTCCCGCGCTACGCCAACGGACTCGCTCACCAGCACAACTACTTCCGCTGGGTCGAGTACTCGCTGAGTTCATCAGTGATGATCGTGCTGATCGCACTCATTTGCGGCATCAGCGACGTCGCCGCCGTAATTGCGCTGTTCGGCGTCAATGCCTCCATGATCCTCTTCGGCTGGCTCCAGGAGAAGTACGAGAAGCCCGGCTCGGGCGGATGGATGCCCTTCATCTTCGGCTGCATCGCAGGCATCGTGCCGTGGATTGCCATTGCGGTCTACGTGATCTCGCCCGGAGCACCTGCTGAACTCAGCGCCCCGCCGTTCGTCTACGGCATCATCATCTCGCTGTTCATCTTCTTCAACATCTTCGCGCTGGTGCAGTTCCTCCAGTACAAGAAGGTCGGACGCTGGGCGAACTACCTCTCAGGTGAGCGCACCTACATCTGGCTGAGCCTCATCGCGAAGTCGCTGCTGGCCTGGCAGATCTTCGGAGGAACCCTCGCCCCGTAATCGCAGGAGCTTCGCACTTCACTATTGCCTGACGCGCTCGGTTCCATCGATGATGTCCGCTTCATCTGGCTGATCAGTCACTCGATCGGGGATGAACATCGCGAGTATCAGCCCGATCAGTGCCGCAGCTGCTGCGCAGAGGAAGATCGCGCGGAAAGCAGCTTCGGAGGGCAATAGCCCGCCGTCAACGTTCATCATCAGCGTCGTCAAGAAAGCGGCGACGGCAGCGCTGCCGATGGCCGTGCCGATCATGCGCACAACGGTGTTGAGCCCATTCGCTGCCGCCGTCTCATGAAGCGGCACGGCTCGCATGATCAGCACCGGCAGCGATGAATAGGTGAAGGCAGTGCCGCACGAGACCAGCACGGCACCGATGACGACCTCGAGCTCGGTGCTCATGAAGAACGTACGACCGAGATAACTCATTGCGAGAATCACCGAACCGAGAAGAAGGGTCGAGCGCGCGCCGAAGCGTCGGGTGATCCGGGCCGAGACGGGAGCCAGGATCACCATCGCCATTGCCGCAGGCAGGAGCACAAGGCCCGCGGCCATCGCGCTGATTCCGAAGCCGAAGCCGGTGGCTTCTGGCAGCTGCAGCAGCTGGGTCGTGGTGAGGAGATTGACATACATCGCGAACCCGATGACCAGCGAAGCGGCGTTTGTCAGCGCCACCGATCGACGAGTCGACGTGCGAAGGTCGACGATTGGATCGCGCACGCGCAACTCCATGGGCCACCATGCCGCAAACAGTGCCAGACCGAGAACGAAGGCACCGAGCGTCGTCACCGATGTCCAGCCCCAGGCGCCACCATTGGTGATTCCCAGGAGCACGGAGGTCAGGGCGAGTGAGAGCAAGATCGCGCCCTTGTAGTCGAAACGACCTCCCGAGCGAACCGGCGATTCCCGGATCACGATGAGCACCGCGATGATCATGACCAGCGCGATGGCCGCCGAGCTCCAGAAGATCGCATGCCACCCGAATTGCGAATAGATCCAGCCGGAGAGAGGAAGGGCCACAGCTCCACCGATGCCAATTGTCGCGCTCATCAGGGCAACTGCGCCGGCGAGCCGTTCCCGCGGCAGCTCGTCACGCATGATGCTCATGCCGATCGGCACGAGCGCAACCGCGAATCCCTGCAAGGACCTGGCGATGATCAGCAGGAGAAGTGAGTCGCCGACGACTCCAAGCACTGAGCCAGCAAGCAGGCAGCCGAGGCTGACCAGCAGCATTCGTCGCTTTCCGTACATGTCGGCCAGTCGCGAGAGCGAGGGTGTCGCGACCACGCTCGCGATGAGGGTGGCCGTGATGAGCCAGGAGGCATCCTCGGCGGACACGGAGAGCAGGCCCGGCAGGTCGGGAATAATGGGAACGAGAATGGTCTGCATGATCGCGACGGCAACACCGGCGATCGAGAGAACTCCGATGATCGCCGTAGTGGAGACGCCACTTCTCGACTCGACCAGCCTGGGGTCAACGCTCATCGAGTCGACCGCAGTGCCTCGCGGCGAATGTCGATCTGGGCCTGCAGCGCCCGAAAGACGGGATCCGGCAGACCTTCCTCGTCACGGATCCGCACGAGTTCCTCTTCCTCGGCTCGGAGCATCGTGAGGTACAGCATCTTGATCGCCTGCGCCTGCAGGCCTAGATCGGTTGTCTCAGGGGCCGTGCTCATCATGCGATCGAGCTCCAACTCGAAATCATCGCGCACCTTCATGACCGCTTCCTTCGGAAGTGGATTGCCCTGGAGATCTGCCTGCTCAGCTGTCTCGTCGAGTCTTTCCAACGCTGCGTGCACGAGCGCGAGGTGCACGCGATTCTTCAGTTCCGTGTCATCGCCGGTCGTCGCGCCCAGTCGTCGAGCTACCGGCCCGAGAGTCTGCGAGAGCAGCAGGGTCACCAGGATTACGAGAAAGGTGATGGCAAGGAAGGGCTCGCGATGGGGCACAGGCGTGCCGTCGGCCATCACCATCGGGATAGAGAAGGCAGCCAGACCCGACACCGGACCCCGCGCGCCCGCCCACGCCACGACGGCTGCCCCCCGTGCTATCCCGGATGAGCCCTTAGCCGTGCCACGTAGGCGGAGAACGCCAACCATCGCGAAGACGAAGGCGAAACGAACCAGGATCAGCGCGATCACGACGACTGCAGTGAACAGCGCGACCTCTCCGAACTGCCCACGCTCGAGTTTTTGCAGTGCATCAGTCAGCTCAAGACCGACCAGGAAGAAGGCCATGGCCTGCAGCAAGAAGGTGAGTTGACGCCAGATCTGGGCGCTCTGCAGGCGAGCTGCACGGCCGATGTCTGACGATTGCGCGTGCGCAATCCAGAGCGCGGCAATAACGACCGCCAGGATGCCGGAACCCTCGATCCGCTCCGCAGCGAGGTAGAGCACGAAGGGTGCGATCACGATGAGGCCATTGGATGCGACGACGTCAGTAGTTCGACGTGAGATGACTGTAACGATCCATCCGCCGATCACGCCGACGGCTACACCACCGATGATCGACAGTGCCAGAGCGCCTGCGACCTCGCCAATGGTCACCGTGCCGGCGACAAGTGCGATCACGGCTACCCGCAGCAGCGTGAGTCCGGTTCCGTCATTGACCAGGCTCTCGCCCTCGAGAATCGACACGAGGCGTCGATCAAGTGAAGCCCGACGAGCAACCGTGCTGACGGCAACCGCATCGGTAGGAGCGAGCACAGCGCCGAGAGCAAAGACGAGCGCGAGCGGGGCCGCGACCATCAGGCTGAGTACACCGCCAATGACAAGCGTCGTCGCGAGCACCAGGCCGATGGCCAAGGTGAGAACCGGCTTGCGCACCTTGCGTAGATCCAGGTACGAGGAGCCCAGCGCCTCGCCGAACACCAGCGGGGCCAAGATCACGGCGAGAACGATCTCCGGATCCGGCGGGGCGCTCGGGCCGACCGGAAGGAAACCGACGATCACTCCGGCGAAGAGCACCGGCAGTGCCATGCCCCAGCCCCGCTGGCGAGTGAAGGCTGCAACACCGACCGCGATAAGCGCGGAGGTCGCGAACCACATGAAGATCTGCACCCTTGCAGCCTAGGGGGATGGCGGTCTCGGTAGTCCGCCGTGGCGCGGAGGATAAACTCCCGCTGTTCGCGCTAGAAGTGGCGCGCGCGCCCCTGTAGCTCAGTGGTAGAGCAACCGCCTTGTAAGCGGTAGGTCGTCAGTTCAATCCTGACCGGGGGCTCTCCTTCTGCTAGCCGCCGTCTACGGCTGACACACCTGTAGCCCCGCTCTCGGGTGCCAAAGGTCCCAGATTCCCTTGATCCACCGGGACCTTCATCCTTTCGCGTGTTGTCCTTACCTCTCCTTGACCCTCCTGGCGCGCACCCTGCATGCGAAGGGAGGAGAAAGGAAGTACCCCAACAAGGAGGAATCATGACGACCACCGGTCGTACCACTCGTCGCATCATCACTGCCGCAGCTATAGCCGCAGTGAGTATCCCTGCATTCATCGCTGTGTCCGCTCCGGCGAATGCAGCCACTACGGCTACCACCAAGTTGCTGCAGTCCATGGCGGCGGAGGAGAAGCTCGATATCGCCGATCTCGACAAGGCACTGGCCACGAAACCCGCTGCTGACATCACTTTCGTGCTCAAGTCCTTGAGAGCCGGATCGGTGCGCCACCTGGCGAACTTCCAGCGGTTGGCGTAGCCGCAACTTGGCTGCCCTTCGCCGGAATTCGGCGACCGCCGGTAGAGCCAGCGTCGGATTCGCACTCCAGCTCTTCGTCCCTTGCCATGGCCTGGAAGTTTGATAGTCTATTTCGCATACCCCTTGGGGTATGCGAAATAGACAAAGACCACGCCTGGGAGCATCGCCATGACCGTTGCCACTGACACCTCACTGATCAAGCGCGTGATGGCGGTCTTCGCCGTTCTTGGGGTGCTCCTCGTCGCCGGGTGTAGTTCAAGCTCAAGTGCCGTGTCGACCGTCGACGCCCAGACCTTCCTCACCTCCGCCTCACAAGCCGGCGTCACCGTGATCGACGTTCGTACTCCTGAGGAATTCGCCGCAGGTCATCTCGTTGGTGCAGTGAATATGAACGTCGAGGGCCCTGATTTCAGCGCTCAGATTGCCACACTCGACACGGCAGGCACTGTGGCCATCTACTGTCGAAGTGGCCGGCGCTCGGTGGTTGCTGCCGAACAGATGGCGGGCGCAGGCTTCACGTCGATCGTTAATCTCGACGGCGGCCTTGACGACCTTCAGTCCGCCGGCGGAAGCATCATTGGCTGAACTCAGACTGCCCCAGCCGCCTAGGCTTGAGCAATGAGCACTCTGCCCTCACGCGCCCGTGTCGTCATCATCGGCGGCGGCATCGTCGGCGCCAGTGTGGCGTACCACCTCACCAAGCTCGGCTGGAGTGATGTCGTGCTCCTTGAGCAGGGTCAGTTGTCATCGGGTACCACCTGGCATGCGGCAGGCCTGGTCGGCCAATTGCGCGCAACTGAGGGCGGCACGCGTCTGGTGCAGTACTCCGCAAAGCTGTACCAAGAACTCGAGGCCGAGACGGGTCTTGGCACCGGTTACAAGGAGTGCGGCGGCGTCACTGTTGCCCGCACCCCCGACCGCATGGTTCAGCTACTGCGCACCGCAGCGGCTGCCGAGGCCTACAACCTCGAATGCGAGATCATCACGCCCGAGCGC
>JBIJBU010000116.1:0-5749 GCA_044345075.1 Candidatus Nanopelagicales bacterium | reverse complement strand
CGAAGAATTGCGACTCCGTGACGTACTGGAAAGGGATATCGAGGCCATCGATCCAGGCCATGGGGTGATCGGTGGCATTGTGATGGGCATGCCAGTTCCAGCCGGCCTGCGGCAGGAAGTCACCGCGGCGCATCGGAACCGGATCGCGCCCCACCACAGTCCAGACTCCCTCGCCTTCTACGACGAAGCGAAATGCGTGCTGGGTGTGACGGTGCTCCGGCGCATTCTCCCCAGGCATCAAGTACTGGATGGCCGCCCACAACGTCGGGCTCACGAAGGGCCGACCGCCCAGGGAGGGATTCGCCAGGGCGATTGCGCGCCTCTCGCCGCCACGTCCGACGGGGACGATCTCGCCGGCGCGCTGGGCGAGCGGCAGAAGATCACTCCAGCGCCACAGGTGCGGGCTGGCCTTCGACTGGGGATGCTGGGGCATGAGTCCACTGATCTCGGTCCACAGCGGAACGAGCATCTCCTTCTCGAATCCGCGGTAGAGCTCCTCGAGCTCAGGGGTCACGGGCGGCTGCCCGGGTGCATCTACGGCGGTCAGGCGAACGGGAGACTTGTCTGCGGTCACGGGATAAGTGTTTCCCTTTTCCGTTCTCAAGAATAGTTGATTCTGCACTGAGGAACCACTCGATAGGCTGCCGGCGTGAACCGCCAGCCCAAGGAGCGTCCGCCGTACGCCATCAGCAGTGTCGATCATGCTCTTCGCCTGGCTGCGATTCTCCAGCTCGAGGGAGGGCTATCCGTCACGGAAGCGGCAGAGCGCCTAGGAGTGGCGCGCTCCACCGCCCACCGATTGCTGGCGATGCTCGTCTACCGCGACTTTGCGGTGCAGAACGAGCAGCGCGAGTATCACGCGGGGCCCGTGCTTGAGATTGCCGTTCACTCGAAGTCTGAAACATCTCGTCTGAGGGCGGTGGCGCTTTCTCACATGGCGATCATGGTCGATGACGTCGACGAGTCACTCAATCTCATCATTCGCACCGGTGATACCGCGCGTTTCATCGCTTCCGTGGAGTGCACTCAGGAGCTTCGCGTGGGCAACCGCGAGGGAATGGCCTTCCCGGCGCATCTGGTTACAGGAGGGCTTGTCTTGTTGGCGCAGCTGAACAGTGACCAGGTGGAATCCCTGTATTCGCATGAGAGATTTAGTGATCGTCCCGATCAGCGACCGGATCTTGGACGTCTGCAGCGCGAGCTGCGCAAGATCAAGACGAGGGGCTTCGCCGTGACTCAGGGCTTGGCAGAGCCGGGTGTCGTCGCTATCGGAGTGCCCGTGCGCAACATGGCCGGTGAAGCGATTGCCGGAATTTCCATGTCATTGCCGAGTGTGCGTTTTGACCCAGCCCGGGTTCCGGGATGGGTAGCGAAGCTGGCGTCGTCGGCTGCAGCCATTGAGGCGGACATCAGTGGGAAGCCTGAGATCGGCCCGTAGGCATCCTCTACTCCGTGCGAACCAAGGCGGCTAGATGCGAAAGTCCAGATAAGTGCGTTAGCTCCGAAAAATGCGATAGCCCCGATCTCCGGAGAGACGGGGCTATCGCAATGCTGAGTGCATGAGCTAGGCGGATACTCGATCTGTCGACTGCGCTGCCGGCGCGGGGATGAAGGTCTGGGCGCTGATGCGACGACGGCTGTAGATCGCCTCGCGCTCTTCCTCGGTCATGCCGCCCCAGACGCCGTAAGGCTCGCGCACGGAGAGGGCATGGGCCGCGCACTCGGTGATGACGGGGCAGCGGTTGCACAGGGCCTTGGCGGCGTTCTGGCGGTTCTCGCGAGCGGCTCCGCGCTCACCCTCGGGGTGGAAGAAGATGTTCGGATCCTCGCCACGGCATACGCCGTCCATCTGCCAGTCCCAAATATCGGCGTTCGGGCCGGGGAGCCGTGATACGTCAGCCATGTCGTCCTCCAGGGGGTCGATCCTGCGGTTTTTGTGAGGCGTTCTGTTCGTGTGCCCTCACAGTACAAAACGCTTCATGAGTTGGTCAAGTACTTTGACTCGAATAATGTGTGAACTAGGCCACTTCTCAGGATGCGTAACCGGCCTCTGCCCAGGAGAATGCCCCCATGAGCGCTGATTCCCTGGCTGAGCCGGGCCTGACCGTTGCCGCGGTCGCCCGCCGCCTCGGGATAGCCCCGGCCACCTTGCGCACCTGGGATCGTCGCTATGGCCTTGGCCCCTCCGAGCACTCAGCCGGCTCACATCGGCGCTATTCACATGCAGATCTCGCTCGCCTGGAGCACATGCGCCGCCTCGTGGTGAGCGGAGTGACCCCTGGCGAAGCCGCAGCTGCCTGCCTGACCCTGACCGAGATCGAGCCCAGTGCACCCTCGACCGCAGGCGGTGCCATCATCCCCACGCCCGGCGCCTCGCCGGCGGCCCGCGGACTGGCCCGGGCAGCCCGCGCCCTCGATGGTGAGTCCTGCGTGCGCATCATCCGCGAGTCCCTCGACTCCGTCGGCGTCATCGTCACCTGGGAATCCCTGCTGGCGCCGGTGCTGATCGGCATCGGCAATGCGTGGGAGGCCAATGGCGAGGGCGTCGACGTCGAGCACATCCTGAGCGACTCGATCGAGTTCGCCCTGGCCACGCGTGCCCGTGAAGTCGCCTCACCTCGCGAGATCACCGGCGTTCTCCTGGCCAGTACCGATCGCGACGATCACACCCTGGCCGAGCGCGGCATTGGTGCGCGCATGCTGGGCCGCCGAGTTCCGTTCAGCGCTCTAGGCGATGCGATGAAGCGCACTGGCCCGGCCGTGGTGTTCATGTGGTCGCAGATCCCGGGCTCAGCCGACGCCTCCGATGTCGCGCAGCTGCCCGATATGCGCCCGGCTCCGACCCTCCTCATCGGTGGCCAGGGCTGGGTGGGCGAGGCGCCGGCCGGGGTTGAGCGGGTCTGCAGTCTGGCCGAAACGGTCAACCGAATCGCGCAGGTCGTGGGGCGATAGCCTTAGGGCATCACCTCTATCTGCATCGGAGTCGCATGGATCCCCGCCAAGGCCTGCCTGAGAAGTTCGCCTACTTGGGGCTGACCTTCGACGACGTCCTGCTCCTTCCGGGCGAATCTGATGTCGTACCCAGCGAGGTCGACACCACCTCAAAGGTCACCCGCAATATCTCGGTGAAGATGCCGCTCGTCTCCAGCGCGATGGATACCGTCACCGAGGCTCGGATGGCCATCGCGATGGCACGCCAAGGCGGTGTCGGTGTTCTGCACCGCAACCTGCCGATTGAGGATCAAGCCGCTCAGGTCGATCTCGTCAAGCGCTCCGAGGCCGGCATGGTGAACAACCCCGTGACCTGCCTGCCCAATGACACCCTCGGTGATGTCGATCGCCTCTGCGGTCGCTACCGAATCTCCGGCGTTCCGGTGATCGATACCGACGGCAAGCTCGTCGGCATCGTCACCAACCGCGACATGCGCTTTGAAGATGACATGAGCGTGCCGGTGTCGAAGGTGATGACCCCGATGCCGCTGGTCACCGCGCCGATGGGCATTGCACCCGACGACGCACTGGCCATCTTGGCGCAGAAGAAGGTCGAGAAGCTTCCGCTCGTTGACTCCGACGGGCGCCTGCGCGGCCTGTTCACGGTGAAGGACTTCGTCAAGAGCGACAAGTACCCGCACGCCACCAAGGATGCCGAAGGTCGTCTCGTTGTCGGCGCTGCTGTGGGTGTCGGTGAGGATTCCGAGCGTCGTGCGCACGCACTCATCGAAGCCGGCGTTGACTTCCTGATCGTCGACACGGCGCACGGCCACTCGCGCGCAGTGATCGAGATGGTTCGCCTGCTCAAGAAGACCACCAAGATCGACATCGTCGGCGGCAACGTCGCTACTCGCGCTGCAGCACAGGCACTCGTCGATGCTGGCGCTGACGGCATCAAGGTCGGTGTTGGCCCGGGCTCGATCTGCACCACGCGCATCGTCGCCGGCGTCGGCGTGCCCCAGGTCTCGGCCATCTACGAGGCATCGCTCGCTGCACGCCCGGCAGGTGTGCCGGTCATCGGCGATGGCGGCCTGCAGTACTCCGGCGATATCGCGAAGGCACTCGTGGCTGGCGCTGACACCGTGATGCTCGGCTCACTGCTCGCCGGATGCGAGGAAGCACCCGGTGATGTCGTGTTCGTCAACGGCAAGCAGTTCAAGTCGTACCGCGGCATGGGCTCACTCGGTGCCATGCAGTCCCGCGGCCAGGCGCGTTCGTACAGCAAGGATCGCTACTTCCAAGATGACGTCCTCAGCGATGACAAGCTCGTGCCCGAGGGCATCGAAGGTGTCGTGGCCTACCGCGGCCCGCTGAATAACGTCGCGCATCAGCTGATCGGTGGCCTGCGTGCCTCGATGGGCTACTCCGGTGCAGCGACGATCCCCGAGCTTCATGAGAAGGGCGCATTCGTGCGCATCACCGCCGCCGGTCTTCGCGAAAGTCATCCGCATGACGTCCAGATGACCATCGAAGCCCCCAACTACTCCAGCCGATAGGACCCCATGTCTGACATCTTGATTGGCGGGGCGAAGCGCGCCCGTCGTGCGTACTCCTTCGACGAGATCGCGATCGCACCCAGTCGCCGTACGCGTGATCAGGCTGAGGTGTCGACCGTTTGGAACATCGACGCGTACCGCTTCGATCTGCCGTTCATCGCGGCCCCGATGGATTCCGTCGTCAGCCCGGCCAGTGCTCAGGTACTCGCCGCACAGGGCACGTTGCCGACTCTCAACGCCGAGGGCCTGTGGGCGCGGTACGAGGATCCCACTGCACTGCTCGCTGAGATCGCCTCAATTGATCCGGGCAAGGTCACCCCGCGCATGCAGGAGATCTACTCGGCTCCGGTCAACGCTGATCTCGTGGCACAGCGCATTGCTGAGATCAAGGCCACCGGCATCACCCTCGCCGTGGGCATGAGCCCGCAGGCCACCGCTGATCTCGCACCGCGCGCTGCTGCCGCTGGTGCTGACCTCATCGTGATCCGTGGCACCACGGTGTCGGCCGAGCACGTGTCGGAATCCGACAACCCGCTGAACCTCAAGCAGTACATCTACGAGCTCGACGTTCCCGTCATCGTGGGTGGCTGCGCCACGTACCAGGCTGCACTTCACCTCATGCGCACCGGCGCAGCGGGCGTGCTTGTCGGCTTCGGTGGCGGTTCCTCGCACACCACCGCTGACGTTCTCGGCGTACGCGTGCCGATGGCCTCGGCTATCGCCGATGTCGCAGCAGCTCGCCGTGATTACCTCGACGAGTCGGGCGGCCGTTACGTGCACGTCATCGCTGACGGCTCCACCGGTCGCAGCGGCGACATCGTCAAGGCGTTCGCCTGCGGCGCCGATGCGGCAATGGTCGGCTCAGTGCTCGCTCGCGCAACCGATGCACCCGGCGGCGGCACCCACTGGGGCGCCGAGGCCTGGCATGGCGATCTCCCGCGTGGTGACCGCAATGTGATGAAGCAGTCGGGCACCTTCGCCGAGATTCTGCATGGTCCTTCGCGCACCGCTGACGGCACGATGAACATCGCGGGCGCACTGCGTAAGGCCATGTCGACCACCGGCTACAGCGATCTCAAGGAATTCCAGCGCGTCGAGATGGTCATCACCGCATGATCGATGGCGGGCTGCGCCAGCGACTGCTCGCACGAGCGTCGGTTGGTTCTAGCCCGTCTTCCCAGGAAGTCCTCGACCCGTTCACGGGTGAGGTGTCGTACTCGCTTCCGCTATCCGTCGAATCCGATGTCGATGCCGCCTTCGAC
>JBIJBU010000025.1:0-19131 GCA_044345075.1 Candidatus Nanopelagicales bacterium | reverse complement strand
GCATCTCGCATGCGATCGGTCGCTCCTGCATTCCAGGCTGCGGTGAGTCGATCGCGCCACGGCCTGGGATCAGTCACTCGAGCACGAGCGCGCTCGAGTGCAGTCGCATCAGGCTGGATACGACCGATCGAGAGCCTGCCCGCGGTCGGCACGACGGGATGAGCCACGAGATCATCGGCGAGCAATGCGCCCGTGCCAAGCCCCGAGGCCAACGAAAGCTCCGGCAGAGCGCCCGCAAGTGCGAGTGCGGTACCCAGCCCGACCGACGAATCCATGGCACCGCTGACGACCACCGGCATTCCGAGTGCCGAGGCGAGTTCGAGTGAGGCACGCACGCCGCCCAAGGTTGCGGGCTTGATGATCGCGATGTCGGCAGCATCACCGAGTTCGAGTGAGCCCGGATCATCCGACGTGCGGATTCCCTCATCGACAGCGATGCGCACGCCGGTTTCTTGGCGTACGACCGCGAGATCCGCGAGTGAGGAACAAGGCTGCTCTGCGTACTCGATGCCGTAACGGGTGCAGCGCTCCAGCATGGCGATTGCCTGGTCACGGTTCCATTGCGCATTCGCATCGAGCCGAATCCGGCCGACAGACGGACCGAATGCTGCATCGAGTACGTCGCGCACCGCGGCGATGCGCGCGAGATCGAGATCGGGCGAGCCACCGACCTTGATCTTGATCGTGCTGCAGCCACGTGCCACGGCTTCGCGAGCGAGTTCTTCGGCCTCATCAGCTGAAAGCTCGGGAATGATCGCGTTGACCTCGACGAATTCGCGCAGTGGCTCAGGCCAGCCCTCGAATGCGGCTTCAATAGCCGAGGCCAGCCAGCGAGCTGCTGCCTGCGGTGAGTAGTCGGCAAACGGGGCGAACTCCCCCCAACCTGCCGGACCTTCGATGAGCATGCCCTCGCGCACATCGACGCCGCGAAAGGTTCGACGCAGGGGCAAGGCGAATGGCACGGCAGCATCAAGAAGCCGCTGCAAGTGCCGATCGGTCATGGGCGCTTGGGGAACTGACTGAAGTCGGGGCGCTGCTTGTTCTTGTAGGCATCGCGTCCGTGCTGCGCCTCTTCGGTCATGTAGAAGAGCAATGTTGCATCGCCGGCGAGCTGCTGGATACCGGCAAGACCGTCGTCGGCCGCATTGTGCGAGGCCTTGAGCATGCGAAGTGCGATCGGCGACAGCTCAAGCATTCGCTTGGCCCAGTCGACAGTCTCGATCTCGAGATCCTCGATCGGCACGACAGAGTTCACCAAGCCCCAGTCGTAGGCCTGCTCGGCGCCGTATTGGCGGCACAGATACCAGATCTCTCGTGAGCGCTTCATGCCGATCGTGCGTGCAAGCAGCCCGGAGCCATAGCCACCGTCGAAGGAGCCGACCATGGGGCCGGTCTGCTGGAAGCGAGCATTGTCGGCCGCGATGGAGAGGTCGCACACCACGTGCAGCACGTGTCCGCCGCCTACCGCGTACCCGGCGATCATCGCGACCACGGGCTTCGGAGTGCGGCGAATCTGGATCTGAAGGTCGAGGACATTCAGGCGTCCGATGCCCTTGTTCGCTATTTCGTCATTGCCGATGTAGCCATCGTCGCCGCGGATCATCTGATCGCCGCCGGAGCAGAAGGCGAGGTCACCCTCACCAGTCAAGATGATGACGCCCACCGAGTCATCGTCACGCGCCTTGTTCATGGCATCTTGCAGCTCGAAGAGAGTCTGCGGACGGAAGGCATTGCGCTTCTCGGGACGGCAGATAGTGATCTTGGCGATGCCCTGCGCCTCGCCGGTCGACACCTCGTAGCGAATATCCCCGTACTCGCCCGCCGTGCGCCACTCGCACGCAGGCGTGGCAGATGAATGAGCAGGATTGGTCAGCGCCGGCGAACCTTCAGGAGCAACGGGCGGCAGGACATAACGAGTGCGGGTATCCATGATGCCGAGGTTACCGTCACCTCCTAGGCTCGGCACGATGGCTACTGACCCTCTGGTGCGTATCCCCGTTCCCTCGGGGCCCGCCGGACTCGACGCACTTGCCGAACCCCTCCGCGCAGCACTGAGCGGCACTGGGCCGGCCATCGCACCCATCCCAGTCGTGACCGCCACGACCTCTGATGCCTACGTGCGCTCATTGCTACGGGCCATCGCCCCGGATGAGCCACTCGAAGATGACCGCACTGCTGTCGTGCTCTCAACCTCGGGATCCACCGGGAACCCCAAGGGCGTGCTGCTCTCTGCGGATGGACTCTTGTCTCTCAACCCGTGGCGCGACGAGCCCGGCACCTGGGTGGTGGCCATCCCCCTGACGTCAGCAGGAGGACTCAACGTTCTCACTCGCGCCCTCTCGACGGGCGGCTCTTATGTGGGCGTCGACAGCCTCGCTGGAGCGCGGCCCTTCACCCCTGCAGGTTTCGCAGCGGCGACCACCGCTGCCATGACTCACGGGCTTCAGTTGCGCACATCACTCGTGCCCGCTCAAGTACGCAGGCTCCTGGGTGATGCGCAGGGTGTCGAGGCGCTGCAGGGGTACGCGACGATCCTGGTCGGCGGCGCGGGCCTTGATGCGCAGTTGCGTGACGCTGCGGCAGCGCGCGGAATCTCGCTCATCTCTACCTACGGGATGACGGAGACCTGCGGTGGCTGCGTCTACGACGGCGCTCCCCTCGAGGGCGTGACCGTGCGTATCGATAGCGATGCACGGGTGACACTGGGTGGCCCCAGCATCGCCCTCGGATATCGCCATCAACCGGCGCTGACCGCCGCGCACTTCACCGACGAAGGCTTCCTCACTAGTGATCTCGGCGAGTTTCGCGGTGGAACACTTCGCATTCTCGGTCGTGTCGATGACGTCGTTACCGTCAATGGCGTCAATGTCTCAGTCGCCGCAATCGAGGCGCTCCTGCGCACGGATGCGAACGTGAGCGACTGCGCCGTCATAGCACTCGATGATCCAGAACGCGGCAGCCGATTAATTGCCTTCATCTGCGGCGCGAACATTGATGCCGAGGCACTCGGTGACTTGGTGACAGAACGACTCGGCGTCGCTGCGCGGCCGCGCGCCTTCACTACGATCGAGCACCTGCCCACGCTTCCCGGCGGCAAGACCGACCGGCAGGCCCTCATCGCCTTGGCACTGGAGACTCACTGATGGCTACCGCCTCGCAATGGATCGGCGGATCTCGCCCGCGCACGCTTCCGGCGGCCTTTGCCCCCGTCATCGTCGGCACTGGTCTAGCCGTGAGCGCGAAGTCATTCAACGGCTGGGCCGCGCTTCTGGCACTAATCGTTGCAGTCGCCCTGCAGGTCGGCGTCAACTATTCCAATGACTACAGCGACGGAATTCGCGGCACCGACGAGGCGAGAGTGGGGCCTGTGCGCCTAGTCGGCCAAGGTCTTGCACCAGCCGGCGAGGTCAAGCGCGCTGCCTTCCTCAGCATTGCGGTGGCCATGCTCGCCGGACTCGGACTCGTGCTGCTCACTCAGAAGTGGTGGCTCCTCCTCGTGGGCCTGGCCTGCGTAGCAGCCGCCTGGCTCTACACCGGCGGCAAGCATCCCTATGGCTACCTCGGTCTCGGCGAGATCTTCGTCTTCGTGTTCTTCGGCCTCGTCCCGGTTATCGGCACCTTCTACGTGCAGGCCCTGACCGTCACCACGAGCTCGGTGATTGCGGCCTGCGGTGTCGGATTCCTCTCCTGCGCGATCTTGGTGACCAACAACCTGCGCGATATCCCAGGCGACACCGTGAGCGGCAAGCGCACTCTCGCAGTTCGGCTCGGCGAATCGCGCACGCGTGCGCTGTATCTCGCGCTCGTGATCGGTGCTGCAATCTGCGTGATCGTCTTGACCGTCACCTATTCGAGGTCGGCTGTGCTCGCACTAGCGTCCTTCGCCCTCGCCGTGACTCCGGTACGCATCGTGATGAGCGGTGCCCGCGGGCGCGATCTCATCGCGGCACTCAAGGGCACCGGCACCTTGGTGCTCGTCTACGGGATCGTGCTCGGACTCGGACTCGCCCTGAACTAGTCGACGTCCTCGGCGCGAGTCGAGGCATCGATGCGCGCGTTCATCCGTCGGAAGAAGCCGAAAAGAGCCTCGCTCATCAGATTGCGCTGGCCGTTGAGCGCGACCATGCTGATGGCGCCGGAAATCAAGATCGCGAAGGCAGCGGCGAAGAGGCCATGAATCGGGGTCAGCACCTCAATGAGGATCCAGGCGCCCGCAAAGATCGCCACGCGTAGTGCGGTATAGAGGACGATGGACCATGCTGAACGGCTGCGGGTGCTCACGAGAACACCGTACGCGTTCTGCCGTTATCCTGGTGGAATAGGGAGGTCTACATGCTTCGGGTAGTGCTCATCATCGTCTTGCTCGGCATCTACATCGCGTCGATCATCGATGTTCTCCGCACGCCTTCAGCCGAGTCTCGCCGACTGCCGCGATTCGTCTGGCTGATCCTCGTGATCGTGCTTCCAGTGATCGGCGGCGCCCTGTGGTGGCTGCTGGGCAGGGTGTGGCCTCAGCGAGGCCGTCGCCGTAAGCAGATTTCCTCACCCGATGACGACGCCAAGTTCCTGCGTCAGCTCGACGAGGAAGCCTGGAAGCGCAGGATGCGCGAGCGCCGCGCTGAGGGCGGAGACGACGACTCCCCCGAGCCCGCCACCAGCTGACGAGCTCTAGACGCCTGCGTACGAGTGCAGGCTGTTGATGAACAGGTTCACGCCGAAGTAATTGGCCCAGAAGGTCGCCCAGCCGATGATCGCAATCCAGGAGGCGCGATTCCCGCGCCATCCGGCGGTGCTGCGCGCATGCAGATAGGCGGCAAAGACCACCCACGTGATGAAGGCCCAGGTCTCCTTGGGATCCCAGCCCCAGTAGCGACCCCACGCATTCTCGGCCCAGATCGCCCCGGCAATGACCGCGAAGGTCCACAGCGGGAAGGTGAACGCAATGACCCGATTGGCCATGATCTGCAGTCGCTCCTGCGACGGCATCCGCTCGGTGAATCCGGTGACCTCGGCACCTGCGGCCTTGTGCTCGGCCCGTCCGCGAAGCAGGGCGAGAGCTGAGATCGCCGCAGCGACGGTGAAGGCGCCGGCGCAGATGATCGCGGCAGCAACGTGAATGACAAGCCAGTACGACTTTAGCGCCGGCACCAGCTGGGCGGCCTCCGTGTACAGGACCGTGACGGCCAGGCCAAGGGTAAGCAGCGTCGGAATGACGACGAAGAGTCCTAGCCAGCGCACATCAACCTTGATCGAGAAGCCCAGGTAGACCACCAGGATTCCGAGTGCAGCGGAGATGGAGAACTCGTACATGTTGCCCCACGGCACGCGACCGGCCCACAGCCCGCGCAGCACGACTCCCACCAGCAGAAGGGCGGTGCCTAGCCAGGTCAATGACATCGCGATATTGGCTGTGCGACGGCCCGGAACAATGGGATCGATGATCTCGGTGCGGGTGATGACGGCCGCGCCGCCCTCGCTCTCGACCATTTCGGTCGTGGCCAAGGCGGTGACCCTGCGGCGTCCGGCCGCAAAGGAGAACGCGAAGAAGACCATCGCCAGGGTAAGCACGAGCATGGATGCGTAGACAGCGCTATTGCTGGCCTGCGCGAGCTCTGCGGGGGTCATGATGTCTCCTTGCCGACTGCTGCTTCCGTGACCATCTGAATGTCTGCGATGACATCGCCGCCCTCGGCACGATTAAGGCCAGCGATTTCGACCACCGTACCGCCATCGGGGCTCGGGCTCATCTTGAGCCACACGCGCCGACGTCGCACGAAGAGGGAGAGCATGAGCCCGGTGATCGCGAGTGCGGATGCGATCAGGGCGATCTCCTTGCCCGGATCGAAGGCGATCTGGAATGAGGCCCAGCGCTCATACCCGACCAAGGAGATCGAGCCGGCGCCATCGGGCAAGGTCCAGGTCTGCCCCGGAAGGAGCGCGGGCACTCGACCGATCTGAGTCATCGAGGTCTTGTCGAGCTTGTACACGCTCTGCGGAACTCCGGAGTCAAGACCCATATCGCCTGTCCAAGCCGCGAGGTAGCTGGCCGGGAAGTCGGGCGCAGGGAATGCCGAGACGATGGATCCAGGCTGCAAGGTCGGATAGAAGACGACGTCGAAGCCGAGCTGCGGGCTCGTATCGGGCAGCTTGATGACACCGGTCGAGGTGAAGTTGCCATCCTGCGGCAAGGTCACCACCGTGTCGTCATAGACGATCTCACCGGTCGAATCACGCACTACGAAACGTGGTGCGTAGCCATGTCCCACCAAGAACACCTTGGCTCCGTCGACCTCGAGGGGATGGTTCACCTCGATCCTCGCGGGTTCGCCTGCCGACTCCGGGTTTGCCTTGTACGTGACATCGGCCTCGAACAGCTTTGGCGATCCACGCTGCGCTACCGCTCGATCGAACTCGACTCGGAAGTCATCGAGGGTGAAGCTAAAGGGCGGAAGATTTGCGGGATCCGCGAACCGGCCACCGCCCCAGACGTCGTACTGAGTGAGCGTGTCGGAGAAGCCGTCACCGTTCTTCACGATGACATTGCCCTTCCAACCGAAGAGGCCACCAACGGCAACGCCGACCAGGATGAAGATCAGCGCAAGGTGGAAGAGCAGATTGCCTGTCTCCTTGAGATAGCCCTTCTCCGCGCTAACCCAGGAAACGCCATTGGTCTCGCCTCGCAGGACGTGCCAGCGATGTGCACGCAGGTACTCAGCAGCCCGATCGATGCTGGACTCATCGGCACCCTCGAGAATCGCATGCGACTGCATTCTCGAAAGGTTGCGCGGCGCCGCGGGCGGTGGCGTGCGCATTGCCCGCCAGTGCGCGGCGGTACGCGGCAGTACGCAACCGATCAGCGAGATGAACAGCAGGATGTAGATCGCCGAGAACCACGGGGAGGAATACACCTCGAAGAAGCCGAGTCGATCCAGGATCGGGCCCCACGTCGGCGAATCGGCAATCCACTCCTTGGTCTTCAGCGGGTTCGTGCCGCGCTGCGGGAAGATCGAGCCGGGAATACTCGCCACGGCGAGCAAGAAGAGCAGGATCAGCGCGGTACGCATGCTCGTGAACTGGCGCCAGATCCAGCGGAACCAACCGCCGGTGCTCAGCGGGGGCAGTTGCTCGGTCATGACTCAGTCTCGGTCACAGCGCCGTCTCGAATCCGGGGAGGGTCACGCGAAGCCAGATCGTGAATTCGTTCCAGAGCCCAGTGACCATGAGGACTCCCAGAATAAGCAGCATGGCGCCGCCGACGCGCATCACGACCGCGTAGTGCGCCTTCACCCAGCCGATCGCTCGCATGGAGCGACTGAAGGCCAGTGCCAGCAGCACGAAGGGCAGGCCGAGGCCGAGGCAGTAGACGAAGGACAGCAGTGCGCCACGCGCGGCGCTCGCCTCGGTGAAGGCAAGGCTCTGTACGGCGGCGAGTGTCGGGCCGATGCACGGGCTCCAGCCGAGGCCGAAGACGAGACCGAGTAGCGGTGCGCCTGCCACTCCCCACTTCGGAACGATGTGCATGCGTCGCTCACGCTGAAGTGCCGGAATCAAGCCCATGAACGCCAGACCCATGACGATGAGCAGAACCCCGAGAACTCGGTCGATCACCGTCTGGTACTCGAGCAGCGTGGCGCCGATGCTGCCGAAGAGAACGCCGTAGGAGACAAAGACCACACTGAAGCCCAGGACGAACAGAACACTGCCGAGGAGTACCCGTCCGCGACTACGCCCGGGATCGCCGAGTTCCGCGCCGGTGAGCCCGGTGACATACGAGATGTACCCGGGAGCGAGGGGAAGAACGCAGGGGCTCACAAAAGCGATGATGCCTGCAAGAAAGGCAATCGGCAGCGCGAGCAAGAGTGAGCCCGACGTGATGACGTCAGTCACCGACACCCGCCGGGCTAGTGCGAGCCGCGTCGATCATGCCGAGCAGCGTCGACTCACTGATCTTCCCGAGAGCGCGCGCAGCCACGCGGCCCTCGGCATCGATGACGATGGTCGAGGGGATTGCTTGAGGCGGAAGGGTGTCGCTGAATCTCAGCTGGAGTGCGCCATCACGATCGATCACGTTCGGGTAGGTGATGCCGAATCGGCGAATGAAGGCGAGCGCTGACGTATCAGAGTCGCGAGTGTCGAGACCGATGAACTTCACGTCGTTGCCCTGCTGGGCCTTCCACACCTTCTCGAGAACCGGAGCTTCAGCACGACAGGGTGCGCACCACGAGGCCCAGACATTGAGGACGGTGATGTTGCCCTTCAGAGCCGAGAGACTGAACTGCTCGCCGTCGAGGGTGGTGCCGGTGATGTCGGGTGCTGCCTGGCGCTGGGCTTCGTCGATGACGACCAGGGAGCCGTCGCCGGCCACGAATCCGGAGTCGGCCTCGGCATCAGAGCCTGAGCATCCGGTGAGTGCGAGCAGTCCGATGCACGCAGCCATGCACGCGGCGATAGCGGGCAGCACGCGACTGCGGGACATCTATGCTCCGGCGATCTTGCTTGCCTTGATGAGCAGGTCGCGCGAGGGCTCGGTGTACGAGATCGCGACCAGGTCATCGCCGGAGTACTCGAGTGAGGTGATCGACGCGAGGGTGCACTGCCGGCTGCGCGGGTCATGCCACAGTCGGCGTTGCTCAGCGGCCAGGCGCGCGATCCAGATCGGCAACTGATGGCTCACCAGCACTGCCTCGTGTCCGCGGGCCTGCTCGCGCGCCGCATCAATTCCGCGATGCATGCGCGCAGCCACGACGTCGTAGGGCTCGCCCCATGACGGCTTGAACGGATTCCAGAGATGGCGCCAGGTGCGCGGTTGCTTCAGAACACCGTCGCCGACACTTACCCGCTGCCCCTCGAAGATGTTCTCGGCTTCGATGAGGTTGTCGTCGATGCCAATCTCGAGTCCATGCGCTGCCGCCATCGGTGCCGCGGTCTGCTGCGCGCGTTCCATCGGTGATGAGATCACCGCGGTGATGTCGTTACCGGCGAGTGCGGTAGCTGCCCGACCGGCCATCTCGTGACCGAGATCAGAGAGCACATAGCCGGGCAGGCGACCGTAGAGAACGCCCTCAGGGTTGAAGACTTCTCCGTGACGCAGCAGGTGCACGACGGTGCGGGACATTACGTGACCTTGCGGCGAGCTGCCGGACGACGACGGCTCGGACGCCAGGTACCCTCACCTGACTCGAGCGCAGCTGCACGCAGGATCTCGCCATGTGCGGCAAGTGCCTCGACAAGTGCGTGAGTCGTGCTGGTATCGGCCATGACATCGACGCGAAGACCATGCTCCTCGGCGGTCTTGGCGGTCTGCGGACCAATGCAGGCGACCACTGTCGAGTGATGCGGCTTGCCTGCGATGCCGACGAGGTTGCGCACGGTGCTGCTCGAGGTGAACAGCACTGCGTCGAAGCCACCGGTCTTGATGGCCTCGCGGGTCTCGGCGGGCGGCGGCGCTGCGCGCACGGTGCGGTAGGCAGTGACGTCCTCGACCTCCCAGCCAAGCTCGCTGAGCCCGGCCACCAAGGTGTCGGTAGCGATATCGGCGCGCGGCAAGAAGACGCGGTTGATCGGATCGGTGAGCGAGTCGTACGGCGGCCACTCTTCGAGCAGTGCACTCGTGGTCTGATCAGCCGGCGGGACGAGATCAGGACGCACGCCGAACTCGATGAGAGCATCGCGAGTGGCATCGCCGACTGCTGCGACCTTGAGGCCTGCGAATGAGCGCGCATCGAGGCCGTACTCCTGCAGCTTCTCGCGGATTGCGCGCACGGCGTTGACCGACGTGAACCCAATCCACTCGAAACGGCCGGACACCAGGCCGTGGATCGCACGATCGATCTGCTGCGGGGTGCGCGGCGGCTCGACGGAAATGGTCGCGACCTCCATCGGCACGGCACCGTGACGGCGCAGCATCGACATGATCGGGGACGCGTTCTCCTGCGTGCGCGGGATCAGCACACGCCAGCCGAACAGGGCCTTGACCTCGAACCAGTCGAGCTTGTCGCGCTGCGAGACAACCTCGCCGACGACGACGACACCCGGACCGGCCTGCTTCGCAGACTTCACGATCGCAGAGATATCGCCCAGCGTGCCGACGATCGTGCGCTGATCAACGGTGGTGCCGCGACGAGTGATCGCGATTGGGGTGCGCGGATCGGCCTCGGCACCGAGCAGCTTGGCCGCGATCTCGATGACCTGGTCAGCGCCCTCGAGGAACACATGAGTGACGCGAGGGTTGATGAGTTCAGACCACACGAGTTCGGTGTCATTGGCATCGATGATGCGAATCTGGCGAGTGCGACCACCGGTGAGTCCGAAGCCGGCGTAGGCGGGGACACCGGTGATGTCGCTGACACCCGGGGCAACCTCGAAGGCGACCTTGGCCTTACGCAGAGCGCCGGCCTCGTGCAGCAGCGTGCCGTCGACAACGGGATCGCCCGCGATGAGGCGGACAGTGCGCTTGCCTTCCTTGGCAGCATCGATGACGAGCTTTGCGCGCTCGATGTGCTCGAGCGGAAGACCGCTGGCACTCACGGCGATAACGACCTCGGCATCAGGTGATGCATGAACAGCGGCGACCTCTGCAGCGTCAGCGTCGACGACGATGTACTCAGCCTCGCGGAGCAGGGCAGCTGCGCGCAGGGTGAGCAGATCGGGGTCGCCCGGGCCGGCAGCAACGAGCGCAACCGGGCCGTTCGGCTTCTTGCGGGCCTTCGTGGTGGTCACGGTGATGTCTCCTGAAGTTGATGTCTTCTGAGTGGTTCGTGGGCTCATGCGTGCAGTGCTTCCTCGTAGCCTCGCGACGGAGGCGGATAGCCAGCGGGCGATTTCACCTTGGCCATGACAGGCGGCTCCTCGCCGCGACGTTGCTCGTGGAAGGCAAGGATCTGCAGTTCGACTGCGAGATCGACCTTGCGCACTTCGACGTCGTCGGGCACCGAGAGCACGACCGGCGCGAAGTTCAAGATGCTGCGGATGCCCGATGCCACGAGTCGATCGCAGACATCCTGAGCGACCTCGCCCGGAGTGGCGATGACGCCGATAGCCGCATGACGCTCGGCCACAACAGCCTCGAGATCAGCGAGCGGCGATACCCGAAGATTGCGATCGCCCACGCGAATGGAAGTGCCGACGACATCTGGGTGAGTGTCGACAATGCCGACGACGTCGAATCCACGCGAGGCGAAGCCGCGGTAGGCAACAAGCGCATTGCCGAGATTGCCGAGACCCACAATGACAACGCCCCACGGAGTACTGAGGCCGAGTTCGCGACTGATGTGGTAGCTCAAGAAGGCCACGTCGTAGCCCACGCCACGAGTGCCGTATGAGCCGAGGTGAGAGAGGTCCTTGCGCAGTTTCGCGGGAGTGACTCCGCAATTGCGGGCGAGTTCGTCAGAGGAGACCGTGGTGATTCCGGAGTCACTGAGTGACTTCAGCACACGGTGATAGATCGGCAGACGGGCCACCGTGGCATCGGGAATACCGCGCGTCCGGGCTGCGGACAGCGACGAGGCGGAAGTCGACACGGGGCTCCAGTGAGGAAGGGTTGAGCGCCTGATAAGGGAGAAGCTCGTGCCCCAAGGTTAGAGAGATGTGCACGAAGGCACAAAGTTGAGCGGTCGGTTACGTCCGATTATCGGATAGTAAGGCGCGGAGACGGGCCTCATCGACTGTCCAGAAATCCACAGTGCGCCCATCGACCTGGACAACGGGGATCTTCTCCCAGAACTCGTCCATGAGGGCCGGGTCGTCCAGGATCGACAGTTCCTCCCACGAAAGCCCTAAGTCCCCGCACACTCGGGCCACCACTTCTCGGGCATCGTGGCACAAGTGGCAATCAGGCTTGCCGATCACGGTGATGCGCACTTGGGCCCCCTGTCGTCAACGGCGCTGAAGGGTACCCTGGGGCACATGACCAGTGATGGCGGTGTCCTGGGTTCGTACCGCCGAGCCGGGCAAGCCTCGGCCGCGGCGGCGAATCTGGAATCCGCGCACCTGAGCGCACCCGGGGCGAAGTCCGCAGCATTCTTCGATGTCGACAACACGATCATGCGCGGCTCGAGTCTGTTCCACATTGCCCTCGGCCTCGCCCGCCGAAATTACTTCAGCGCCTCCGAGATTGCCGGCTTCGCCGTCAAGCAGATGAAGTTCGTCATGACCGGCTCTGAGGATCTCGAGGACATGGCTTCGGCGACCGAGGCTGGGCTCTCCTTCATCGAGGGTCGCAGTGTCGACGAGCTCGTCGCACTCGGCGAGGAGATCTTCGACGAGATCCTGATCGACAAGCTGATACCCGGCACCTTGGCTCTCGCTCAGGCACATCTCGACGCCGGTCAGCAGGTGTGGCTGGTCACCGCCACACCAGTTGAGCTGGCCACTTTGATCGCCGACCGACTGGGCCTGACCGGCGCACTCGGCACTGTCTCCGAGATCAAGGACGGCATCTACACCGGACATCTCGATGGCGCACCGTTGCACGGCCTGGCCAAGGCCGAGGCGATTCGCGCACTCGCACAGCGCGAGGGCTTTGATCTCGCCGCGTGCTCGGCGTACTCGGATTCGTCGAATGACATCCCGATGCTCAGTGCTGTCGGCAACCCCATGGCAGTGAACCCCGACTCATCACTGCGCGATCATGCACGCGAGAACGAATGGCCGATTCGCGACTTTAGAAAGCGCGAGCAGTTCAAGCAGTTCATCATCCCCGCCGCATCGGGTATCGGTGGTTACGCGGCCGGTGTTGGCGCAGGCCTCGTGGTCGGTTACCTGATCGGCCGTTCGCGTCGACGCTAATTAATTGAAGACGGAATTGCGCTTGACCAACAGGTCGTAAATCGTCGTCTGAATCGTCTCGCGCACCTGATCGGTCAGGTTGAACACGAGCATCGGATCATCGGCAGCATTCTCCGGATACCCATCGGTCGGGATCGGCTCGCAGAAATGAATCATCCACTTGCTCGGCAATGGCACCAGGCCCAGCGGACCCAGCCACGGAAAGGTCGGCGTGATCGGGAAGTACGGGAAGCCGAGCAGTCGAGCTAGGCCCTTCGCATTGCCGATCATCGGATAGGTCTCCTCGGCACCGATCACGGCCGTCGGAATGATCGGCGTGCGCGTGCGAAGCGCAGCAGCCACGAAGCCTCCGCGCCCGAAGCGCTGCAGCTTGTATCGCTCACTAAAGGGCTTACCCGTGCCCTTGAAGCCTTCGGGCCATACGCCTACGAGTTCACCCGAGGTGAGTAGCCGCTCGGCATCAGGAGTGCAGGCGAGTGTGTGACCGGCCTTGCGCGCGAGTTCACCGACGAAGGGTGTCTCGAAGACGAGATTGGCCGCGAGCATGCGCAGGTGCCGGCGAGCCGGATGATCATCGAGCAGTGCCACCTGGGTCATCAGTGCATCAAGGGCGATCGTGCCCGAGTGATTTCCGACGACGAGTGCGCCGCCGACATCAGGCACGTTGTGCAGCCCGCTGGTCTGGACCCTGAACCACTTTCGATACAGCGGGCGCAGCGCCTGCATGAGCACCTTGTCAGTGAGCTCGGGATCGAAGCCGAAATCATCGACTTCGTAGTTGCCCGAGAGTCGATCGGAGAGGAACTGGCCGAGATCGCGATCGTCGACGACCTGATCATCGCGAATGACTTCGTGGGGCTGCGGCCCCGTGTTGCCGACTAGGCGCGCGGCCTTCGACGGTGACAGGGATTCGTCAGGCATTAGGCACCTCCGCCAGTGCGGATTCATCGCGATGGGCGAAGTCAGCGAATGCCTCTTGGGTCGAGTAGTTCAGACGATGGCTGAAGGTCTCTGCGTACGCGCTCGTATCGAGCACTCGCCCGTAGGTCATGAAGCGGATCTGCTCGGGCGAGAAATCGACGACGCCCGTGCGGCTGAGGTTTCGACCGATCGTGGAGAACATGAACTGCGGAACAGGAGCCTGGCGCTTGCCCGCACGGCGAATTGCCTGCGACAGCGTGATGACCCCATCGCCTGCGACATTGAAGGTGCCCGGCTTGCGTGCGTGCACGGCGTTGCGAAGCGCCTCGAGACCGTCGTCTTCGTGCACGAACTGCAGCCGGGCATCGAAGCCGAGCACGGTCGGGATCACGGGAAGGCCGAAATAGGAGGTCATCGGCGTGCGCACGACCGGGCCGATGAAATTCGCAAAACGCAAGGTGGTCACGCACACGTCAGGGCGGCGGCGAGAAAAGCTGCGTACATAACCTTCGACTTCGACGGAGTCCTTGGCCCATCCGGAGGTCGGCGTGTGCCGAGGCTCTGTTTCCTCGGTGAACATCGCGGGATCCTTAGGACCACATCCGTACACCGACGAGGTCGACTTCACGATGAAGGAGCTGACGCTCGCAGTCTTCTGGCAGGCGGCCAGCAACTGCATCGTGCCAATGACGTTGATTTCTTTCATCGCTGATCGGCCGCCGGCTTGTCGCGGGGTCGCCAGGACACCCATATGCACGACGGTGTCGACCCCGGCCTCACCCAGGACCTTGGCGATCACGGGACTGCGGATATCGGCACGCACGAAGTCGACCGAGTCGAGGGACATAGTCGGTGCTACGACATCGACGCCGATGACCCGGTCAATTCCGGGGTCAGCGGCGAGGAGGGCGGCCACCTTGCCGCCTAGGTATCGGGAGACACCGGTCACCAGGACTGTGCGTCCCACGAGACCTCCCCGGTAGTGCCTACTTCTTGTTGCGGCGCTGGACTCGAGTGCGGCGCAGCAGCTTGCGGTGCTTCTTCTTAGCCATCCGCTTGCGGCGCTTCTTGATCACTGAGCCCATGAACAATCCTCACATGTATATCGGGCGATGAGATGTCATCGCCTGCTTTCGTCCCAGAAGCCTATCTGGGTCTAGAGAGAGCCTTGAACTAGGCCGTCTCGATGAACGAATCGCGCAGGTAATCGTGCACGGCCTGCTCCGGGACGCGGAAGGAACGTCCGACGCGGACTGCAGGCAGGTCTCCCCCATGCACCAGTCGATACACGGTCATCTTCGACACGCGCATAACCGAGGCAACCTCGGCAACGGTCAGGAAGCGAACCTCGGAAAAGGCGCGCTCGGGGGTCGTGGACATATTCACCGAACTCTCTGCACTGAATCGCACCAGGTCCCCTCCGGTGAACAACAATTCAATGACGTGGCGGAAGACTAGTGTCTTGTGGTGCGACTGTGAAAGTTGATTGGGAAATTGATGATGTTTCCCACGTGGACTGAGTTAATTACAGTGACGTAATTCGATCCACTTAACTGCCGGAAAGCTCGATGCTGCGATCACGTGCAGCTGCCATCGCACTGATCACCGCGTCTCGAATTGCGGATGAATCCATGCTCGCAATCGCCGCAGCGGTGGTGCCATTCGGTGACGTGACATTCGCGCGCAGCACAGCAGGATCCTCATTACTGGAAGCCATCAGCTCGCCGGCGCCGAGAATCGTGTTCACTGCCATGAGTCGAGCATCCGAAGCCGAAAGGCCCATCTCGATGCCCGCGGCGATCATCGCTTCAGCGAGGTAGAAGACATAGGCCGGGCCACTGCCCGACACCGCCGTGACAGCGTCCTGAAGCCGCTCCGGCACCCGCACCACGACTCCGACGGACTCCATGAGCCGTGCCGCGAGATCGAGGTCTGCTGCCGTGCAGGCGGAGCCAGCACTGATGCCGGCGACCCCGCGATTGATTCGCGCCGGGGTATTGGGCATGACTCGCACGACCGCAACGCCCGGCAGGTTCTCTTCCATCACCGAGGTCGGGATACCCGCAGCGATGGAGATCACCAGAACTCCAGGGCGCAGGGATGGTGCGAGCTCGGCAAGCATCGCCCGAAAATCCTGGGGCTTCACGGCAAGCACCACGACATCGGCATCGGACACGGCCTCAGACATGGAGGCAATACGCACACCCAGGCGATCGGCGAGCTCCGCGGCCCGCTCTGGCCGCTTCTCTGCCACGCAGACCGCAGGGGTCGGAGTCAGCCGGGCCAGGAAGCCAGAGGCCAGGGTCTCCCCCATGACGCCGCCGCCGAGGATCGCGATGCGAAGTGCGGTGTCAGTCATTGGTCTCCCTCATCTCGAACGCGATGGCGATGCGCACTTTCTCCCCCACATCGCGAAGTGCCCGCTGCCTATTCTCGCCGCGGCCATGTGCCAGGCAGAACTCATACTCGCCAGGTGCGCGGCCTAATCGCAGCGCCAGGGCCTGCAGGATCTCGATAAGGCGATCATCGGCCGTGACGAAGGCAGGGGAAGGCGAATCGCGCAGGAGCGCCTTCGCGCATCGCACATAGGCCTTGTCGACCTCCAGGGAGGACGGATAGAAGTCGCGTTCTCCTCTGCGCGCCTCACCACTGATCAGCTGCACACGCAGGGATTGCGCTGCACGGCAATCGTTCTCGGTCTGTCGCAAGGCGGCGGCGCGGCTCACCGAAGCGAGCTCGCCGAAACCGCTCAGTCGCGAGGGAAGGCTCGCCTCGAGCGGGGAATTCTCGGTGCCGGTGAATACCCAGCCGAGCGCGGGAGTCATGGCCCACGAGGCATCCGCCACGGAGGTCATCGGCAGGCTGATCTCGCTGACGGCCTCAACGCCGGCGGCCTGCAGGGCGATGCTCGCCCGGTGCAGTTGATCAGCGTTGAGATCAGCCTCGCTGCGCAGGGCGATCCAGTAGCCCTCGTCGGCGAGGGCCATCGCCACCTCGCATGCCTGCTCAAGTGAGCGGGCGCGAGTCAAGAAGTCGAGTAAGCCCACTTAACGACGACCTGTCAGCGGGCAGGTCGGATCAAGCAGATCTTGAATCAACGGACCGTAGATGCGCACGATCTCGTCATCAGACGCTGATGCCAAGGGTTCGAGGTGAATGACGTACCGGGTGGCAGCCAGGCCGGCGAGGTGCGAGGAAATGAGTGAGACGCGCATGCGTGCGTCGGGGACGCCCAGGGCGGTCACGAGTGAGTCCACGAGCGAGAGGTGCATGAACTCGGCAACTGCGCGGGCACTCTTCTCGATGCGCGGTGACGACTGCACCACCCCAGTGACATCACTGCGTACGCGATTCTCGGACATCATCGTGAGCGCGAGGCGCACGATGCGTTCTCCCATGCCGTCGAGACCTTGAGCGAAGAGCGCCGGAATGGCATGACTCGGGTTGACCGGCAACTGCATCGCGGCAGCGAACAGCTGCTCCTTGTTGTCGTAGAGAGACTTCACGACAGCAGGCGCAACGCCAGCCGCAACCGCGACGGACTTCACCGTGGTTGACGCGTACCCACGTGAGGCAAAGGCCAGGCGTGCAGCATCGAGAATCGGGCCGCGCGGATCCTTCACCATGACCGCAGCGTACTAACGAAGGAGGTCGAAAGGCTGCCGCGCGAATGCCAGCGCCTCGGCAAGATCGGCCGCGCGCTCCTCGCGCGACGAGCAGCCGCGGGTGGAAACCTCCACGATGATCGCCCCGACGAATGCCTCCTCGACCAGGTAATCGAGTACCTCGGCCACGGGCTGGGTGCCGCGACCGGGCACGAGATGCTCATCGCGAGCCGAGCCCGTGCCATCAGCAAGATGGATATGCGAGAGACGACTGCCGAGATCGTGTGCCATCAGCAGTGGATCAGTGCGCGAGACGGCGGTGTGCGAGAAATCGAGGGTCGTATGCGGGTAATCGTCATCGCGGATATCCCAGCTCGGCGCGTAGGCCGCGAGATCGCGCCCGGCTGCACGCCACGGGAACATGTTCTCGACCGCGAAGCGCACATCAGTCTCATCAGACATCCGCTGCAATCCCGAGACGAACTCACGCGCATAACCGCGCTGCCAGCGAAAGGGCGGGTGCACGACCACTGTCGAAGCTCCCAGCAACTCGGCAACATCCTTTGCACGCTGCAGCTTGCCCCACGGCTCAGTGCCCCAGACGCGTTGTGTGACAAGCAGGCACGGAGCATGAATGGAAATGACCGGGATTTGGTAATGCTCGACCAGGGAGCGCAGCGCGACAGAATCCTGACTGGTGGCATCGGTGCCGACCATGACCTCAATGCCGTCGTAGCCGAGAGCCACAGCGATCTCGAAGGCCGCCGCGGTCGACTCGGGATACACCGAGGAGGTTGACAGTCCGACAAGGGGGCGAGTGATCACGCCTTGCGCCAGCGGTCGGTGACGATAACGGCGACCCACACAAGCGCTGCACCGACCAGACCGCTGACGATCGCAACGAGCGAGTACTTCTCAGGTGCGAGGCTCAGGGCAAAGAAATTCGAGAGCCAAGGGATAAAGAGCACGGCGAGGAACATCACGATCATCAGCGCCACGATTCCGAGCCTGATCCAATTCAGTGGTCGTGCCGATTGCAACAGCACCGCTGTCGTGACGATGAACAAGGTAACCGTGGCGGCACTCTGGGCGCTGCCCACCGGCTCGCCCAGCCGCAATGCCCAGAAGTAACTGAGTAGCGCCGCGCCGGCGGCAATCACTCCCGCAGGTGCGGAGAACAGGAGGACTCGCCGGAAGAAACCCGGCCGGAAGCGCTCAGTGTTGGGCATGAGAGCGAGAAAGAATCCCGGGATACCGATTGTCAACGCGCCGATCACCGAAAGATGCCGTGGCAGGAAGGGAAATTCGAAGGCGAAGATTCCCACCATGATCGAGATGATCATGGCGTAGAAGGACTTCGTCAGGAAGACGTCGGATACGCGCTCGATATTGCCCAGTACGCGCCGTCCTTCGGCGACGACGCTCGGCATCACCGACCAGCGATCGTTCAATAGCACCAGCTGTGCAACCGCGCGCGTCGCACCGCTACCGGAGCCCATGGCAATACCGAGATCGGCATTCTTCAGGGCAAGTACGTCATTGACGCCGTCTCCCGTCATCGCGACAGTGGAGCCTCGCAAATGCAGTGCATCGACCATGGATTGCTTCTGCAGCGGCGTAACTCGGCCGAAGACCGACTGCGTCTGCATCACCTCGGCCATGCCCTCGAGATCGGCCGGTAGATCGCGAGCGTCGTAAGGATGATCGGCGCCAGGGATGCCTGCCTCGCGGGCAATGGCACCCACGGTTGCGGGGTTGTCACCGGAGATCACGTTGATGTGAACTCCCTGGGCAAGGAAGTACTCGACAGTCTCGGCAG
>JBIJBU010000024.1:0-19333 GCA_044345075.1 Candidatus Nanopelagicales bacterium | reverse complement strand
GCCGTGGCCAGCACTATCGACGGATTTGAGTTGTCTCAGCTCGACCTTGAATTGCGTCGCGAGGGCGATGTGCTCGGCGCGATCCAGTCGGGCCGGCGAAGTTCGCTGAGATTGCTCGAAGTCCTGCGTGACGAGGATGTCATTGCCCGGGCACGTGCAGACGCTGATGCCGTGATCAGGGATGATCCGACCCTGGCCGGTCACCCGGCACTTCGTCACGCACTTGCGCGGCTCACCGCCGAACAGAGCACCGATTACCTGGAGAAAGCATGACCCGGATCATCAGCGGCGTCGCGAGAGGGCGCACTCTGAAAGTGCCGGCGAAGGGCACGAGGCCGACCTCGGATCGAGTGCGCGAGTCCTTGTTCTCAGCCCTGCAATCCCGACTACTCGCCGACGGTCTCGACTGGGCCGACATCTGCGTGCTCGACCTCTACGCAGGCTCTGGCGCACTGGGTCTTGAGGCGCTGAGCCGCGGCGCTCGGGAGGTATGGCTTATCGAGAACAACCGAGCTGCGGCCACGGTTATTGCGTCGAATATCGAAACTCTCGGCTTACCCGGTGCTCACGTGCTTTCGTCGGACGCCGCGGTGGTGGCGCGAGTGCGTCCCCCGGCCGCTGCCCCCGCGAACATCGTGCTGGCAGACCCTCCTTATGACGTGTCGATCTCGGTGATGCGAGCGCTCGTGGCCGATCTCGTCGCCGCTGGCTGGCTGGCCGCTGACGCACATGTCGTGATCGAGCGACCCGCTCGTGAGAACGAGTCACCATTTCCTGATGACTGGGAGAACCAGTCACGACGCATGGGCGATACCGTCCTTTGGTACGGTCGAGCCGTCGGCGAGGATGTCTCGACGAGTGAACTTTCGGCGGAAGGCTCCTGACATGCGCACAGCGGTATGCCCCGGGTCGTTCGACCCCGTGACCAATGGTCATCTCGATGTATTCGCACGCGCGTCCGAGATGGCCGACGAGGTCATCGTCGCCGTCTTGATCAACAAGACAAAGTCGAGTCTGTTCACGGTCGAAGAGCGCATCGAGATGCTGGAAGAGACGGTTGCTCCGCTCGGCAACGTGCGCATCGATTCCTTTCACGGCCTCTTGGTCGACTACTGCCGCGATCACGGCATCAAGGCGATCGTCAAGGGTCTGCGCGCGGTAAGTGACTTCGACTACGAACTGCAGATGGCTCAGATGAATTACCGCCTGGCCGCCGTCGAGACCTTGTTTATCTCGACCAATCCTCTTTACAGCTACATCTCTTCAAGCCTAATCAAGGAAGTCGCTACCTATGGGGGAGATGTCTCGGGTCTGCTGCCCGACCCCGTGTTGGAGCGCCTGACCGCGAAGATTTCGGCCACACTAGGTAAGTAATCCCTCGCGGGATCGCACCGCACAAGCTGTCCAAAGGAGCAACGTGGATATTCAAGAACGGCTCACCGAACTCGGCGTCCTCATCGAGGATGCCAAGGCGATGCCGCTGTCCGCGTCGTGCCTGGTCAATCGCGGGCAGGTGCTTGACCTCATCGAGGAGATTCGCCAGCTACTTCCCGAATCCGTGCACCGGGCCGATGAATTGCTCGCCGATCGCGAGGCCGTTGTCCAAGATGGTCGCCGCGAGGCTGATCGCCTTCTCGAGCGCGCTCGGGCTGACGCAGACCGCATGGTCTCTGAGCATGAGGTCTATCTCGCCGCCGTCTCCGAGGCCGATGCCTTGAGACGTCAGGTTGCCGGCGAGACCGCCCAGATGCGGCGCGAGACCGATGATTACATCGACGCCAAGCTGGCCACCTTCGAGATCACCTTGCATAAGACACTGCAGACTGTTGATCGCGGACGCGACCGCCTGCGCGCCCAGATGTACGAGGAGCTTGCTCCTGAGACCGCTGAAGTCGAAGGCGAGTTCTTCGAGGAAGGCCCGTCCGGCGACTTCTACGACGATCGCCGATGAGCAAAACCGGCCCAGACCCGCTCGACCCGCTGGTCATCGATACGCGCGCCCTGCAGTTGCTGCGCCGGCCCGGCTCGATGATTGCCGTCGAGCGTGACGTGGCCGCCCCCGCCGATTTCGGCGTCGTCATGGCTCGGGTGCCCATCGATTCGACGATCGAGCTTGATCTGCGCCTGGAATCAGTCATGGAGGGCGTGTGGGTATCGGGCTCTGCCGATATCGAGGTCGAGGGGGAGTGCGCCCGCTGTCTGGAGCCCGTCGGCTGGGCCGAGACCCTGGAAATCGCCCAGATGTTCGAGTACCCGGCCACCGACGCTCGCGGCGCCACCTTGCCGAGTGCGGAGGGCGATGAGGACGAAGCCCTTCCTGTCATCGAGGACGACCTCATCGATCTCACTGAGGTGCTGCGCGATGCGGTCGTGCTGGCCTTGCCACTTGCCCCGCTGTGCTCAGCCGACTGCCCTGGCCTATGTCCAGAATGCGGCATTTTGCTCGCCGAGGCGCCCGACCATGCCCATGAGCAGATCGACCCCCGTTGGGCCGCCTTAGGCGGCCTCGTGCCGCCGGACGACAGCCAGCGGTAACGGCACTCCCCGAGAGGCCCTACACTTATGGGGCTCACCGGTCCTGCACTCACGCTGACCGTTCGCGATGCAGAGACCTCAGCAGTACACACAGATTGGGATGAACCGTGGCCGTTCCGAAGCGGAAGACCTCACGCTCCAACACTCGTAGCCGTCGCTCGCAGTGGAAGACCAGCGCAGCAGCAATCGTGACCTGCACCAACTGCCGTGAGAAGAAGCTCGCGCACACCGCGTGCCCGACCTGCGGCACGTACGCCAAGCGTCGCGTTCTCGACGTCTGATCCGTTGAGTCGCGTCGCCGTTGATCTTCTCGGCGGTGACGGTGCTCCCGAGGTCGTGGCGGATGCCGTCCTGGCTCTCATCGACGAGCCCGGCATCGACCTCGTCCTCGTGGGCCCCTCGGTCGTAGCGACCGAACTCCTCACCGCACGCGGAATTGATCCCGCAAGAGTCCGCATCCTCGATGCTGATTCCGTTATCCCCATGGACGCCGATCCGCTGGCGCTCCTTCGCGAGTCAGACAGGTACAGCGTCTCCGTAGCTGCATCCGCGGTGCGCGATGGGCTTGCCGATGCATGGGTGACCGTGGGTCATACCGGTGCTGCCGTGGCAGCCGCGGCACTCACCTTGGGTCGCGTGCCGGGCATGACCCGACCAGCGCTCGCCGTCGTACTGCCCGCGACACATGGTCCTGTCGTGCTTGTCGACGCCGGCGCGGTGCTCGACGCAACCGCTGACACCTTGTTGCACTTCGCCCTCGCCGGCTGGTGCTACGCGCACGCGCTAGATATCGCAGATCCGGTCATAGGGTTGCTCAGCATCGGAAGTGAGCCCGGTAAGGGCGACGTTCTCCGTTCGGTCACCGATTCACTACTTCGCCAGATCCTCCCGGGATTCGGGATGCGTTACGCCGGCCCGGTCGAAGGCCATGACGTCTCGCGCGGCGAGCGAGCCCAAGTCATTGTCACCGACGGCTTCACCGGCAATGTCCTGCTCAAGGGCATTGAGGGCGCCGTGACCTGGACAGCAGCCAGACTGGGGGAGTCCTACGGCGATCATGCGCCAGCGCGGCGTCTGGTCACGCAGACAGCAACCGGCGACTTTGCCGGTGGAATGCTGCTCGGTGTTAACGGAGTCACCGTGATCGGTCACGGTGCTGGGTCACCCGCTGAGATTGCCGCCTGTATTCGTCTGGCGGCTCGAGTCGCCGAGCATGACATCGTGGCGGAGACTCAATCGACATTCTCCGCGCTGGTGTCGACTCCATGACCGGCATCATCAAGCGCGATCAGGAACTCGCTGCGCTCGAAGCTGATCTACAGGCACCGGTCAGCCGTGAACTTCTGGATCAGGCCACGACTCACCGTTCGTACGCCTACGAGCATGGCGGTATTCCGGAGAACGAGCGCCTCGAGTTCCTCGGTGACTCAGTGCTCGGCATCGTCATCACCGAATGCCTCTATGCGAAATTCCCTGATGTGCCGGAGGGACAACTCGCGAAACTGCGCGCGGCGGTCGTGAACGCGCGCGCCTGTGCGGAAGTTGCACGCACTCTCGATCTCGGTCGCTACATGCTCTTGGGTCGTGGCGAGGAAACCACCGGCGGTCGCGATAAGTCATCAATTCTCGCCGATGCGATGGAGGCCGTCATCGGTGCCGTCTACCTGTCATCGGGTCTAGAGATTTCGCGCCAATTCGTGCTTCGGATGTTCGGTCCGCTCATCGAAGCGTCCGCCGATCTCGGTGCCGGACTCGATTGGAAGACCTCGTTGCAGGAGGCGGCTGCTGATGCAGGCCTTGGGGTTCCCGAGTACCTGGTGACCGATCAGGGGCCCGATCACGAGAAGGAGTTCCACGCACGGGTGCGTCTTGGTGACCAGATTCTTGGTGAGGGCATTGGTCGTTCCAAGAAGATCGCCGAGCAGCACGCGGCCTCGCATGCGTACGCCACCTTGCGGGAGATCGCGGGTCACTGATGCCCGAGCTTCCGGAGGTCGAGGTCGTGCGGCGCGGACTCGCTGAGCATGTGAGTTCACGAACCATTCGCACTGTTGATGTCCTGCACGAGCGTGCCGTGCGCAGGCAAGAAGGCCCACTCGGAGCCGCACTCGTGGGTCGCACCGTGCGATGCGTGAGTAGGCGGGGCAAGTACCTGTGGCTGCCACTCGACGACGGCACGGCGCTTGTCGCGCACCTCGGTATGAGCGGTCAACTCCTCATGCAGCCTGATGATTCTGCAGACGAGAAGCATCTTCGCGTGCGCATTCGTTTCGATGATGATGGACGCGAACTCAGGTTCGTTGATCAGCGAACCTTCGGCGGCCTGATGACGGCCGAGCTCGTTCCTGACGATCTTCACGGGCAACTGCCGGCCGACATCGTGCACATCGCTCGTGATCCACTTGATCCGTCATTCGATGATGAAGGATTCATCACTCGACTGCGAGCCAAGGACACCGAGATCAAGAGGGCATTGCTCGAACAGGCGCTCATTTCAGGCATTGGCAATATCTACGCCGACGAGTCGCTGTGGCGAGCGCGGATCCACGGTCGTCGAGCCACCGGTGGAATCAGTCGTGCCAAGGCACGCGAACTCCTGTCGCACGTACGCGACGTCATGACCGATGCTCTGGCCCAAGGCGGCACGAGTTTCGATGCCCTGTACGTGAACGTCAACGGTGAAAGCGGATACTTCGACAGATCGCTGGATGCGTACGGGCAAGAGGGCGAACCCTGTCACCGCTGCGGCGCGACGATCCGTCGTGAGCACTTCATGAATCGTTCGAGCTTCTTCTGCCCGCGCTGTCAGCGCTAAGTCACTCCGCTGAGGCGGCGGCTGGGGAGCCGAAGATGCCGAGTAGCTCGCCGATGCGGTGGTCGGCTTCGGCGGGATGGCGGAATCTCAGCTCGGACTCGATGCTGTACGTGTTGCGCCGCCCAACCTTGGTGGTGGTGACGTAGCCCGCTTCCTCAAGATCGTGCAGGATTCCCTGGACTGATCTCTCGGTGATGCCGACGGCTGAGGCGACATCGCGGATGCGGGAATCAGGTGCGCCGGCCAGGTGAATCAGCACATGAGCGTGGTTGGTCAAGAACGTCCATTGCGACACAGCCCCTCCTTCCGTTCCTGAAAGTATATACGCGAAAGAAAATACGTGTATTATGCGTCATATGAACTTTGAGGAGTACGAGAGCGCAACCGCCGCAGCCTGCCTGAATCCCACTGTGGACTATCCGGCCAACCACTTTGCTTTCCGCCACGTGTTCGCGGCACTGCCCGAGCCCGCCGGACTGTCCCTGGTCGAGATTGGGGTCGGCATGGGCCGTGCCATTCCCCTCTTCACGGGTAATGGCCTCACCTTCGCGGGTTTCGACCGAGACGCAGCGTGTGTCGAGAGCAGCAAGAAGGAGCTACTCGAGGCGGGTCAGGATCCCGATCGCATCATCCTGGCTGACCTCGAAGATCCCGCCTCCTATGCAGAGTTTCCGGGTGCAGGCAGTTTCGATGTGCTCATCGCCATGGGCGTGCTCCCGCACGTGGCCTCCGTCCGGCAGGCAATTCTCAATGCAGTGAGCCTCGTACGTCCTGGCGGTCACGTGTTCTTCGAGTTCAGGAATGCACTGTTCTCCCTCGTTACTTTCAATCGCTACACCGAGGAGTTCATCAGCGAACGGCTGCTCGGCGATGCCTCCCCAGAGGTACGCGCGGCGGTTGACGCACAGCTCCAGAAGCGACTGAATCTTGAGATTCCGTCCGGGGTCATCCACCCGGAGGCCTTCCACGTGCCCTTCGAGTCCGTCGACATTGCCCGGGAGCTCGGGCTCAAGGACCCGCGCATCATTCCCTTCCACTTCCATGCAGGCATGCCGGCGATTGAGCGCGACGTCGCTCAGTCCTACCGCCTCGACTCCGTTGCACTGGAGGATGACGCGTCGGGGTGGAAGGGGCTGTTCCTGGCCTCGGCCTACCTCCTGCACGCGCAGCGGCCGGAGTAACAGGCGTTCATGGACATCTGGTCACTCACCCTCGGAAATCTCCTGTCGATTCCGATCCTGTGCTTTGCGCTGGGCGTAATCGCCACTCGGTTGAAGTCAGATCTGCGCATCCCCGACAGCGTGATGCGCTTCCTCACCTTCTACCTGCTCATTGCGATCGGTATCAAGGGTGGGGTTTCGCTCCGCACGGCCGATGTTGCCGACCTGGCTTGGCCCATCGTGGCGACCATCGTGCTGGGCATCGCGATACCCCTGCTCACCTTCGTTGCTCTGCGAGCAATGACCCGACTCCCGAAAGTGGATCGGGGAGCACTTGCGGCGCACTACGGCTCAACTTCACTCGTCACCTTCACCGCTGCGCTGGTCTTTCTCGAGGCAGCCGACGTGTTCGTGGAGGGTTACGTCGTCACCTTGCTGGCGATCATGGAGATCCCGGGCATCATCGTCGGGCTCATGTTGGGGAGCTCTCGAGGGCGGCAGATGAGCGAACTGCGGGAAAGTGCACGCGAGGTCATCACCAGCCCGTCGATCATGCTCTTGGTGGGCGGCGTCGTGATCGGTGCCCTGGCCGGGCCGACACGCTTCGTGGCCGTCGAACCATTCTTCGGAGGTCTCTTCGTCGGCGTGCTGAGCTTCTTCCTGCTTCAGATGGGCATCACGGTGGCCACTCGACTTGGCGCTTTCGCCAGCGCAGGGCCCGGGCTCGTGGTCTTCGCCGTCGCCTTCCCCTTCCTCGCGGGAACAGCGGGGGTGCTCGCGGGTGCCGCAGCCGGACTCGGCGTCGGAGGTGCCACGATGCTGGGCGTGCTGTGCGCCAGCGCCTCCTATATCGCCGCCCCGGCCGCTGTTCGTCTCGCTCTCCCGGCGGCCAATGAGGGCCTGGCGATCACCTGCGCTCTGGCGATGACATTCCCCGTCAATATGGTGGCCGGAATCCCCTTCATTGCCTTTGTGGCACGCGCGGTGGTGGGCTGATCCTCGTCCGGCCAGTGGCGCACGGTCACGACTTTTGGTTGCCGTCAGATCGCGGTGCGGGCGCGGGATAGGCTTGCCCCGATTCGTCCCAAGCGCCCTTCCCCGCGCCTGACCAGCGGAGAACCGTGCACCTTAAGAATTTGACCCTCAAGGGCTTCAAGTCGTTCGCCTCGGCCACGACCTTGCACTTCGAGCCGGGCGTGACCTGTGTGGTCGGCCCCAACGGTTCGGGCAAGTCGAACGTCGTCGACGCTCTTGCGTGGGTCATGGGCGAGCAAGGTGCCAAGAGCCTGCGCGGCGGCAAGATGGAAGACGTCATCTTCTCCGGCACCACCGGTCGCGCCCCCTTGGGTCGCGCTGAGGTCTCGCTCACCATTGACAACTCCGACGGTGCACTGCCGATCGAGTACTCCGAGGTCACCATCTCTCGCGTTCTCTTCCGCAATGGCGGCTCCGAGTACTCCATCAACAACCAGCCTTGCCGACTCCTCGATGTCCAGGAGTTGCTGAGCGACTCCGGTATCGGCCGCGAAATGCACGTGATCATCGGCCAGAACCGACTCACGTCGATCCTCGAGGCCACTCCTGAAGAGCGCCGCGGAATCATCGAGGAAGCAGCTGGCGTGCTCAAGCATCGCCGTCGCAAGGAGAAAGCACTGCGCAAGCTCGATGCGATGGGCGCCAACCTGACCCGACTCGAGGATCTCACCACCGAACTACGCCGACAGCTCAAGCCCCTCGGGCGTCAAGCAGAGGTGGCCCGTCGCGCGGTAGTCATCCAGACCGATGTGCGCGATGCACGGCTGCGCTTGTTCGCCGATGATCTCGTCACCCTGCGCGATGCGCACGAGGCCGAGGTTGCCGACGAGACTGCACTGCGGGAGCGTCAGGCTGAAGTCGAAACCTCACTCGCCACCCTCGTCGCCCGCGAAGGCGAGCTTGAGACCATCGCGCAAACCGACGCCCCGCGTTTGACCGCAGCACAGGAGACCTGGTTCAAGCTGAGCGGCCTCAGCGAGCGTTTCAACGGCCTTGTTCAACTCGGCGTCGAGCGGGTTCGCAATCTCCAGCCCGAGGCAGAGGAAGAAGCTTCCGGTCGCGATCCCGAGCAGATCGAGGCA
Organism: Candidatus Nanopelagicales bacterium; assembly: GCA_044345075.1. Taxonomy (GTDB): domain Bacteria; phylum Actinomycetota; class Actinomycetes; order S36-B12; family S36-B12; genus CAIKZY01. Next base: position 10,706 of record JBIJBU010000024.1, on the reverse strand, counting down.
GAGGCGCGCTCACTGCGCGCCCAGGAGTTCGAACTCGGACGTGAGGTCGAGGCCGCCCGCCAGGCATTGTCCGAAGCAGAGATCGCGCGTGCGGCCGCTGAGCAAGCAGCAGCTGCCGAAGAGCGTCGCGTCGCTGAGCTTGAGCGTGCCGCAGCCGATCGACGCGAGAGCCTGGCCCGACTGGCCGGTCAGGTCAATGCCGCCACCTCGCGGCTTGAGACTCGCAGTCACGAGATCGAGCGACTGTCGGCGTCGGTAGCCGAGGCCACCGACCGCGGTGAAAGTGCTCAGCGCGAGTTCCACGCCATTGAGGTGCAGGTCGCTGGGCTCGACGAAGGCGAAGTCGGGCTTGACGAGGAGCATGAGGGTGCACAGAGTGCGCTCGAGCGCGCCGACGCCCGCGTAGAGGAGCTGCGCACTCTTGAATCCGTCAAGGAGCGCGAACGCGCTGCCCTCAGTGCACGTCTGGAAGCACTCGAGCTCGGCCTCGCGCGCAAGGACGCAGCTTCTGTTCTGGTAGCCGCAAGCGATCGCGTGCCGGGCGTGCTCGGATCACTGGCCTCATTGCTGCATGTCGAACACGGTGCGCAAGCTGCTGTCGCGGCTGCACTTGGTGACGTGGCTGACTCCGTTGTCGTGCGCGGTGTTGATTCCGCTGTCGCGTCGTTGGTCCTGCTCAAGGATCAAGATGCCGGCCGCGCTGCGCTGGTCATCGCTGATCCTCAGGCTGCTCCCGTCACGAACCCCGGCTACGCGCCCACTGGGCGTTGGCTTCGCGATCTCGTGCGCTGTGATGATTCCCTGCGACCGGCCGTCGATCGGCTGCTTGCGGGTCACGTACTCGTATCCGATGTCAACGCAGCAGCCTCCGCGCATCGCGCGAATCCTTCGCTGATCTTCGTCACTGAAGCTGGTGATGTCTTTGGCAGTGGTGTCGTACATGGTGGCTCGACCAGTGCTCCGAGCCTTCTCGAGGTGCAGGCTGCCTACGACGAGACTCGCGAGGAACTTGATGGTGTGACCGCTGCACTCGAGCGTGCACGCTTCGAGATGGTTGCGGCTCGTGATGCGCAGGTGCAGGCATCTGCTGTCGTTGAGTCGACGCTGTCTCGCCTGCATGAGTCAGATGCGCGAATGGCTGCGGTTGCCGAGCAGCTCGGCCAGCTCGGCCAGGTGGCGCGTGCGGCTCTTGCGGAGGCCGAGCGTCTGACCTTGGCGCTTGATGCGGCGCGTCCCGCGCTTGCTCAGGACGAAGTTACGCTGAGTGAGCTTCAGGGTCGGCTTAACCAAGCGCAGGCGGCACCCGAACCAGATACGGCCGACGACAATCGCCAGGCAACCGCAGAGGCAGCCAAGTCCTCGCGCCAGCACGAAGTCGATTCGCGTCTGGCACTTCGCACGGGCGAGGAGCGCGTCACTGCGATCGGTGCTCGCGCGGCGCAGCTCGAGCGCGCAGCCGAGGCAGAGCGTCAGGCTCGAATTGCAGCGATCGAACGCCGTGAGCGTCGAGCACGCGAGCTCGTGGTCGCGCAGGCGGTTCTCTCAGGCGCTCGCATCGCACTGTCACGCGTCGAGCGCTCCGTGGCTGCAGCTGCAGCCGAGCGTGCTGAAGGTGAAAGCGCGAAGAAGGAGCGTGACGCCACGCTCGTTACTCTGCGCTCTCAGATGCGCGAGCTCGCCACCGAGCTCGATCGCCTGAAGGACACCGTGCATCGTGATGAGGTGGCTCGCGCCGAGCAACGTATGCGCATCGAGGCTCTTGAGATCAAGGTCATGGAAGATTTCGGCATCGAGACCGAGATTCTGCTCGCCGAGTACGGTCCGAGCGTTCTCGTCCCACCAAGTGCAGTATCGCCCGGCGATGAGATTCCCGCCGATGCACCTGCACCCGAGCCTTACCCGTTCGTGCGCGCTGAGCAGGAGAAGCGCCTGAAGGCAGCCGAGCGTGATCTTGCACTGCTCGGACGAGTGAACCCACTTGCCCTCGAGGAATTCACGGCGATGGAAGAGCGTCATCGCTTCCTGACCGAGCAGCTCGACGACCTCAAGCGCACCCGTGACGATCTCCTCGACATCATCAAGGAGGTCGACTCTCGCGTCGAGCAGGTCTTCACCGAGGCTTACGCCGAGATCGAACGCGAATTCGAGGGCGTCTTCTCCCGGCTGTTCCCCGGTGGCGAAGGTCGCCTGATCCTGACCGACCCGAGCGACATGCTCAATACGGGTGTCGATGTCGAGGCTCGCCCGCCGGGCAAGAAGGTCAAGCGCCTGTCACTGCTTTCCGGTGGTGAGCGCTCACTGACCGCGGTGGCTTTCTTGGTCGCACTGTTCAAGGCCCGCCCGAGCCCGTTCTACGTCCTCGACGAGGTCGAGGCCGCACTTGACGATGTCAACCTCGGCCGTCTGATCGACATCATCGAGGAGCTTCGCGATACCTCGCAGCTCATCGTGATCACTCACCAGAAGCGCACCATGGAAATTGCCGATGCGCTCTACGGCGTTTCGATGCGCGGTGATGGCGTCACTCAGGTCATCGGCCAGCGGCTTCGCGAGACTGAGGCTGCCACCGCATGAGCAATGGGCTCATCTATGCCGTAATTGCGATCGTCCTCGTGGTGATCGCCGTGATCGTCATCGTCGTCATCGCGCGCAACCGCCGCCAGTCACCTGATGCTCCGATTGTTCCCGCCCAACGTGCGGGTGCCGGGGGAGTCAGTGATGACGACAGTCAGGCACGCGCCCCGTCGATCGACGCGGCGGTCGGCATCGATCTACTCGAGTCGGGCTCTGCGGATGCTGAACTCCGGCAAGCCATCGAGGATGCACTCGTCCTTGATACCGATGTCGATACCGATCTCGAAGAACTCGCCGGACTTGAAATCCCGGAACCGTCGGCCGGGCGCCTGCAACGACTTCGCACACGGCTTGCACGGTCCAATAACGCGCTCGGCAAGGGTCTGCTTGCGCTGCTGAGCCGCGATTCCATCGACGACGAAACCTGGGACGAAATCGAGGAGACACTCCTCGTGGCAGATCTTGGCGTGGGTCCGACCATGGAACTCGTCGAACGACTGCGCACTCGAGTTCGCGTCGATGGCACTGGCAATGTTGAAGCCATGCTGCGCGAAGAACTTCTCGCACTCGTCGACCCGAGCATGGATCGTACTGTGGTGACCGAAGTTCCTGGTCGCCCTGCAGTCGTGCTCGTGGTGGGCGTCAATGGCACCGGCAAGACCACGACAACCGGCAAGCTTGCTCGACTCCTCGTAGCCGACGGTCGCACCGTCGTACTCGGCGCGGCTGACACCTTCCGAGCAGCCGCGGCAGATCAACTGCAGACCTGGGGCGATCGTGTCGGCGCCGCAGTCGTGCGCGGCCCTGAGGGCGGTGACCCTGCCGCTGTGGCTTTCGACGCGGTGCAGATCGGCGCCGCCTCCGATGTCGACACCGTTGTTATCGACACCGCCGGCCGTTTGCACACCAAGACCGGCCTGATGGACGAACTCGGCAAGGTCAAGCGTGTCATCGAGAAGCAGTCACCTGTTGATGAGGTGATCTTGGTCCTCGACGCGACCACGGGCCAGAACGGGCTCACGCAAGCCAAGGTCTTCTCAGAAGTTGTCGACGTCACGGGCATCGCCCTGACGAAGCTTGATGGCACCGCCAAGGGCGGAATCGTCGTGGCGGTCCAGCGCGAACTGGGTGTTCCGGTCAAGCTCGTGGGCCTGGGTGAAGGCCCTGACGACCTTGCGCCCTTCGATCCCGCCGCATTCGTGGATGCTCTTCTTGCCTGATCTGGCAATCCGTAACACGCACGTAACGCCTCAGCTGATTTCGTGATGCGTCGGTAACACGGGCCGTCGCTCGACGAAATGCGTGTCGAACATTGTCTCCCCAGCGAGCAACACAAGCCTTGGAGGGAGACTCGCATGGAATCCGCTCTCGATACGGGCAATACCGCGTGGGTGCTAACTAGCGCCGCGATGGTCTTGCTGATGATCCCGGGCCTCGCCTTCTTCTACGGAGGCATGGTCCGATCGAAGTCAGTACTCAACATGCTCATGATGGTCATGGGCTCACTTTTCGTTGTCGGCATCTTGTGGGTGGCCTTCGGCTACTCGATGGCCTTCGGCACCGATATCGGTGACGCCGGACTTCTGGGCAGCATTACTGAAAATGCCTGGCTCACCAGCCTGATGGCTGATTCACCTGATGCAGCACTGCCCGCCATGGCCTTCGTCGCCTTCCAGGCAATGTTCGCGTGCATCACTGTGGGTCTCATTGCCGGCGCCATCGCAGACCGCACCAAGTTCTCAGCGTGGATGGTGTTCGCGGCACTGTGGGCGACCATCGTTTACTTCCCGGTTGCTCACTGGGTATGGGCCGCAGGCGGTTGGATCTTCAAGCTCGGAGTCATCGACTTCGCCGGTGGTACCGCTGTTCACATCAATGCAGGTGCGGCCGGTCTTGCGCTCGCGATCGTGATCGGACGTCGAGTGGGTTGGAAGAAGAACCCCATGCGTCCGCACAACCTGACCCTCGTCATGATCGGCGCCGGTCTGCTGTGGTTCGGCTGGTTCGGATTCAACGCAGGTTCCGCCCTCGCTGCCAACAACACCGCATCGGTTGTTTTCCTGAACACCTTCGTGGCCACCTGCGCCGCAGGTATCGGCTGGCTCGTGGTGGAGAAGATTCGCGACGGACACGCCACCTCACTCGGTGCCGCATCCGGCATTGTTGCCGGCTTGGTTGCGATCACCCCGGCCTGCTCGGCTCTCAGCCCGATCGGATCGATCATCCTGGGCCTCGTTGCCGGCGTGCTGTGTGCACTGGCCGTGGGCCTGAAGTACAAGCTGGGCTATGACGATTCACTCGACGTCGTGGGCGTCCACCTCGTCGGTGGACTCGTCGGTACCTTGGCGATCGGCTTCCTGGCCACTGATCTCGCACCGGCGGGCATCAACGGCTTGTTCTACGGCGGCGGCGCTGATCAGCTCGGAAAGCAGGCCATCGGAGCCTTCGCCGTGCTGTTCTACTCGCTGATCGTGGCCGGTCTCCTGGGCCTGTTGATCAAGTACACGATCGGCATCCGAATCACCAAGGATGATGAGGTTGCGGGCATTGACCTCACCGAGCATGCAGAATCCGCTTACGAACTCGGTGAGTCCGGTGGCGGCGGAGTTTTCGCAGGTGTCGGCCACGCGGCCCGCGCCAAGACGGAGGTGGAGTAAATGAAGCTGATCACCGCAATCATCAAGCCGTTCAAGCTTGAGGACGTCAAGGACGCACTCGAAGGCAAGGGCATTACCGGCCTGACAGTGTCTGAGGCTTCGGGCTTCGGCCGCCAGCGCGGTCACACCGAGGTCTACCGCGGCGCCGAGTACACCGTTGACCTCGTGCCGAAGGTACGAGTAGAGATTCTCGTCGACGATGAGAACGCAGACTCCGTTGTCGATGCAGTCGTGGGCGCAGCCCAGACCGGCCGCATCGGTGATGGCAAGGTCTGGGTCGTGCCGGTCGACACCGTAGTTCGGGTCCGCACCGGCGAGCGAGGATCAGAAGCGATCTAAGTGACCGCCAACTTCCAAGCCGCGCGAAGTGAGCTCATCCGTCGTCCCGGGCCTTTTGGTCCGGGACGACGGCATGCGCTCACTGCGCTCACCGATGACTGGCTACGTGATCTCTTCATGGGAGCCGAAGCCACCGCGGATGCGGATATCGCCCTGGTGGCGGTGGGCGGTCACGGACGCTCCGAGTTGGCACCCGGCAGTGATCTTGATCTGCTGCTGCTTCATCGCACCGATCCCCGCCGCGCGGCGACCGTGGCCGACGCATTGTGGTACCCGATCTGGGATTCGGGTGTCTCCCTCGATCACAGTGTGCGCACCGTGGCCGAGGCCAGGCGTCTTGCCAGTGAAGACGTCAAGGTCGTACTTGGCCTGATGGACGCTCGCGTCATCGCCGGACCTCCTGAGTTGGCTGAGCAACTCAAGAAAGCTGTCTTCAGTGACTGGCGCGCCATGGCCAGCCGTCGTCTTCCCGATCTGCGTGAACTCGTCGACTCTCGTCGCGAGCGTTTTGGCGAGCTGGCGCATGTACTCGAGCCTGATCTCAAGGAGGCCTACGGCGGTTTGCGTGAGGCCACGGTTATTCGCGCCATTGCCGCCTCCTGGCTCACTGACATACCGCACTCGTCGTGGCAGTCGTCCATCGAATTTCTGCTCAATGTGCGTGACGCACTCCACTGGGTCTCGGGAAAGAGCGGTGACGTACTTCTTCTGCAGGAGCAGGCGGCAGTCGCGGAAGCACTCGGGCTCGAGTCCGATGATCATCTGCTACGCGAGGTCTACGCGGCAGGTCGCTCAATCGCTTATGCCTCCGATACCACCTGGCACCGGGTCACGCGGCTCACGCGCAGAGCGCCACGGCTGTCCTTCCGTCCGGTCAAGCGCAGTGGAGGTCCCGAGCGACTTCCGCTGGCCGACGGTGTCGTTGTGCAGGACAGCGAAGTCGTGCTCTCTGCCGATGCGCGACCTGACCGTGACCCCACGCTCGTCCTGCGTGCAGCTGCTGCTGCGGCGCAGGCGGGAGTTCCGTTGGCTCAGCACACTGTCGACAGGCTCGCCCGTGAGTCGGCGCCGATACCCGTTCCGTGGCCGCGTTCTGGCCGAGAAGCGTTCATCTCGCTGTTGGGTGCGGGTGCTCAGACCATCACCGTGTGGGAGGCGCTCGATCAGGTCGGACTCATCTCGTCACTCATCCCCGGATGGGAAGTTGTTCGCTCGGCTCCACAGCGCAACGCAATTCACCGTTTCACTGTTGATCGACACCTCGTCGAGACCGCCGTGCAGGCCAGTGCGCTGACTCGCAGCGTCGAGCGACCCGATCTTCTGCTCGTGGCGGCATTGCTGCATGACATCGGCAAGGGCCGTCCGGGTGACCACAGTGTCGTGGGCGCTGAGATCGCCGGACAGTTGTGTCCGATGCTCGGTTTTGATGCTGAGGACACCGCGACAATCGTGGCGCTCGTGCGCTATCACCTGATTCTTCCTGACACCGCGACTCGTCGAGATCTTGACGATCCGGCCACGATCGCGGCGGTCACCGATGTTCTCAATTCGCATGAGTTGCTCGACTTGATGAATGCTCTCGTCGAGGCAGACTCCATGGCGACTGGTCCCGCGGCCTGGAGTGACTGGCGGCGAAATCTCATTCATGAACTCGTCAAGCGCAGTCATGCGGCATTGGCCGGTACTCCGCATCCTGAGCCACCCGCGCTCACGCCCGAGCAACTCGCTCTGGCCGGGATGTCCGGAGTTCAGGTCACGATGACCGAACTTGATGATGAGTGCATTCTCACCGTCTCTGCTCCTGATCGTGTGGGTCTGTTGTCTCTCGTGGCCGGCGTACTGTCGCTGCACCGTCTTCAGGTGCGCGCAGCGAAGGTCACGACTGTGGCCGACCGGGCGTTGCAGGTATGGACAGTGCGACCGCTATACGGCGATCCTCCACGAGTCGAACAGGTGGCCGATGACCTCAAGCGCGCGCTCGATGGCACGTATGACATTGCCGAGAAGATCGCTAAGCGTGATGCGGCCTACGCGTCGTCTGACAAGGTCGCCCATCCGCAGGCTCGAGTCGACATTGCCGCCGGCGTTAGCGAGAGCACCACTGTTCTCGAGGTGCGTTCCCACGATGCACCGGGGCTCCTGCACCGCGTGACCGGAGCGGTGGCATCCGCCGACGCTGCCATCGTCGGAGCCAAGGTCGCGACTTTGGGCTCGGAGGTGGTCGACGTGTTCTTCCTCGTGGACCCCCTCGGCGAGCCCCTCACGGCTGACCATGCGGCAGCGGTGAAGGTCACGGTTCAAGCCGCTCTGGCGTAGCCAGTAGCCTTAAGGACGTGTTCGCGAATCTCTCCGATCGGCTGGCGTCGACCTTCAAGGGTCTGCGCGGCAAGGGTCGACTCTCCGAGGCTGACGTCGATGCGACGGTGCGCGAGATTCGCACGGCCCTGCTCGAAGCTGACGTTGCCCTTCCGGTGGTCCGAGAGTTCTGCGCTGCGGTCAAGGAGCGCGCTCTCGGGGTAGAGGTCTCCGGAGCACTGAACCCGGCTCAGCAGGTCATCAAGATCGTGCACGAAGAGCTCGTCACCGTTCTCGGCGGCGAGACCCGAACCCTGCGCCAGGCGAAGAATCCGCCGACCGTGATCTTGCTTGCCGGCCTCCAGGGTGCCGGCAAGACAACTCTTGCGGGCAAGCTCGCACTCCAGCTCAAGGGCGAGGGTCACACTCCGCTGCTTGTCGCCGCCGATCTTCAGCGTCCGAATGCCGTTGACCAGTTGAAGGTCATTGCGGGTCAGGCTGGCGTGGCGATCTTCGCACCGGAACCCGGCAATGGTGTCGGAAATCCGGTCGATGTCACCCGACAGGCCAAGGTCTACGCCGAGCAGAAGCTGCACGACTACGTCATCGTCGATACGGCGGGCCGCCTGTCTATCGACGCTGAACTCATGCAGCAGCTCCGCGATGTGCGCGATGCCGCCCAGCCCGACGACACCCTGCTCGTCATTGACGCGATGATCGGTCAGGACGCCGTGCGTACTGCCGAGGAGTTCTTGGCCGGTGTCGGCTTCGATGGTGTCGTGCTCACCAAGCTCGACGGCGACGCGCGTGGTGGCGCCGCGCTCTCGGTCAAGGGCGTCACGGGTCGACCGATCATGTTCGCGTCGATCGGCGAGAAGCTCACCGACTTCGAGGTCTTCCATCCCGACCGCATGGCCTCGCGCATCCTCGACATGGGCGACATGCTCACCCTCATCGAGCAGGCCGAGAAAGCCTTCGATGCGCAAGAGACCGAGCGCATGGCCGCGAAGATGTCCAAGGGCGAGAATTTCACCCTTGACGACTTCCTGAAGCAGATGCAGTCCATCAAGAAGATGGGCAGCCTCGGCAAGATCATGGGCATGCTTCCGGGTATGGGGGATATGAAGGCCCAGCTCGATCAGATTGACGATCGCGATATCGACCGCATCGCCGCCATCATCCAGTCGATGACTCCTGCTGAGCGCAACGACGTCAAGGTCCTCAATGGATCCCGGCGCGCCAGAATCGCCAAGGGCGCCGGCGTCACGGTGACCGAGGTGAACGGCCTCGTCGATCGCTTCGTCCAGGCCCAGAAGATGATGAAGCAGATGGGCAAGGGCGGAGGAATGCCCGGCATGCCCGGGATGCCCGGCTTCGGCGGCGGCAGCAAGAAGTCCAAGGGCAAGTCCTCGGCCCCCAAGGCCAAGAAGGGCCGCTCGGGCAATCCCGCCAAGCGCGCCATCGAGGAATCCGGGGCCCCCGTGGGGGGCGGAACCGGCTCCATGCTCGGAATCGGGGATGACACCCCGGCCTTTGACCCTGCCGATCTTGAGCTCCCGCCCGAGCTCAAGAAGCTCCTGGGCTAGTCCCCGGGGTGCCCCCTGTAGGGGCGTGGTCACCGCAGCTCGCGGGATCTGGCAGAATAAGCGGGTCTTGCCGCCCGGTTGGCCCTCTATCCCTCCGACGTGGCAGTCCACAAGGTCTTCGCATCAGGCAGTGTCCCCACGCAGCCAAGTGCGCGTTCCGCCCCTAAAAACAGGAGAAAGCCCACCGTGGCCGTAAAGATCAAGCTCAAGCGCATCGGCAAGATCCATGCACCGCAGTACCGCATCGTGGTCGCCGATTCGCGCACCGCACGCAATGGCCGTGCCATCGAGGAGATCGGCATCTACCAGCCGATGTTCGACCCCAGCATCATCAAGGTCGACTCCGAGCGTGCGCAGTACTGGCTCGGCGTTGGCGCACAGCCGACCGAGGCAGTTGCCGCAATTCTCAAGGTCACCGGCGATTGGCAGAAGTTCAAGGGCCTGCCGGGTTCCGAGGGCACGCTGCGCGTGGCCGAGCCCAAGGTGAGCAAGCTGGTCACCTTCGAGGCCGCCGTCATCGATGCCGCCAACGAGCCGAAGACCCCCGTCAAGAAGCCGAAGCCGGTTGTCGTCGAGGAGCCCAAGGCTGCTGACGAGCCCACCACTGCCGAGGTCATCGCCGAGGCGGCCGAGGTCGAGGCTGTTGTCGACGCCGCCGTTGCAGAGGAAGCAGCCGCTGAGGCTGTTGCATCTGACGAGGCTGCCGTCGAGGCAATCGAGAACGCTGCTGAAGAGGCCGCAACCGAGGCTGCCAACTAATGCTCGAGGAGGCTCTGCGTCATCTGGTGCAGGGGATCGTCGATCATCCCGAGGACGTCAGCGTCACGGAGAAGAACCAGCGTCGTGGCAAGTGCCTCGATGTTCGCGTGAATCCTGAGGATATGGGCCGAGTTATCGGTCGTGCCGGTCGCACCGCGTCAGCGCTGCGCACGGTGGTCACCGCGCTGAACAACGGTCGCGGTGTCCGTATCGATTTCCTTGACGTCGCAGAGCGCTAGCCGCTGATGCGCGTCGTCGTCGGACGCATCGGCCGTCCCCACGGAATTCGTGGAGAAGTAACGGTCGAGCCGCGAACTGACGAACCTGAGGTGCGTTTCGCCCCGGGTGCTGTGCTGCTTATTGACCATCCGCGCAAGACGCTGGTGGTAGAGAGCCTGCATTGGCACTCGGGGCGCATCCTTTTGGCCTTCGAAGGCATCGAGACTCGCAATGACGCCGAGGAGCTCCGCAACGTGCTGCTCGAGGTTGAGCGCAG
>JBIJBU010000023.1:0-19378 GCA_044345075.1 Candidatus Nanopelagicales bacterium | reverse complement strand
TCGGCCTCGCGGCCCTAGGCACTGACGCCGGCATGACCTCGTATCACGCGATGGTCACGCGCGGCGAGGCAAAGGCGGGCATGAAGGTCGGTGTCATCGGTCTGGGCGGACTTGGTCAGATCGGCGCACGCGTTGCAGTCGTGCGCGGATGCGAGGTGCATGTCGCGGAGGTCAACGAGGCGGTGTGGCCGATGGCGCGCGAGATCGGTGCGACCTCTGTCGTGAAGGATGTTCTCGAGTGGAAGGATCAGGGCTTCGACCTGATCGTCGACTACGCCGGCTACGGCACCACCACAGCCAACGCGATCAAGGCACTGCGCAAGCAGGGTCGCGTCGTGCTGGTGGGCATGGCACGCATGGAGATTCCGTTGCAGACCATGGACATGATTCACAAGCAGGCTGAGATCCGAGGTTCCTCGGGCGGCACCAAGAGGGACATCGCCGAGGTGTACGAGCTTCTCGCCTCGGGCGAGGTGGCACCGGTCGTGACCACGATCGGGTTCGATGACATTCCCGCGGGCCTCGAAGATCTTCAGCATCACCGAATGACTGGTCGTCTCGTCGCCATCATTCGTTCATAGCTCGCCCCATCACTGCGCTGACTGCGCATTGCACCCGCCTGCCACACTTGTAAGGCGAATCAGGCAGGTACTTCATTGAAGTGGCCCCGAGATGATTCGAACATCCGACACAAGGTTTAGGAAACCTCTGCTCTATCCCCTGAGCTACGGGGCCGGGGGCTCACATTCTGCCCTAATGCGCAGCTGCAGTTTCGGACTGCCTGCCGGCTGGCTCGCTGGTCGCTATCTCCTCGTAGAACGCCTCTTCCCTGGCCTTTCCGGGGAAGCGAAGGAGAACAAGGACAAGGCCGATGAGGGTCATGGCGAGTGCCACCATGATGGCGACGCTCTTGCCGTCGGTAAAGGCCTGGGATGCAGCCGAGAGAATCTCGGTGGAGTACTGCGGGTACTGCTGCGCGACGTCGGCTGCACTGGTGAATGAGCCGGTCAGTTGATCAGCGACCTGGTTGGGGATCTTCGAGGCTTCGTCGGAAGGCGCGGACGAGATCGAGGCGAGCATGTGGCTCGCGTAGGCGGCGGCGAGCAGACCCCCCATGAGCGCCTGCAGGATTGCGCCACCGAAGTCGCGAGTGAGGTCGAGAAATGACGAGCCCATGCCGCCGCGGCTCGGCGGCACCGATGACATTAGAGCGCGTGACGCCGATGTTGAGGCGAGTCCGACGCCCAGCCCCATGAAGGTGTAGGCCGCGAGGATCCAGCCGAGCTGCGCCTGATCTGTCCAGGTGGTGAGCATGATCGTGAATGCAAGGGCAACGGATCCAAGGCCGAGCATGAACGTGAATTGCGAACCCTTGCCGCTGATGAGTTTTCCACCCAGGGCACCGCCCAGTGCGGTGAAGATCGCTGCAGGAAGCACGACCTCTGCTGCTTCGAGGGTCGAGTACCCGAGCACGTTCTGGGTGAACTGCTGGCCGATGAACATCGCACCAATGAGCGAACCGAAGGTGATCGCACCGGCGACAAACGCCACCCAGAAGGTGCGTGCCTTGGCGAGGGGGAGCGAGATAAGGGGGCGCGGTGCCTTGGTCTGGCGCCAGAAGAAGAGGGCGAGGGCGATGAGGGCTCCGAAGAAGAGCGCGTACCAGCGGGGGGTGAAGCCCTTGTCGGCGATCTCGATGCTCAGTACGAGCCCGCCAACGCCCAGCACGGAGAGAATGCCGCCGAGGTGATCGACCTTGAACTTCTCCTCGCTGGCGTGCCAGGGCAGCACGATCAATCCGACGACGAGGGCGACGATGTCGAGCGGCAACGTGATGAGGAAGACAGAGCCCCACCAGTAGCTCTCGAGCAGCCAGCCGCCGACGAGCGGGCCGAGGGCTGCACCGCCACCGCCGATACCCGACCAGAGGGCGATCGCACCGACCTTCGCCTTGTTCTTGTAGAGGGCATTGATCAGCGAGAGCGTGGTCGGGAAGAGAAGTGCTGCTGCGATTCCGCCGAGGAATCGAGCGATGGTGAGTAACTCTGCATTGGGAGCCCAGGCGGCGAGCATTGCCGTGGGCACGGTGAGAACTGCACCGAGCACGAAGAGCAGTTTGCGTCCGTAGCGATCGCCGATCGTGCCGAGGTAGAGAACCGTGGAGGCGAGGCCGAGAGCGAAGGCGTTGGCGATGCCAGTCAGCTGATCTTGGCTGGCTCCCAGATCTTGACCAATCGTGGGGAGTGCCACATTCGCGATGCTGAGATTGATATTCGCGACTATCGCGCCCATCACGAGTGCGAGAAGCACGAAGGCGCTACGAGGCGGCCGATCAGCACTGGTCATGAGACCAGGCTAGCCTTGCCGACGTGACAGATGAGGATGCCGTCCTGGCCGCATGCGCTGCGGTTCTCGCTGACGGTGATGTCGTCACCGATCCGGATCGTCTTCCTACCTACAAGCAGGATCGCTCAACCGGTTCGGAGGTAGGCGAGCCGTTCGCGGTCGTCTTCCCGCGCACGACCGAGCAGGTCTCCGAGGTCATGAAGGCCGCGCATAAGCACCGCATTCCCGTGGTTCCCCGTGGCGCCGGCTCCGGCCTCTCCGGCGGATCCAATGCCGTTGACGGCTCGCTGATCGTCTGCGTCGAGAAGATGAACGCGGTGCTCGACGTCGATATCTCCAACGGCTACGTCGAAACACAGCCGGGCATCTTCAACACTGATCTGCGCGAACATGTCGCCGGGCACGGCCTCTGGTACGCGCCCGACCCTGCAAGCAAGGACTTCTGCTCCATTGGCGGTAACGTCAACACCAATGCCGGTGGCCTGTGCTGCGTGAAGTACGGAGTCACGCGCGATGCCGTGCTCGGCCTCGAAGTCGTTCTTGCTGACGGTCGCATCACTCGACTTGGTCGCAAGACCGTCAAAGGCGTAGCCGGGTATGACCTTGCCGGCCTGATGGTCGGCAGCGAGGGAACCCTCGGCATCGTGACGATGGCGCGACTCAAGCTGCGTCCACTTCCGCCTCCGGCGACGACCGCGGTTGCCGTCTTCCCCGACATCGCCTCTGCGGGGCGTGCGGTCGAAGCGATCATGACGAAGATGACGCCGAGCATGCTCGAGCTGATGGATCGCACCACCATTCAGGCTGTTGAGACCTGGCGCCCGATGGGGCTCGACACCTCAGCCGAGGCCCTTCTTATTGCGCAGAGCGATGCTCCCGGTGATGCAGGCATCGCCGAGGCTGATCTGCTTCTCGAACTGTGTGAAAGAGCCGGTGCCATCGAGGTCTACCGCTCCGAGGATCCCGAGCAGGCCGAGATGCTGCTCGGAGCTCGCCGGATGGCGATCCCCGCCCTCGAGACTATGGGCGACTGGCTGCTCGACGATGTTGCCGTCCCTCGCTCGCAGCTCGCTCGCGCGATGACGATGATTGCGGAGCTCGCGGTGAAGAACGACGTGATGATCGCAACGTTCGGTCATGCCGGCGACGGCAACCTGCATCCGACCATCGTGATCCCGCGCGGTGACGAGGCAGCGGCCGTTCGTGCCATGACTGCCTTCAACGAGATTCTTGATGTGGCTCTCGCCTGCGGCGGCACGATCACCGGCGAGCACGGTGTCGGCACCCTCAAGCGCAATGTGCTGGCCCAGGAACTAGACGCCGTGGCCATCGATCTGCACTCGCGCATCAAGGCGGCGTGGGATCCGGAGAACATCCTCAACCCGGGCAAGGCCTTGCCCCGCTGGTAGAGCCTGAACCGAACATTCGAAGGGTCCGAGAGCAATTGCTCTCGGACCCTTCGACGTTGTGCTCGAGTTACTTGACCGCTGAAGCGGGGATGTAGCGCAGGTACGGCTTGAGCTCCTCGACGGGGCCGAACTTCTCGATGGCGTCTGCGGTGGAGATCGTCGGAGCGACGATGACCTTCTCGCCGACGTTCCAGTTCGCGGGGGTCGAGACGGAAGCCCTGTCGGTGAGCTGCAGGGCGTCGATCGTGCGCAGGATCTCGTCGAAGTTGCGGCCGACCGACTTCGGGTAGGTCAGGGTGAGGCGAACCTTGTTGGCCGGATCGACGATGAAGACCGAGCGAACGGTGGAGGTGTCGCCGGCATTCGGGTGCAGCATGTCGTAGGCGTTCGATACCGAGCGATCGGGATCAGCGATGATCGGGAAGTTCAGGGCATTGCCCGAGACCTCGCCGATGTCGCCTGCCCAGGCGTTGTGTTGATCAACTGAGTCGACTGAGATCGCGATGGCCTTGACGTTGCGCTTGTCGAACTCTGCCTTCAGACCGGCAGTTGCGCCTAGCTCGGTGGTGCAGACGGGGGTGAAGTCTGCGGGGTGACTGAAGAAGACTGCCCAGGCGCCCTTCTTCCAGTCGTGGAAGGTGATGGTGCCTTCGGTGGTCTCCGCGGTGAAGTCGGGGGCCTCGTCGCCAAGTCGAATGCTCATGGTGTTTCTCCTTTAGTGGTGGTGCGGGATAGGGATAAGTCGTGGATGTGATGACCTAGGTGGGCAGCACTCAGAGAATTTCTTCCTTCCACATCGTCTCTGGCATTAGCACCCGTTCGGGTTGCTGCGACTTCAATGAGCCAGATCTCTCGGTCGCTCTGGATGTTGGAATGAACGTATCAGGAGCTTTCCCAGGATGCGCAGTCGAGATTTTCCACCTGCAAATTATCCGCAGTAAAGGTCGATGAAACGGCGTGCGTATCCCACAGGGAGAGTTGTTTACTCCGTCGCTTTGCAAGGTTAGACCGAGCATCTACGGCCGGCCGATTGACTCCCGCCGATGACAGACGTTGGCTGGGAGCAATGCTGGAAAGAGGACTCGATCCCATTCGACCGCTGCAGCAGGGCACTGACGATTGAGGAGCAGGTGACATGGCACATCGACAGATGAGCAACGGTGATACGAAGCACCATTTCCTCACCAGGCGTGACGAGCAAAGCCTTGCCGAGGAGGTGGCAACATCGGTGGCTGGTACACGACCTGACAGCCTGGACGTGCACGACGATTCCATCGCCATCGCGCAAGGCACGCTCAGCGAGATGCGAGGGCCGGCGATGATCGCGGGTGTTCTGGTGGGTGCCTCGGTACTTCTACTCCTCTGCATCGGCTACCTCAGCCGTAGGGTCAGCAAGATGGAATGACGAGTTCTGTGTCCAGAAGTTGCCGTGCGAGATCGCGCTCGCTAACCAGGTGCTGACATGGTGGTACCGCGAAGTGAGCGCAGAGCTTCTAGCAGCTGACAGCGCAAAGGTTCAGCCTGCTCCATCACCTCTCGTTGGCGTCGCGCGTATTCCAACCGGCCCTCGGGCATCTCTACTTTGATCGGCTCGAGACCGAACTGAGAGACGTCATAAGGCGATGCCTGCATGTCGAGGGAGCGTGCCGAGCGGGCGAGCTCGAAGCAGTCGGCAATGAGTTCGCTGTGCGCATATGGGCTGAACCACATCGCGTACTTGTAGAGATCCATATTCGCGTGCAAGCAGCCGGGCTGATCGAGATCAGGCTGAGTCGCTCTCGTGGGCTCGATCGGATTGAGCGGCATCGCGGCAGGAGTGAAGAAGCGGTACGCATCTATATGCGTGCAGCGCAGACCAACGTCATGGACGGTGTCGACGATCTCGTCGGGCGTCAAGCGCAGTGGGAAGGCCGAGTGCCTGATCGCGTCTTGCTGGAGGCCATAGACCATCGCCCATTCGTGCAGACCGAAGCAGCCCGTATTCGCGGGCCTGGTGTTCATTCCTTCGAGCAGGCGGATGGCGTGATCAAGCCGCTTGCCGCGATCGGCTGATTCAGTGAGCCAGGTGAGGCTCGTGGTGACGCCCTCGTCTGTTCGCACGTACTGCGGGAACTCGAGGTACTCGGCTGCGTCGCCGGCCAGAGCCGTGCCATAACCGGGATGCCAGGCGAGCAGTTTGCCCACGGAATACGGGTAGTACTCGAAGAGGAAGTCATCGGTCGGATGCTTGTCGCCGCTCTTCCTGCGCTCCAGGCGTGGGTCAACCCAGGGGCGCACTCGATCCTCATGGCGGGCGCGACGCTCACGCCACTCGCTCTCATCGAGAACGGTGTCCACCATGGATAGAACTCGGGCCATGGCAGGACGCTATGACACCCGCCCTTTTCGGCGCTGCCCTACCCTGGGCTCGTGACGAGACTCCCGGGCAATGCCCTCTGGCATGGCTTCGCCGACATGAACGCAGTCGCCGACCACGACTTCGTCCTGTCTGCCGGGGACGGTTGCTACGTCGTCGATGAATCAGGCAAGCGCTACCTCGATTCGACCGCTGCCCTGTGGTTCTGCAATATCGGACACGGAAGGCGCGAGCTAGCCGAGGCCGCCGCGAAACAGATGAGCGATCTCGCGGCTTACTCCAGCTTCGGTGACTTTGCCACGCGCCCGCTGATCGAGTTGGCTGACCGAATCTCTTCCCTGGCACCGGCCGAGGACACCAAGGTGTTCTTCACGTCAGGCGGCAGTGACTCAGTCGACACCGCGGTGAAGATGAGCCGTCGCTACTGGGTGCTGACCGGCAAGCCGAGCAAGCAGATGATCATCACGCGTGATCGCTCGTACCACGGCATGCACCTGGCGGGCACGTCTATTGCGGGCATCCCCGGCAACCGTGAGGGCTACGGTCCGCTGTTTACCGAGGTGCGCAATGTTGCGTGGGACGACGCCGAGGATCTGGCACGAGCCATCGATGAGGTCGGTGCCGAGAACGTTGCGGCATTCCTCTGCGAACCGATCATCGGTGCCGGCGGTGTCTATGTCGCACCCGAGGGCTACCTCGCCCGTGTGCGCGAAATCTGTCGCGAGCGCCATATTCATTTCATTGCCGATGAGGTCATCAGCGGTTTCGGCCGCACGGGCGAGATGTTCGCGTCGGGCAAGTGGAACCTCGACCCCGACATGCTGCTCACTGCGAAGGGCATGACCTCGGGTTACCTGCCGATGGGTGCGGTGCTCGCTGCGGGCCGTATTGCCGAGCCTTTCTGGGCAGCTCCCGGGCAGATGTGGCGTCACGGTTACACGTACTCCGGCCACGCGGCCGCGGCTGCCGTCGCGAATGCCAATCTCGACATCCTCGAGAGCGAGAAGCTGCTTCAGGCGGTCACCGACAAGCAGATGATGCTCCATGCCAGCCTGTCGCCGCTTCGCGATCACTCCTACGTGATTGATGTGCGCGCGGGAGTTGGCCTGCTCGGTGCCGTGCAGCTCGATCCTGCACTCATTGCCGCTGACCCCACGATCGGTGCACGACTCGTGCGGGCACTGCGCGAGAAGGGCGTACTGAGTCGGCTACTGGCCGACGGTGGTCTGCAGGTATCGCCGGCGTTCACGATCACGCGTGATGATCTTCGAATTTTCGTGTCGGCGGTCGATGAGTCGCTCACAGAGCTTGGCTCTCAGCGAGTTGCCCGAGGTGGGTCGAATGTCGATCTGCTGCCCGAGCAGACCCGTGACGACTCAGGGGGCTTCGGCTCGCTAGATGCACGCCTGCTCGCAGACGTGCCGCCGCATCACGGCTCCTGACGCTCCTTCAGCAGATCGCGAATCTCCATCAGCAGCTTCACGTCAGCGGGAGTCGCATCGACACTGCCCATCCCGCGACGCTCGCGGTACTTGTTCATGGGTAGCACGAACACGAAGTAGATCACCGTGAGCGTGATGAAGAAGGTGATGAGGCCATTGAGCAGCATCGTGAAGTCGATGACCTGACCGCGAATCTCGATGGTGCCGGCGTTGATTCCACCGCCGAGGAAAATACCGACGATTGGCTCGATCAGGCCCTTGCTGAATGCGCCTACGAGGGCGGCGAATGCCGCGCCGACCACGAAGCCGACTGACAGGTCGATGACATTGCCGCGCAGGACGAATTCGCGAAATCCCTTGAGCATGGATCCTCATTTCACGTTGACTACTGAATAGGTGGGCGGATGATCACCGTTAAGGTGCCGCGCGCCGAGGCACTAGCCAATCGAAGTGCGGATGCTTCGTCAACTGCCAAGGTCACAGCGGCGTCGCTCGCGCCGAAACCTCCGCTTGGTGCGGTCTTGAGCACTCGAGCACCATTGGCCACGATGGAGCTGAAACCGTCGTCACTGACGGCCACGACCGACACGCGATCTCCTGGCTCAACGGCATTTGCAGCGGCGCGAGTCTCGAGAGTGATCGCCAAGGCAACTTCATCCTGCGAGAGCGTGGGGCCACTGCTACTCACCGGTGCGGTTGCCCTGTGAGAGACGGCATTGGCGATGAGGAGTGTTGCCAAGCCTGCAAGAACCGAGGCCAAGATGCGTCGATGCCGACGGATCACGCGGGAGAGATCACCACGAGTAAGGGATGCGAGCACTCAAGGAGGCTAAGGGGGCGTCGGGACAGCCGAAAGCGACTGTCCACAGGTCAGCTGGTGGAGCTCGACGGAGTCGACGTGCTGGGCGCAGGGGTGCTGGGCGCGGGAGTGCTGCTCGACGTCGATGTCGACGTGCTGCTCGATGAGGAGGAACCCGAACCGCCGGTGTTTGACTTCTTGTCGCGGGAGTCGTTGCGGTAGAAGCCAGAGCCCTTGAAGACAACGCCGACGTTGCCGAACTGCTTGCGCAGGGTTTCCTGACCGCAGGATGGGCAGGTGGTCAGGGTCGGATCCGACATCGACTGAACGATCTCGTGGTTGCTCTCGCAATTCGAGCACGCGTACTCGTAGGTGGGCACTTTTCCTCCTGGCCGGATCTAGCACTCGCAAGTGCTGAGTGCTAATTCTGCCCCTAGCTCGGTCGATTCGTCCAATCGACCAGGCACCCCCGTACCCTTCGTGCGTGATCACCCCGAGAGTGCTGGCGTGGATTGCCTTCGGTGGCATCCTCGGCTCGCTCGCGAGGTTCCTGGTCTCCTACCTATGGAATCCGGTTGCCGTCGGCGGATTCCCGACCGGCACTTTGGTCATCAACGTGCTGGGTTGCCTGCTCATCGGCATGGTGGTTCCGGTTCTTGCAGGCCATCCACGTGAAGAACACCTGCGCCCCTTCATCGTTACCGGAGTGCTCGGCGGCTTCACCACCTTTTCCGCATTCGCACTCGAGACGGGCGTAATGCTCGACGAGGGCAAGTTCGGTCTTGCGGGTGTCTACATCGGAGCGACGCTTCTTCTCGGCATGCTCGCCGTGCCGCTTGGCGTGCGGATCATCCGGAGGTTCACCGGATGATCGAGGTACTGGCTATTGCGCTGGGCGCTGCAATCGGAGCGCCGTCACGATTCATCCTTGATCGCTGGGTCGTCGGTCATGCGCCGACAAAGCGATTCCCGTGGAGCCTGCTGGTAGTCAACGTGCTCGGTTCGGCCATTGCTGGCGTGGTCTTCGCCCTGACGACCGGGAATCTGCAGGTCTTCCTGCTCGTCGGAGTCTGTGGCGCACTTACGACCTTCTCGGGCTTTGGCTGGGAGATGCATCTGCTCTGGTCGCGCTCGCGCTCGCGCTCTTCTTTCGTGATCGCGCTCATCGTCATGACGGCCTCGTGCATTGCCGCTTTTGAACTGCTGTATTTGCTGTTCAGAAGCTAACGACGCGCTCCGGAGTAACGACTTGATTTACCCGAGCATCATGCGATTCCTGCGGGAGTGAATCGACCAGTTCATCCTCGAAGACGAGCGCGATGAGTTGCGGACCGCCGTCTGCGAACGCCGGCAGACCCTGAAGAGATCGGTCGTAGTAGCCACCACCTTGACCGAGTCTGATCCCATCGCGTGAGATGCCAAGAGCAGGCAGGACGATTGCATCGCAATCGCTCAGTGCATTAGCGATCGCCAGGCCTGCTGGCTCCTGAATGCCGAGGGCGCTTTTCACGAAGGCTGTCGAACCCTGGAGCTCGACCCATTCCAGCGACGTGCCGCTGACTCGGGGGAGTAGTACGCGAATGTCTCGCTGCCGGAGCCGTTCGATCAGGGCAGCGGTGCCCGGTTCGGTGGGCATCGAGAGGTAACAGGCCACGCGGCGGCAGTTGGTGAGGAGAGGCAGGGTGCGGGCGGCAATGCTGCCTGCCGCATCCTCCCGATCTGATTCACTGCGCGCCCGACGTGCAGCGCGAATCGCGCAGCGGTATGCCGCCTTGGCGATGGCGGGGCTCGGGTCAGTGGTTGTCACGAACCCATCGTGCCTGATCCTCTATCGTCAGACCATGGACAAGGGGAACACGTGGGGAAAGCCCGTGCGCAAGGCAGTCGTTCCTGCTGCCGGTCTGGGCACTCGGTTCCTGCCCGCCACCAAGGCCACACCCAAGGAGATGCTGCCCGTCGTCGACAAGCCGGCGATTCAGTATGTGGTCGAGGAAGCCGTCGCAGCTGGCCTCGATGACGTCCTTTTCATCACCGGCCGCAGCAAGCGCCCGCTCGAAGACCATTTCGACCGCAATCTCGAGCTCGAAGAGGTGCTTCGGGCCAAGGGTGACACCGAGCGCCTGGAGATGGTCGAGCACTCGACCGACCTCGCGACCATCCATTACGTGCGCCAGGGCGACCCGCTCGGCCTGGGTCACGCGGTTCTCATGGCAGAAAGTCATGTCGGCAACGAGCCCTTCGCGGTGCTGCTCGGCGATGACCTCATCGATCCGCGCGACCCGATCCTGCCGCGCATGGCTGCGATTCGCGCCGAGTTCGGCGGCTCGGTTGTCTGCTTGATGGAAGTGCCTCTCGAGAGTATTTCGCTGTATGGCTGCCCGGCAATCGAGACGACGAATGACGATGACGTCGTACTCATTACCGACCTGATCGAGAAGCCTGATGTCGCTGACGCACCGAGTTCATACGCGGTCATCGGTCGCTACCTGCTCGATCCTGCGGTCTTCGATGTCATCCGTGAGACAAAGCCCGGTCGTGGTGGAGAGATTCAACTGACCGATGCACTGCGCACGCTCGCAACGATGCCGGCCGATCAAGGTGGCGGAGTTCGCGGGGTCGTGTTCTCCGGTCGTCGCTACGACACGGGCGATCGAATCTCCTACTTACAAGCCGTGATTACTCTCGCGGTGGAGCGCGACGATCTTGGTCCGGAGTTGCGAGCCTGGCTGACGGAATTCGTCGCAGGACTGAAGTGATCGATTGGCCCGTCACCCTCGTCGAGGGCGATATTCGTTTGCGGCCGCTGAGAAATCGCGATGCACGTGCCTGGCGCGATGTGCGTGCCCGTAACAGTGAGTGGCTGACTCCGTGGGATGCGACCCTTCCCGCCGAGGGCGCGTTCGAAGGTGAAGCTCCGCCGACATTTGGTTCGATGGTGCGACGCATGAATCGTGAAGCGCGTGCCGGGCGCATGCTGCCGTGGGCACTTGACGTTGACGGTGTCTTTCGCGGCCAAGTCACTGTCGGTGGCATTGCCATGGGTTCACTGCGCGGTGGTTACATCGGATACTGGATTGATCAAGAGGTTGCCGGTCGCGGCATCATGACAACAGCAGTTGCGATGGCATGCGATTACCTAATCGGCGAATGCGGCATGCATCGCATCGAAATCAATATTCGTCCGGAGAACGAACCGTCGCGTCGCGTGGCCGAGAAATTGGGCTTGCGCAACGAGGGCATTCGCGCCGACTATCTGCACATCAATGGCCAGTGGTGCGACCACGTGTCCTACGTCTTGCTGGCCGGAGATCAGCCCGACGGAGTCCTCCGAAGGCTCAGGAGTCAGCAACTTTCCCAGTAGTCACACGCGACACGCCGAACGTGCCCCACGTCGCACCTACACGCTGTCCCCCATATGGGCCTCTAACGTACGAGGCGTGACGGGCCTTATCTACATCGTGATCATCGCGTTGTGGGCTGCCGTCTTGATCCCGATGTGGCTGCGTCGGCACGACCAGATCAGCGAAGTCCGGTCGACTGCCCGCTTCGAGAACTCCATGGCCCGACTCGGAAGCCATGATGATGTGCAGTTCAGCCGCGGGGGACGCGATCACATGAGCCGACAGATCACCTTGACCCCTTCGGGCAAGCGCCGGGCGATCGTGCTGGCCTCCCTGACCGCTCTGACCGCACTCACCTTGCTCCTCGCCCTGGTCTCGGCTGCTCCCAAGTGGATGCCGATCCTATTTGGCTTGCTGACGGCAGCCTTCATGGTCGCCAGTGCCATGACCGCACCGGCCCGCACCCAGGCAGCCCCTGGTCGCGTCCGTCGCACCTCACCCTCCTCGCGCAGTGAGCGTGCTGCGGCTCCCGTGGCAGCGAAGGCAGCCGTCGAAGACGACTGGGAGACCTGGAACGCCTGGGATGACGAGGACGAAGCATGGGAGGCAGTGCCCACGACCTTGCCGACCTACGTCACCGCCCCCCGTGCCTCGCAGGTTCCGCGCCCGATCGACAAGGCTCGCCCGGGCGAGTGGACCGGCAGCGCAATGGTCGAGGCTGCTCAGGAGATGCGCGATGCTTCAGCAGCTCAGGCGGCCGAGATCGCTGCCGTGGAAGCTGCCTATGACGACATCACCGCCGAGATTCCGGTGATCACCGCCGATTACGACCGTCGCGCTGTCAACCAGTAGGTCAGCCGCCCCGCAGCCTGATCGGGTCACTTGCTAGTCTCTTGCCTCGCAAGGGGCTGTGGCGCAGTTGGTAGCGCGTCTCGTTCGCAATGAGAAGGCCAGGGGTTCGAATCCCCTCAGCTCCACCATGACAAAGCGCCGCCCTTCGGGGCGGCTTTTGTCATGTAGGGATTCGGGATTCGAGGAGGACCGAAGGGACGGTTCCCCTCAGCTCCACCATGACAAAGCGCCGCCCTTCGGGGCGGCTTTTGTCATGTAGGGATTCGGGATTCGAGGAGGACCGAAGGGACGGTTCCCCTCAGCTCCACCATGACAAAGCGCCGCCCTTCGGGGCGGCTTTTGTCATGTAGGGATTCGGGATTCGAGGAGGACCGAAGGGACGGTTCCCCTCAGCTCCACCATCGTTTACATGTGGCTTACTTTCCCGACATGCCCGATTCGGCATCCCGTGTGACACTCGTGGTGCAGGCACCGCATTGGTCCATGAGCGAAAGGGAATGGCGTGAGATTGCGCAGAGGTTCAGCACTGGCCGGAGCACTCGTGCTGGGAGCAACCCTCGTCACCACTACCGCATGCGGCAGCACCAACCTGGTGCCTGATTCCCTCTCGTCGGCGATCTCGGACCAAGTGCAAAGCCTTACGAGCGAACTGATCCCCGATGACGCGATGTTCCTGGCGATGATGATTCCGCACCATGAGCAGGCGATCGAGATTTCCAACTTCGCCAAGACGAATGGCGCGAGCCCCGAGGTGCTGGCACTCGCTACCTCAATCGCCAATGCTCAAGGTCCTGAGATCACGCAGATGCAGGGCTTGCTCGAGGCAGCCGGCGCTCTCGGCGAGATCGGCAAGCACATGGGCCACATGGACGGCATGCTCAGCGAAGAGCAGGTTGCCGCCATCAAAGATGCGCGTGGAGCTGAATTCGATCGGCTTTATCTCGAAGGCATGATCGCGCATCACGAGGGCGCAGTGAAGATGGCTCAGAACGCGATCGACAGCGGCGGAAACTCTGCTGTGATCGTCCTCGCGGAGCAACAGCTCGCCGCGCAAACTGCCGAGATCGCGCAGATGAAGAAGCTGCTCGGCCAGTAGCCGACTAGATCCAGGTCGGCATCCACATGCGCAGGTTCCACTGCTCATACGGGATGACCTGACCAGTCCAGATCGGATAGAACCACCACGCTGCGAGCACGACGAGTAGTACGAGTGTGCCCACGGCAATCGCACCCCATCGGCGTCGGCGTTCCGATGCGTTCGACGGGCCGAGAATCGACCCGCAGGTCATGGCGAGAGCCATGACGACGAAGGGCACGTAGACCACGGTGTAGAAGGTGAAGATCGTGCGGTTTAGGTAGAGCATCCACGGAAGCCATCCGGCAGCAATGCCCACGAGCACTGCGCCTGAACGCCAGTCGCGGCGCGCTGTCCAGCGCCAGACCTGATGCACCATCGCGCCGATGGCCGCCCACCAGATGATCGGGTTGCCCAATGCCAGCACCTCGGCCGCGCAGTTGTCAGTGGGGCAGCCCTGTGAACCGTCCTTGATCGAATTCCAGTAGAACGACGTCGGGCGCGACTGGAAGGGCCACGACAGCGGGTTACTCGCATACGAGTGCGCTGACGTGAGGTTCACATGGAAGTTCCACGCTTCTGCGTGGTAGTGCCATAGCGATCTGATGGCCGCCGGAATGATCGACGGGTCTTGTGTTGCCGCCCAGTTGCGGTCGTAGCCACCATCGGTGAGCAGCCAGCCTGTCCAGCTGAAGAAGTAGACAACGATCGCGATCGCGACCATGACGACTGCGGTCAGCGGTGTCTCGCGCAGGAAGGTAGCCCGCCATGGTTGCTGCACTCCGATGGCGCGACGGGTCGAGATATCCCAGACCAGGGTCATGATGACGAAGAAGACGATGAACCAGATTCCCGACCACTTCACGGCGCAGGCGAGACCGAGGGCAACGGCCGCGGCCCAGCGGAAGGGTCGGTAGCCGAAGCGCGGGCCGTACTTCGTAGCCGCGGCCTCGATGCCATTCGTTTCGACGAACTCGGCCATCTTCCGTCGCGTGCGATCGCGATCGATGAGCAGTAGTCCGAATGCGACCAGCACCCAGAACCCAAGAATCATGTCGAGCAGGCCGGTACGGCTCAGCACGAGGTGAATCCCATCAAGGGCGAGGAAGAGTCCGGCAAGGGTGCCGATGAGATCAGAGCGGGTCAGCCTGCGAGCAATGCGTGCGGTGAGCACGATGGCGATGATGCCGAGTACACACACGGCAATGCGCCAGCCGAACGGAGTTCCGCCGAAGAAGTACTGGCCGACCGCGATGGTCCACTTGCCCAACGGGGGGTGCACGACGAACGCGGCCTCAGGCTTGAAGATGTCGAGCACGCGCCAGTTGCCGTCACTGGCCAGCAAGATCTCATTTGCGCCATCGACCATTGCTCGCTCGTACCCGAAGCGCAGGAGTGAAAGAGCATCTTTCGGGTAGTAGGTCTCATCGAAGGCAATGGCGTGCGGGGTGCCGAGATTCCACAGGCGCAGGATTCCGCCGATGAAGGCGACGACGAGCGGGCCGATCCAGCCGCGAATGCCGTGTGAAGGCATAGGGGGCATGAGCCTGCGGGTCAGCGAGGCCACATCGCGCGTGTCGGTCACCGACCCATCGTAGGCGGGGAGGTGGCTCGTAGAACTGACAGAATGCGCGAGTGACCGAACAGGGGCGAGTGGTGCTGGCAGCAACACCCCTGGGCAATATCGGCGATGCTCCGCCTCGGCTGATCGAGCTTCTTTCGACCGCTGACGTGATCGCAGCGGAAGACACCAGGCGGCTGCACCGCCTGATGAGCGATCTCGGGGTCACTCCGACCGGACGGATCGTGTCGTACTTCGAGGGCAATGAGATCGCGCGCACCGATTCACTGGTGCAGGCCGCACTCGAGGGTTCGGTAATCGCCGTCGTGACCGATGCCGGCATGCCATCGGTCAGCGATCCGGGCTATCGGCTTGTGGCCGATGCTGTCGCAGCGGGAATCAACGTGACGATCGTCCCCGGTCCTTCGGCCGTGCTTGCCGCGCTCGCTATCTCTGGCCTGCCCGTCGATCGCTTCTGCTTCGAGGGCTTCCTGCCGCGCAAGGGCGGCGAGCGGAGCACTCGTCTCGCTCAACTCGCTTCCGAGGCGCGCACGATGGTGTTCTTCGAAGCCCCGCATCGTATCGAAGCAAGCCTTCGAGCGATGGCCGAGAGCTTCGGGTCTGATCGCGCTGCCGCGGTCTGCCGTGAATTGACCAAGACCTATGAAGAGGTGAAGAGGGGCGGTCTCGGGGAGCTCGCCGACTGGGCTGCCGAGGGCGTGCGCGGCGAGATCACGATCGTCGTGAGCGGTGCCAGCGAATCCGAGCAGCGGGAGGCCTCCGGCTTGGTCACTGCCGATGACTGGGTCGCGGCCGTTGCGGCCCGAGAGTCCGATGGCGAAGACCGCAAGGCGGCCATCGGCGCCGTGGCCAAGGAGGCCGGGGTGCCACGTCGTGAGGTGTACGCCGCAGTCGTCGCGGCGAAAGGCTCAGCCTCCGCGCCCTAAGATCAGCCCATGTCATCGTCCGAGAAGGCGTTCTACCTGACCACGCCTATCTATTACGTCAACGATGCCCCTCATATCGGGCATGCGTACACGACCACGGCGGGCGATGTGCTCACCCGCTGGCATCGCCAGCGCGGGGAAGAGGTCTGGTTCCTTACCGGTGTCGATGAGCACGGCACCAAGGTCGAACGCGCCGCCGAAGCGGGCGGGGTTACCCCGCAGGAGTGGGTCGACCGCCTCGTCAGCTCCGACTGGCTTCCGGTTCTCGAGACTGTCGATGCCGCCAACGATGACTTCATTCGCACGACTTCATCGCGCCACATCGAGGGCGTGCAGCGCTTCTGGGAGGTGCTGCGCGAGAACGGCTACGTCTTCGCCGCTCCCTACGAAGGCCCGTACTGCGTCGGCTGCGAGGAATTCAAGCTTCCGGGTGACCTCGTCGATGGTGAGGGCGAATACGACGGGCAGAAGCTGTGCCCGGTGCATGGTCGTCCCGTCGAGCAGCTCAAGGAAGACAACTGGTTCTTCAAGTTGTCGGCTTTCCAGCAACGACTGATCGATCACTACGAAGCGAATCCCGACGCGATCCAACCGCAGAGTGCCTACAACGAGGTGATGAGCTTCCTGCGCCAGGGCCTCGTCGACATCTCAATGTCGCGTTCGAGCGTGGGCTGGGGAATTCCACTGCCGTGGGACGAGAAGCAGGTGGTGTACGTCTGGTTCGACGCGCTGCTGAACTACGCGACCGCCGTCGGATTCGGCGCCGCACCCGACACCACAGAGGGCGAGCTCTTTGCACGAACCTGGCCGGCCGACGTTCATCTGGTGGGCAAGGACATCCTGCGCTTCCACGCCGTGTATTGGCCCGCGATGCTCATGGCTGCGAATCTCCCGCTGCCGAAGAAGGTCTTCGCGCACGGCTGGCTGCTCGTCGGTGGCGAGAAGATGTCGAAGACCAAGCTCACGGGCATTTCACCCGACCAGATCATCGATCACTTCGGCTCCGATGCATTCCGCTACTACTTCCTGCGCGCCATTGCCTTCGGGCAAGACGGCTCGTTCTCCTGGGAGGACATGTCGGCCCGCTACACCGCAGAGCTCGCGAACGGACTGGGCAACCTCGCCTCGCGCGCGACCGCAATGGTCGGCAAGTACTGCGAGGGCGTGCTGCCTGCTGCACCTGCGGTGACCGATGCCGAGGTCGTGCTGCACGACGCGCTCGCCGCGGTTGCTGCAGAGACCGATCGAACGATCGTCGATCTCGATTTCCTGACCGGCATCACCGCGGTGAAATCCTTCATCGATCTCGTCAATGGCTACGTCACCGAGCAGGCACCGTGGGTGCTCGCGAAGGATCCGGCGAATGATGACCGCCTGCACACCGTGCTCTACACGATCTGCGAATCGCTGCGTGCTGTCGCAGTGCTCTACAACCCGCTCATGCCAAAGGCGATGAGCTCACTGTGGAGTCAGCTCGGCGCAGAGCCTCAGCTCGGCCCGATCGGCGAGCAGCGCATCGCTGATGCCGGCACATGGGGTCGCCTGCAGCCGGGCGCGATCATCACCAAGGGTGATTCGCTGTTCCCGCGCATCGAGGAAGTGGCCTGACGTGTTCGAAACGGCACCGCAGCCTCTCGCTGCGCCCGTCATCGATACCCACTGCCATCTCGACATTCGCGATGGCGATCGTCACCCGGGTTCCACGCCTGATCCTGACGACCTACTCGAGATTGCTGCAGGCGTAGGCGTCACCCGCGTCGTGCAGATCGGCTGCGATGTCGACTCCGCGCGGTGGTCGGTCGAGATGGCTCAGTCTCGCCCCGAGGTTGTCGTCGGCGTCGCCCTGCATCCCAATGAGGCACCTCGTCTGCAGTTGGAGGAGGGTCGCGATGCCCTTGAAGCAGCGTGGGCAGCCATCGCGGAGCTCGCCGTCGACCCCAAGGTGCGCGCGATCGGCGAGACAGGTCTCGATTACTTCCGCACCGATGAATCGGGCCGCGAGATCCAGCATGAGTCCTTCCGCTGGCACATTCGTCTGGCAAGGGAGCTCGGCAAGCCACTCGTGATTCACGATCGCGAGTCGCATGACGACGTGATCCGCCTGGTCGAGGAAGAGGGCGCACCCGAGATTGTCGTGTTCCACTGCTTCTCCGGCGATGCTGCGATGGCGAAGTACTGCGCGAGCAAGGGCTGGTACATGTCGTTCGCGGGTGTGGTGACCTTCAAGAACGCCCAGGTGCTGCGCGATGCGCTGCTCGAGGTGCCCGACGAACTCGTGCTGGTTGAGACCGATGCGCCCTACCTCACTCCAACCCCGCACCGCGGCAAGGCCAATGGCTCGTACCTGATGCCGTACACCGTGCGCGCCATGGCCGATGTCCGCGATGTGAGCGAAGCGTCAATGGCCACAACGCTGTGGAATAACGCGCAGAAGGTCTTCGGTCCGTTCTGATGACAGACCTTCTGGGCGCACGCGAAATCCGCGAGTTGGCCGAGTCACTCGGCATCCGCCCGACCAAGAAGCTCGGCCAGAACTTCGTCATCGACCCGAACACGGTGCAGCGCATCGTGCGCGCTGCCGATGTCGTACCGACCGATCACGTTCTGGAAGTCGGCCCGGGCCTTGGCTCCTTGACGCTTGCGCTGCTGCAGGAAGTCTCCTCGGTGATCGCCATCGAGATTGATCCTGTTCTCGCGGAGCAACTGCCGCGCACCATTGCCTTGCACATGCCCGAGCGCACCGAGTCACTCACCTTGATCGTCTCTGATGCGATGAAGGTTGATGTCGTGCCGGGGGAGGCCACCGCTCTCGTTGCGAATCTTCCGTACAACGTTTCTGTCCCCGTGCTGCTTCACCTGCTCGAGGTGGTGCCGACTATTCGCACGGCTCTCGTGATGGTGCAGAAGGAGGTCGCGGAGCGGCTGGCTGCCGACCCCGGCAGTCGCACCTACGGCATCCCGAGCCTCAAGGCCCGGTGGTACGGCGAGGTACGCATGGCCGGAAACATTGGTCGAAACGTGTTCTGGCCTGAGCCCAATGTTGACTCAGCACTCGTGCGCGTTGACCGTCGCGATCAGCCCACGTGCGAGTCGAGTCGTGAGTGGGTATTCAAGGTGATCGATACGGCCTTCGCTCAACGTCGCAAGAGCCTGCGCGGCGCACTCGCTCAGCTGGCCGGGTCACCCGATGCGGCTGAGCAGGCACTGCGTGCCGCGGGTATTGACCCGGGACGCCGCGGAGAAGCCCTCA
>JBIJBU010000022.1:0-19457 GCA_044345075.1 Candidatus Nanopelagicales bacterium | reverse complement strand
TGCATCCGGTGACCTTGGAGATCCTCCGGGCCACCGGTCCGATGATCGTGACAGGTGCGAATGCCGTAGGCGGAGCAGCCGCCTTAACAGTCGACGATGCACTTGAGGTGCTGGGGGAGACCGTGAGCATCGCACTCGATGCGGGTCCACTCGGAGCGGATCCGATGCTCTCTCGGCCAAGCACTGTGGTGGATGCGACAGGTGAGGTTCCGGTGCTCCTGCGTGAGGGCGCTATCACCTTGGAGCAGCTTCGCTCGGTCGTGCCGGGTATGACCACCCCTGCGTAGAGTGTGCCCTGCACTAGCCGAGTACTGCGCCAACAAGGAGAGAGATGACCGCGACACCGTTCTGGGGCCCTGACTTCGACGCACTGACCGCCGAGGATCCCGAGATCGCATCAGTGATCCTCTCTGAGCTGGAACGCCTGCGCAGTGGCCTGCAGCTCATTGCCAGCGAGAACTTCACGTCTCCCGCAGTGCTCGCAGCTCTCGGCTCCACCCTGTCGAATAAGTACGCCGAGGGCTACCCCGGGAAGCGCTACTACGGTGGCTGCTCTGACGTTGACATCGCCGAGAACATCGGCATCGAGCGCGCGAAGACCCTCTTCGGTGCCGAGCACGCCAACCTGCAGCCACATTCCGGCGCCAGTGCAAATCTTGCCGTCTACGGTGCCTTCACGATGCCCGGCGACACCGTGTTGGCTATGAGCCTGCCGCACGGCGGTCATCTCACCCACGGTTCGAAGGTCAACTTCTCGGGTAAGTGGTTCAACATCGTTTCGTACGGTGTGCGCCAGGACACCGAAATGATCGACTACGACGAGGTTCGCGCACTCGCCCTCGAGCACAAGCCGAAGATGATCATCTGCGGTGCGACCGCATATCCGCGCTTGGTCGATTTCGCTGCCTTCCGTTCAATTGCCGACGAAGTCGGCGCAATCTTGATGGTGGATGCCGCGCACTTCATCGGTCTTGTCGCTGGCAAGGCAATCCCGAGCCCGGTTCCGCATGCCGACGTGGTCTGCTTCACCACCCACAAGGTTCTCCGTGGCCCGCGTGGCGGCATGATCTTGTGCAAGGAAGAGCACGCAGCAAAGATCGACAAGGCCGTGTTCCCGATGATGCAGGGTGGCCCGCTCATGCATGCAGTGGCTGCCAAGGCTGTTGCGCTTAAGGAAGCCGCAACTACCGAGTACCAGCAGTACGCGAAGCAGGTCATCGCGAACGCGCAGGCGCTCGCGAAGGGTCTTGAAGCTGAAGGCATGCGGGCTGTCAGCGGTGGTACCGATACGCACCTGGCACTCATCGATCTGCAGGGTCTGGGCGTGAACGGAACCGAGGCAGAGCAGCGCTGCGATGCCGCGCGCATCACGCTCAACAAGAACGCGATCCCGTATGACCCGCAGCCGCCGATGGTGGCCTCGGGTATCCGCGTAGGCACTCCGGCTACGACTACCCAGGGCATGACCGAGCCCGATATGGCGGTCATCGCCTCGTTGATCGGTCGCGCCGTACGTGATGCCGACGGCACTCAGGCTGCGGGCATTGCTGCTGAGGTTGCAGCATTGTGTGCCACGCATCCCGCGTACCCGGCGCTCGTGAGCTAACGAGCTGACGCTTGCGCGAATACGTCCTTTGCCTACTGGCCGCCGCGGCGGTCACGTACTTGACGACCCCACTTGTTCGCGCTCTCGCGATCCGGTGGGGCTTCATGGCCGAGGTACGCGATCGCGATGTTCACGCAGAGCCGACCCCTCGTCTCGGCGGTCTGGCCATGCTGCTCGGCCTTTTGGCCGGCTTGCTGCTCGCCAGCAAGCTGCCGATGATGAAGTCCGTCTTCTCCGGCGGCAATCAGCAGTGGGCGTTGCTCTCCGGTGTCGCCGTCATCGTCATTTTGGGCATTGTCGATGACAAGTGGGGCCTTGATGCGCCGGTGAAACTCGCCGGTCAAGTACTGGCCGCAGGCTTGATGGCATTCCAGGGCATCGCGGTGGTCTGGCTGCCGATCGGGGGAACCTTCGTTCTCGATCCGCTGACGAGCGTTCTCGTGACCGTGCTGATCGTCTTGGTAAGCATCAATGCCATCAACTTCATTGACGGGCTCGATGGGCTGGCCGCCGGCATCGTGGCCGTAGCGGCAGGTGCTTTCTTCGCCTATTCGTATCTGCTGTCGGTCGAGATGGGTGTCGAACGCGCAACGCTCGCGACCTTGGTGAGTGCTCTGCTCGTGGGAATGTGCCTGGGCTTCCTGCCCAGCAACACCTTCCCGGCCAAGATCTTCATGGGCGATACCGGCTCGATGATGCTCGGCTTGCTGCTGGCCGCCGCCACGATCACGCTTTCAGGGCAGGTCGATCCCAATGCAGTGGGACGAGCCACATTGCTGCCGGCGCTGCTGCCGATCTTGCTCCCGGTGGCGGTGATGGCCGTGCCGCTCGTTGACCTGCTGCTTGCCGTCGTGCGTCGCACCCGCGCCGGCCGAAGCCCATTTGCCCCAGACAAGCAGCATCTGCATCACCGACTCCTGGAGATGGGTCATTCCCAGCGCCGTGCGGTCATCCTCATGTACGCCTGGACAGCCCTCATCGCCTTCGCTGCCGTGGCAGTGGCCTTCGTTCCGGTGCCTTACGCCCTCGGTGGCTTCGCCCTGGGTCTGGCCGTGCTCCTGTGGGCAGTCCGGCGGCCAGGTCGTAGTGACCTGGGGGAGTCCGCCACCTCGCGCATGCGGGCGTGAGCCACCCCACCGTGGACGGTGGTACTGCCTCGTCAACCATTTGATAGCGTCACAGGGTGTCCAGCACCCCGCCCGCCACCATTGACGCCCTGGTTCTCAAGAGAGCCGGCATCCTGACTGTCCTGGCGGGCGCGATCATCACCGTGATCTCGGCCTTCATCTCCGGTTCGGCGGGCGTGATCGGTGCGATCTTCGCCACAGTGGTCGTTGTCGTCTTCTTCTCTGCGGGCCAGCTGACCTTGGGCAAAGTGCTGCGAACCAACCCTGAACTAGCCATGTCAGTGGCGCTGGTGATCTACCTGGCGAAGATCGGAATCCTGTTCGTACTCATCATTTTGTTCTCGGAAACAACACTTTTCGACACCAAGGTCTTCGCCATGACCGTTGTCTTGTGCACCCTTGTCTGGACCGCGGCCGAGGTCTGGATCTTCGCCCGCACCAAGGTGTTGTACGTCGATCCCGGGGCCGGAAAGTGATGGCCCCCACACCACCTGCACGCCGGTCATGGTGGTACGGTTCGGTCGAAACACAGCGGTCTACTTCTTCCGAGGAATCTCGAAGAATGGCCGACTCTGCATGGTCAATCTCTAGTCGCTTGATCGCCGGTCTGATCCTCTACACCGCGATCGGCTGGGTGGTATCCCTGTGGGTCGGACACCAGGCAGTGCTGATGGCCATCGGGGCGCTTTTCGGCCTGGGGCTCTCGTACTTCCTGATCTTCAGAGGGCTTGGCAAGGAAGACACCACGCTCGACGCAGATGAAATCCGCCGAGAGCGCGTTCGACGGCAATACCGGTAGTTCTAAAGGGCGCGTGATCACCAGATCTCGCACCGTGGCAGTTCTTGGAGGATCTGCGTGTCGGCTGATGTAGTACTCGCCTCCGGCGGGCCCTCGTGCCATCTGATGTCGGGCTGCGGTTTCCCCGCGCCCGGTGCCGAAATCTTCCAGTTCGACGCCATGGTGTCCCCGACCATTTTCGGCGTCACCTTCGACATCACCAAGACCACGATCCTTCTGTTCTTGGCGGTCGCGATCATCCTCGGCTTCTTCCTCTACGCCTTCCGTAAGCCGAAGCTGGTGCCCCGTGGCTCGCAGAATGTCGGCGAGGTCGGTTACCTCTTCATCCGTGACGGCATCGCCCGCGAGGCCATGGGCAAGGAGGGCGACAAGTTCGTCCCCTTCCTGTTCTCGTTCTTCTTCCTCGTGTGGCTACTCAACTTCTGGGCCATCGTGCCTTTCGCGCAGATCCCGGTCACCTCGATCTTCGCCATTCCGGTCGCCTTCGCGATCATCGTCTACGCCACGTGGGTCCCCCTGGGCATCTACAAGCAGGGCTTCATTCCGTTCTTCAAGAACATGATGTTCCCGCCGGGCGTCCCGAAGGCGATGTACATCCTGCTGGCGCCGATCGAGCTCATCTCGAACATCTTGGTCCGCCCCTTCACGCACTCCGTGCGTCTGTTCGCGAACATGTTCGCGGGCCATCTGCTCATCGCGTCCTTCTCGGTCGCGGCCTTCTACCTGATCAGCGCAAGCGTGGTCGGTATCCTGGGCTCAGTCGCGTCCTTCGCGGTCGCTGTGGCTCTCACCGGATTTGAGGTGCTGATCCAGGCACTTCAGGCGTACATCTTCACCCTGCTCGCCGCTGTCTACATCAACGGTGCGCTACACGCGGAGCACTAAGCGCTCCGCACAACTGAATAACTGGTTTGAAGCCTCAGACCGACGGAACTGGCCGTCGGCCCGAAAAGTAAAGGAAACGACATGACGCTCCTCGCAGAGCTCACCGGCTCGATCGGCTCCGTCGGCTACGGCCTGGCAGCCATTGGTCCCGGCATCGGTATCGGCATCATCTTCGGCCAGGGTGTGCAGGCAATCGCCCGCCAGCCTGAGGCCTACGGCGTCATTCGCCAGAACATGCTCCTCGGCTTCGCCCTTGCTGAGGCACTTGCCCTCATCGGCTTCGTCGTTCCCTTCGTCTTCGGCAATTAATCCCGAATTCGTACATCCACTCGTTGGACTCTGAAGGGCTAACGTCGTGACAAACGTTTTTGCAGCGGTCATCTCCGCGGTTCCCAGCGCCGGTGGCGCGGGCGGCGAGGAGATGCCGTCGGTACTCGCGGTACCGATCGATGAACTGATCATCGGCATCATCGCCTTCCTGATCGTGTTCGGTGTGCTGGGCAAGCTCGCACTACCGGCGATCAAGAAGACCCTTGCCGAGCGCACCGAGCTCATCGAGGGTGGCCTTGCCAAGGCTGATGAGACCCAGGCCGAGGCGCAGCGCATTCTCGAGGAGTACAAGGCAGCACTTGCCTCGGCTCGTGAGGAAGCTGCAGCGATTCGCACCCAGGCTCAGGCTGATCGCACTGCCATCGTCGAGGAGGCTCGTAATGAGGCTCGCACGGCAGCGGCAGCGGTCACGGCAGCAGCCGAGGCCCAGATCGTGGCCGAGCGCAACCAGGCCACCTCGGCGCTGACCCGCCAGGTGGGCGAGCTCGCCGTCGGTCTTGCCGGCAAGGTCGTGGGCCAGTCCCTCGAGGACGACGCACGCGTTCGCGCAACCGTCGATGCCTTCATCACTGATCTCGAGCAGCAGGCGGCACGCTGATGCTCGGAGCCAGTCGCGGATCCCTCGCACGCCAGTCAGAGGCACTTGATTCCCGTCTCGGGAATTCAGGCGTCGCCGAGCTTGCGGCTGATCTGCTGTCCGTTTCCGGTCTGCTGGATACCCAGAAGCAGCTGCGCAATGCGCTGGCTGACTCCGGCCAGCCGGCTGCCGGTCGCCAGGCCCTGGTTCGCCAGATCCTTGACGGCCGCGTCGGACAGCCCGCGGTCGACGTCCTCGCGGATGTCGTTGCTGAGCGCTGGTCGAATGATCAAGATCTCCTCCTGTCCATCGAGCAGCTCGCCTTCCAGGCGGCCTTCGCGGGCGCAGCAGCAGATAACACCCTCGACGCCACGGAGGAGGAGCTCTTCCTCTTCGGTCGCGCCCTGGATGCCTCATCCGAGCTGCAGATGGCCCTGACCGATCCGGCTCAGCCGGCCGACGTCAAGGCTCGTATCGTTCGCGACCTAATCGGTGCGCGGACGACGGCGACGACGACCCAGGTTCTCGAGTACGCCGTCGGCCATCTTCACGGCCGTCGCATCGACTCAGTCGTCGACATCCTGTGCGAGCTCGCGGCAACCCAGCGTCAAAAGCTCGTTGCCGAGGTCCGCGTAGCAGCACCCCTGACTGAGAGCCAGAAGCAGCGCCTCACGGCAGCACTCAGCACGCTCAAGGGCCGCACCGTTCGCCTGAACGTCGCGGTCGACCCGTCTGTTCTAGGCGGCGCACATGTCAAGGTCGGCGATGAGGTCATCGACGGCACTGTTGCGTCCCGACTCGAGCAGGCACGCCGAGCAATCCTCGGTTAAGTAACACCGGCACCACCCGCACGCCACACAGAAACGACAGATTCCCGCACCAGCGGGCCGAGAAAGAGAGCAGGACCCCATGACGGAGCTGACGATCCGACCGGAAGAGATCCGGGATGCGATCGAGCGGAACGTCGCGGCGTACTCGCCGGAGACAGCTCGTGAAGAGGTTGGTCGCGTCATCGAGACCGGTGACGGCATCGCACGCGTGGAAGGCCTCCACTCGGCAATGACCAACGAACTGCTGGAGTTCGAGGGCGGCCTTCTGGGCGTAGCCCTGAACCTCGACGTTCGCGAGATCGGTGTCGTGCTCCTCGGCGACGGCTCGAAGATCGAGGAAGGCCAGGCCGTGCGTCGCACCGGCGAGGTCCTCTCCGTTCCCGTGGGCGATGCCTTCATGGGTCGCGTGGTCGACCCCCTGGGCAACCCGATCGACGGCCTCGGCCCGATCGCTGCTGAGGCTCGCCGCGCACTCGAGGTCCAGGCACCTACCGTCGTCGAGCGCCAGCCCGTCAAGGAGCCGCTGCTGACCGGTATTAAGGCCATTGACGCCATGACCGCCATTGGCCGCGGCCAG
Organism: Candidatus Nanopelagicales bacterium; assembly: GCA_044345075.1. GTDB lineage: Bacteria > Actinomycetota > Actinomycetes > S36-B12 > S36-B12 > CAIKZY01. Next base: position 12,726 of record JBIJBU010000022.1, on the reverse strand, counting down.
CGCCAGCTGATCATCGGTGACCGCCAGACCGGCAAGACCGCCGTCTGCCTCGACACGATCCTCAACCAGCGTGAGAACTGGCTGACCGGCGACCCGAAGAAGCAGGTGCGCTGCGTCTACGTGGCCATCGGCCAGAAGGGCTCCACCATCGCCTCGGTCAAGGGTGCGCTCGAGGAGTACGGTGCGATGGAGTACACCACCATCGTCGCTGCCCCAGCCTCTGACCCCGCAGGCTTCAAGTACCTCGCCCCCTACACCGGTTCGGCCATCGGCCAGCACTGGATGTACAGCGGCAAGCATGTTCTCATCGTGTTTGACGACCTGTCCAAGCAGGCCGAGGCCTACCGCGCCGTGTCACTGCTGCTGCGTCGTCCGCCGGGACGCGAGGCATACCCCGGTGACGTCTTCTACTTGCACTCCCGTCTGCTGGAGCGTTGTGCCAAGCTCTCCGACGAGATGGGCGCCGGCTCGATGACCGGTCTTCCGGTCATCGAGACCAAGGCAAACGACGTCTCGGCCTACATCCCGACCAACGTCATCTCGATTACCGACGGCCAATGCTTCTTGGAGTCTGACCTCTTCAACTCTGGTGTTCGCCCGGCTATCAACGTCGGTATCTCGGTCTCGCGAGTCGGTGGCTCGGCGCAGACGAAGGCCATGAAGAAGGTGGCCGGCCGTCTGCGTCTCAACCTGGCCCAGTTCCGTGAGCTCGAGGCCTTCGCCGCCTTCGGCTCGGATCTCGACGCTGCGTCCAAGGCACAGCTTGAGCGCGGTGCGCGCCTGGTCGAGCTGCTCAAGCAGCCGCAATACAAGCCCCAGTCCATGGAGCGCGAGGTTGTCTCGGTGTGGTCCGGTACGACCGGCCAGCTCGATGACGTCCCGGTCGAGGACATCCGTCGCTTTGACGCTGAGTTCCTCGATTACGTCGAGCGCACCAACATGGGTGTCTTCGATGCGATTCGCACGACCACCGATCTCTCCGATGACTCGGTCTCGGTGCTCGAGAAGGCAATTGCCGATTTCAAGCGCCAGTTCACGACGTCGGCCGGCACCATCTTGGTCAACGACGAGCCGGTTGAGGCAATTGCCGACTCTGACATCGACCCCACCCAGATCAAGCGGGCGGTTCGGGGCTAACTCGATGGGTGCACAGCTCAGGGTCTACAGACGGCGCATCCGCTCCGTCCAGGCGACCAAGAAGATCACGAAGGCCATGGAGCTCATCGCTTCATCGCGCATCGTGAAGGCACAGCAGCGCCTTGATGCGTCGTTGCCGTACCTGAACCAGATGGTCGAGGCAATCTCGGCTGCTGCGACAGGTGCGTCCGACGTGTCCAAGCACCCGCTGATGGCCAACACCGAGAATCGCACTCGTGCGGCAGTTCTCGTCGTGACGGCTGACCGCGGACTTGCCGGTGCTTACTCCTCGAATGCGATCAAGGAGGCCGAGGGTCTCATTCGCAACCTGTCCGAGAAGGGCATCACGGCGATTCCCTACGTGGTCGGGCGCAAGGGTGTCGCGTACTACAAGTTCCGCGATCGGTCGATGGGTGGCACCTACGTAGGTTTCACCGATCAGCCGACCTACGCCAAGGCCAAGGAAATCGGCAGCGATTTGCTCGATGCCTTCTTCCTGCCCTCGGCTGAGGGTGGCGTCGACGAGATCCATATCGTCTACACCCACTTCGCGTCGATGGTGACCCAAGAAGCTCGCGTGCGTCGCATCCTGCCGCTCGAGGTTGTCGACGAGGTCGTCGAGAAGGGCGAGAATCCTTCGCCGCTCTACGAGTTCGAGCCCGGCCCCGAGGCAGTTCTTGACGGCTTGCTGCCGCGCTTCGTTCAGCACTCCATCTACTCCGCACTCCTCATGTCCGCAGCGTCCGAGCATGCAGCTCGCCGCCGCGCCATGAAGAGCGCTACCGACAACGCCGAAGAGCTCATCAAGACGTTGTCACGTCAGGCCAACCAGGCCCGCCAGGCCGAGATCACCCAGGAAATCAGCGAGATCGTCGGCGGCGCCGACGCTCTGTCCGCTTAACGGTAGGAGAAGGAACAACCATGACCGCAACGGCTGAGAAGATCACCGGCGTCGGACGCGTCGCACGCGTCACTGGCCCGGTTGTCGACGTTGAATTCCCCGTCGAGGCTATGCCCGAGCTGTTCAACGCACTCCAGGTTGACGTCTCGATCACTGAGGGTTCGCATCGCATGCTGACCCTCGAGGTCGCACAGCACATCGGCGACAACATGGTCCGTGCCATCTCGATGCAGCCCACCGATGGCCTTGTCCGCGGTGCCGCTGTGACCGACACGGGCGACCCCATCATGGTTCCCGTCGGTGATGTCACCAAGGGCCACGTCTGGAACACCCTGGGCATTCCCATGGATGTGCCGGAGTCCTCGCTCGACATCAAGGAGCGCTGGTCGATTCACCGCCAGGCACCCGCCTTCGATCAGCTCGAGTCCAAGACCGAGGTCTTCGCGACCGGCATCAAGGTCATTGACCTGCTGACCCCGTACGTCAAGGGCGGAAAGATCGGCCTGTTCGGCGGCGCTGGTGTCGGCAAGACCGTCCTCATCCAGGAAATGATCTACCGCGTGGCCGAGAACTTCGGTGGCGTGTCCGTGTTCGCCGGTGTCGGCGAGCGCACCCGTGAGGGCAATGACCTCTTCCTGGAAATGACAGAGTCGGGCGTTATCGAGAAGACCGCACTGGTCTTCGGCCAGATGGACGAGCCGCCGGGAACGCGTCTGCGCGTCGCCCTGACCGCTCTGACCATGGCGGAGTACTTCCGCGATGTGCAGAAGCAGGACGTTCTGCTCTTCATCGACAACATCTTCCGCTTCACCCAGGCAGGTTCTGAGGTCTCCACGCTGCTCGGCCGTATGCCGTCCGCAGTGGGTTACCAGCCCACCCTGGCTGACGAGATGGGCGTTCTCCAGGAGCGCATCACCTCGACCCGCGGTCACTCGATCACCTCGCTGCAGGCCATTTACGTCCCTGCTGACGACTTGACCGACCCGGCCCCGGCCACCACGTTCGCGCACCTTGATGCGACGACCGTTCTTTCGCGTCCGATTTCCGAACTGGGCATCTACCCGGCCGTGGATCCGCTCGACTCGACCTCGCGCATTCTCGACCCGCGTTACGTGGGCGACGAGCACTACGCCGTGGCCGCTCGCGTCAAGGAGATCCTGCAGCGCTACAAGGACCTCCAGGACATCATCGCGATTCTCGGCATCGACGAACTCTCCGAGGAAGACAAGATCATCGTGGGACGCGCCCGCCGCATCCAGCGCTTCTTGTCGCAGAACATGTTCGTGGCGGAGGCCTTCACCGGCCAGCCCGGTTCGTTCGTGCCTGTCGAGGAGACCATCGCGTCGTTCCGTCGCCTCTGCGAGGGTGACTACGACCACCTGCCCGAGCAGGCCTTCTTCATGTGCGGTGGCATCGACGACGTCGAGAAGAACGCTGCAGCACTCGCGAAGGGCAACTAATCCATCATGGCTGAGCTGAACGTCGCGGTTGTCTCCGCTGAACGGTCCCTGTGGCAGGGCACCGCGAAGAGCGTGGTCGCCAAGACACCTGAAGGCGAGATCGGCATCCTGCCCGGGCATGAGCCCGTGCTGGCGATGCTCGTCGAGGGTCCGCTTCGCATTGAGCAGGCAGACGGCACCAAGATGCTCGTTGCTGTTCACGGCGGTTTCTTCTCCGTGGCCAAGGACTCGGTGAACGTCATCGCCGAAATTGCCGAGCTGGCTGACGATATCGATCTCGATCGTGCGAAGGCAGCCCTCGCAGCTGCTCAGGCAGCCGGTGCAGAGAACGAGGCTGCGGCTATCCGTCGCGCCGAGACTCGCATCAATATCGCTAGCGTGGCCAAGGGCCTTCGCTAGCACCTGCATCAATAACTGAGGCCGGCCCCGATGGGGCCGGCCTCAGTGCTGTTCGGGGGAGTGCTTTAGCGGCTGGCTCCGGGAGTCCAGAGCACATCGCCACCGGCGTCCTTGTTCGCTATGCGGCTGAGGATGAAGAGCAAGTCGCTGAGTCGATTGAGGTACGTGGCGGTCAAGGGGTTCATTCCGCCGTGGTAGGTATCGAGTGCGGCCCAGGTGGAACGCTCCGCGCGGCGCACAGTCGTGCGCGCTACATGCAGGTGTGACGCGGCGATCGTGCCGCCGGGCAGGATGAATGAGCGCAGCGGCTCGAGCATCTCGTTGTAGGTGTCGCAGGCGGTTTCAAGTACATCAATGTATGCCTGGGTCACGCGCAGAGGCTCGTAAGGAGGATTGTCGATGACGGGAGTGCACAGGTCAGCGCCGACGTCGAAGAGATCGTTCTGGACTCGCAGCAGCAGCCCGCGAATATCGTCGTCGAAATCGGCCGTAGCAAGGGCCACGCCAATCGTGCAGTTGGCCTCATCGACATCGGCGTAGGCCTTCAGCCGTGGGTCATTCTTTCCCGTGCGACTCATATCCCCCAGGGAGGTAGTGCCGTCGTCGCCGGTGCGGGTGTAGATGCGCGTCAGATTGACCATGCCCTCAGCGTATGGGACACATGGGATCCGCGCCTGCAGCGAGCACGAGGCGAAGGTCACGTCCGTAGAATGCGGACGTGGAAACCTTGACCGTGACCGGTGGCTCGCGCCTGGTCGGCGAGGTACGGGTGACCGGGGCGAAGAATTCGGTCCTGAAGCTCATGGCGGCAGCCCTGCTCGCTCGGGGCACCACCACCCTCACCGAAGTACCCGACATCCTCGACGTCGAGATCATGGCCGAACTCCTGCGCCGTCTGGGCTGTGAGGTCACCCACGACCAGGCGGCGGCCCGTGTCGAGATTTCAGTGCCCGAGACCCTCGAGCACCGCGCTGACTATGACCTAGTCCGCCGGATGCGTGCCTCCATCTGCGTGCTCGGCCCCTTGCTCGCTCGCTGCGGCCAGGTCGACGTAGCCCTGCCGGGCGGGGACAACATCGGCTCGCGCGGACTCGACATGCACATTGACGGACTCGAGCGCATGGGCGCGTCGGTCACCAACGAGCACGGCTACCTGATCGCCACCGCCCCCTCCTTGAGCGGCGCGAATATCTGGCTGGAATTCCCGAGCGTGGGCGCAACGGAGACGATCGTCATGGCGGCGGTCTTGGCTGACGGCGTGACAGTCATCGACAACGTGGCGCGCGAGCCTGAGATCGTCGACATCTGTCTGATGCTCACCGAGATGGGTGCACGCATCGACGGCATCGGCTCGCCGACTCTGATCATCACCGGAGTCAAATGCTTGAACCCGGTCACGCATCGCACTGTTTCTGACCGAATCGTGGCGGGCACCTGGGCCGTGGCGGCGGTGATCACCGGCGGTGACATCACCGTGCGCAACGCCAATCCCGAGCACCTGCGCATCGCACTCGACAAGCTCATGACGGCCGGTGCCGAGGTGACCGATACCGACGATGGATTTCGCGTGGTGATGCGGGAGCGTCCGAAGGCGGTCGACATCGTGACCCTGCCTTACCCGGGATTTCCGACCGATCTCCAGCCGCAGTTCATCGCACTGAACTCGATTGCCGAGGGCGCGGCACTTGTCACCGAGAATCTCTTCGAAGCGCGTTTTCGTTTCGTGCAAGAGCTCGCGCGACTTGGAGCCGACGTCCGCACCGACGGGCATCACGCCCTCGTCCGTGGTGTCGATCGCCTCTCCGGTGCGCCTGTCGAGTCAACCGATATTCGCGCGGGTGCAGGTCTCGTTCTTGCCGGGCTCGTGGCCGAGGGAGTCACGACCGTTTACGGTGCCTCGCATATCGATCGGGGTTATGCCGGCTTCGTCGACCAGCTCATGGCGCTTGGTGCTCAGGTGGCGCCTGCGGGCTAACGAGCCAGCACCCTCTTGGCCTTGTCGGCATCGGCCGGCCACACCAGGATCCGCGGGCCCTCGAGTGTCTGCGCGAGATTGCACCTGATCCCGGCGTCCTCGAGTCGGCGGCGGGCGATTTCCCCCTCCACGTAGGTCCCAGGGGAGGCGATCGGCACCAGAACGCCGTATTCATCAGTCCGCCCGGCCTTCGCGGGAGCCGCGACCACCGAGGCGCCACGGCGGAAGGCCCAGCGCAGGAAGAAGACGAAGAAGAGGAGGAGGCCCGCCGCGACAAGGGGGCCAAACACGTAGGAATAGGAATTCCAGCCCGGCATGTGAGCAGTCTCTCGTGAGACCGGCTGCCCCGCGAGTCGTGGCCTAGATACCCTCCCAACATGCCCAACCCGAAGGACCGTCCCTGGCTGATCCGCACTTATGCCGGTCATTCCTCTGCGGTGGAGTCCAATGCCCTGTACCGCCGCAATCTGGCTAAGGGGCAGACAGGGCTCTCGGTGGCCTTTGATCTGCCGACTCAGACGGGCTATGACCCGGACTCGGTAATGGCGCGCGGTGAGGTAGGCAAGGTGGGCGTGCCAGTGTCGCACCTGGGCAACATGCGCCAGTTGTTCGACGAGATCCCGCTCGGCGAGATGAATACGTCGATGACGATCAATGCCACTGCAATGTGGCTGCTCGCTCTTTATGTGACTGTCGCCGAGGAGCAGGGGGCCTCGCCCGAGCTACTGGCCGGCACCACCCAGAATGACATCATCAAGGAGTACCTGTCGCGCGGCACCTACGTCTTCCCGCCGGCACCTTCCCTGCGCCTGATCACCGACATGATCATCTACACGGTCAACAACGTGCCGAAGTGGAACCCGATCAATATCTGCAGTTATCACCTGCAAGAGGCGGGCGCGACTCCCGTGCAGGAGATCGCCTACTCGCTCAGCACCGCCATCGCAGTTCTGGATGCGGTGCGCGACTCCGGTCAGATTTCCGAGGAGCGTTTCGGCGAAGTCGTCGAACGAATTTCGTTCTTCGTCAACGCTGGTGTGCGCTTCGTTGAGGAAATGTGCAAAATGCGTGCCTTCGTCGAGATGTGGGACCGAATCACTGCTGAGCGCTACGGCGTGACCAACGCGAAGCAGCGCCGATTCCGCTACGGCGTACAGGTGAACTCCTTGGGCCTGACCGAAGCGCAGCCCGAGAACAATGTGCAGCGCATCGTTCTCGAGATGCTAGCCGTGACCTTGTCCAAGGATGCGCGCGCCCGCGCCGTGCAGTTGCCGGCCTGGAACGAGGCTCTTGGCCTGCCCCGTCCCTGGGATCAGCAGTGGTCGATGCGTATCCAGCAGGTGCTCGCATACGAGAGCGATCTCCTGGAGTACGACGACATCTTCACGGGCTCTGTCGTAGTCGAGGGCATAGTCGCGAATCTCGTGGCTGAGTCCACGGCCGAGCTCGACCGCGTGCTTGAGATGGGTGGCGCTGTCAGAGCTGTCGATACGGGCTACATGAAGACTCAACTCGTGCAATCACACGCCATGCGTCGCGCTCGGGTCGAGTCGGGCGATGACATCGTGGTGGGCGTCAACGCCTTCCAGTCGTCGGAGGAGAACCCGCTGTTGGCCGATCTCGACACTGCAGTGCAAAGTGTCGACCCCGCTGTTGAGCAGCAGGCCATTGATGCCCTCATCACCTGGCGGGCCGAGCGCGATCAGTCGGCGGTGGATGAATCCCTGGCCCGGCTCGCGGCGGAGGCTGCCACCGAAGTCAACCTGATGGAGGCCACGCTCGCCTGCGCACGGGCAGGAGTAACCACAGGTGAATGGGCCGGGACCCTTCGTCAGGTGTTCGGCGAGTACCGCGCACCCACGGGAATTTCTGCCGCCCTCACGTCTCCGCCGAGTTCCGAAGCTCTGGCTGAGGTGCGTGCCGAGGTGCAGGCGGCCGCTTCTGCCAAGGGAGCGCCCCTGCGATTCCTCGTGGGCAAGCCTGGCCTTGATGGTCACTCCAATGGAGCCGAGCAGATTGCCGTGCGAGCTCGCGATGCGGGTTTCGAGGTCATCTACCAGGGCATCCGCCTCACTCCCGAGCAGATCGTTGCTGCGGCGATCGCCGAGGATGTCGATGTCATCGGACTCTCGATCCTGTCGGGCTCACATCGGGCACTGGTTCCTGATGTGCTGGAGGGGCTTGCCGCAGCGGGTGTCGTCGATATCCCCGTCGTGGTCGGCGGCATCATTCCCGAAGCTGATGCGGCCTGGCTGAAATCGAAGGGCGTTGCTGCAATCTTCACTCCGAAGGACTACGACGCGACAGTGATCATGCGCAAGGTCTTGCAGGTCATCCTCGACTCATCTGCCGCACACGCGGGCTGAGTTCGAGTCGTAGGCCCATCACATGCGCATTGTCATTGCCCGATGCACGGTCAATTACGTGGGCCGACTGACCGCGCACCTGCCTGAGGCTACCCGGGTGATCATGATGAAGGCGGATGGTTCGGTCCTGATTCATTCCGATGGAGGCTCGTACAAGCCGCTGAACTGGATGAGCCCGCCCTGCACCACGCGCATCGTGGTTGAGGACACCCCTGACGATGTTGCCGAAGTCTGGACAGTGGAGAACAAGGCGGGGGAGCAGCTCGTTATTCACGTTCATGAGACCCTCGGCGAGACCGTGCATGAGCTCGGGCAGGATCCTGGCCTCATCAAGGACGGAGTCGAGGCGCATCTTCAGCAGTTACTCGCTACTCATGTGACGGTTCTGGGCGAGGACTGGAGTTTGGTGAGACGGGAGTTTCCGACCGCCATCGGTCCAGTTGACCTACTGTGCAAGGACGCCAAGGGGGCAACTGTGGCAGTCGAGATCAAGCGTCGTGGCGAGATCGACGGGGTTGAGCAATTGACGCGGTATCTCGAGTTACTCAATCGGGACCCGATCCTTACCCCAGTGAGCGGCATCTTCGCCGCTCAGGAAATCAAGCCTCAGGCACGCACCCTGGCTGAGGATCGCGGAATCCGATGCGTAGTGCTCGACTATGACGCCCTCAAGGGCACTGATGATCCCGGCCTGCGGCTCTTCTAGCTAAATGAAAGGATGACCTCATGACGCATGAGATCAAGACTGTAGGAGTCATTGGGCTGGGCACCATGGGTGCTGGAATCGCAGAGGTGATTTCTCGAAGCGGCTACCGCGTCATCGCTATTGAGATGTCAGACCTGTCCCTGGCAGGCGCCCGGGCGAACGTGGAGGGATCCACGTCTCGCGCTCTAGCGAGAGGGAAGATCACCGATACGGATCGCGACGCCCTGCTCGGCCGCATCAGCTTCACGACTAATCTGGGCGATCTATCAACGGCTGATCTCGTGATTGAGGCGATCCCAGAGCGACTCGAGCTCAAGCGCGAACTCTTCGGCAAGCTTGATGAGATCACTCCTGCTCACACGATTCTGGCCTCCAACACCTCGTCGTTATCGGTCACGGATATCTCGGTCGCGACTAAGCGTCCCGCTCAGGTGGTGGGGTTGCACTTCTTCAACCCTGCTCCGGTCCAGGCATTCGTCGAGGTGGTGCGCACCGTGATCTCCGACGATTCAGCGATCGACTCCGTGGTCGCATTCGCTGAGTCCCTCGGTAAGAAGCCTGTCGTCATCGGAGACAAGGCTGGATTCATCGCGAATGCTCTCCTCTTCGGCTACTTGAATCATGCAGTGTCGATGTTCGAGCAGAAGTACGCCTCGCGCGAGGACATTGACGATGCGATGCGCCTTGGTTGCGGATACCCCATGGGCCCGCTCGCACTCGTCGATCTCATCGGCCTTGATACCTCGTACGAAATTCTCGACACCATGTACAAGCAGGGGCGTGATCGGCTTCACGCACCGTCGCCGATTCTCAAGCAGATGGTCACGGCGGGGCTGCGAGGTCGCAAGAGTGGCCGTGGGTTCTACACCTATGAGGCGCCCAACTCACCGGTGGTGATCCCCGACTCTTTGACTCCGGTTGAGTCAACCGCAGTCGCAGCAGGTCGATCCGTAGCTTCTGTTGGCGTCGTGGGAACCGGGACAATGGCTTCCGGTATAGCCGAAGTCATTGCGAAGGCTGGCAAGGACGTTGTTCTCGTCGGACGAAGCGACACGAGCGTGAAGCGTGCGCGATCAAAGATCGAAAACAGCACGGCGAAGGCCGTCGATAAAGGCAAACTCGATGCCGCTGACCGCGATGCTGCGCTCGCTCGCATCACCATCAGCACCCAGCTCAGCGCGCTAGGGGGCTGTGATCTCGTCATCGAGTGCATTGTCGAGGAGATTGAGCCGAAGTTGGCGCTCTTCCGAGAGCTCGACACGGTCTGTCGTGCGGGTGCGATCCTGGCCACGACTACATCAAGCCTCCCTGTAGTCGACCTCGCGGCGGCTACCACGCGGCCCAGCGATGTGATCGGCATTCACTTCTTCAATCCGGCACCCGTAATGAGGCTCGTGGAGATCATCACGACAGTTGCCACGAGAGTGCAAACGCTCGAAAGCTCGCGTTTGTTTGTCGAAGAGCTCGGTAAGCACCCGGTCGTATGCGGTGATCGTGCAGGTTTCATCGTTAATGCCCTGCTGTTCCCATATCTGAATGACGCCATTCGAATGGTCGAAGCCAACTACTCGTCCACCGATGACATCGACCTGGCCATGAAGCGTGGTTGTGGCCTGCCGATGGGCCCCTTTGAACTGCTCGACACTGTTGGTCTCGATGTGGCACTGGAGATCCAGCGCACGCTTTACCTGGAATTCCGCGAGCCTGGCTTCGCGCCAGCCCCGCGCTTGGAGCACCTCGTGACAGCTGGCTACCTCGGTCATAAGTCCGGTCGAGGTTTCCGCGTCTACGAGAGCTAGTCGTGGGGCGCAAGAATCGCCGCATCAACGATGAGCGCGATGATGAGCGACCGCTGAATCCGCTGGGCGGTCAGCGGCGCGAGAGTCATCCCGATGGTGATTGGTACGTCCGGCAGGTCACCGGGGCTGGCTCCGACAAGGACTATCGCTGCCCCGGCTGCGATCACGTAGTGCAGGTGGGCACTCCGCACGTGGTGGCGTGGTCAGCTGATGACCCGATTGGGCTCGAGCACCGCCGTCATTGGCACAAGCCGTGCTGGACGGCACGCAACAACCGGGGTCCGCGCACGATGCGGTCCTCAGGTGCGCCGCGCTACTGAGTGGAGGTGCTAGGCGAAGGCGTCGTCGGTTTCAGGTCTGCTGCCTTCTTGATCAGGTTTGCATAGGCGCGGCTGCCGGCTCCCGAGAGATGGATCCCATCGGAGACGAAGTACTCCGGATGTGCTTTCGACTCGGCTTTCCAGTCGGCGATGACCGCATTGGGGTAGTTGGGCACGACCTTGGAGACCACGTTGTTGTTCTCTACAGTCCATGATCGCGGAACATTGTCATTTACCACGACCACGCGCTCGCGATCGCTCAATAAGTCGAGCATCTCGCGCATCATCGATTCCGGGATCACGCCGTTCGTGCCCGGGTGCAGCACAACCGTGTCGGCGAGGAGATTCATCGCGCGAAGTTTCTTGATGCGTCCGAGGAAGGCACCGGGGTAACGCGCTACTGCCGCGTCAATGCGAATACCGGGGATGGCACTGCGCAAGGTCTCGCGGGCTCCGAGCATGACCGAGTCACCGATGCCGGTCGCAGTGCCAGCTTGTGTCGCAGCAGGTGCTTCAGGCGAAGCGGAGCCCGACGGTGCAGGTGAGCTCTGGGGCGAGTCGATGGTCACCTCGGTCTCGGTTCCGATGGCTGCTGCCACGTCTGCCGCGAGCGTGGGCTCTTGAGCCTGTGCGAGTGACACGCCGAGAATGCAGACAGCCGCGGCGAGGACGGAGATCGCGGCGATGGCGATAGCGCGTGCCCTAGTCAGGGCACTTCCTCCCGCGGCCTTGGCGCTGCGCCACCATCGTGCGATCGCTCCGCGCCTGATCGGCATCTCGAGGTAGCGGAAGCTGAGTTCTGCGATGCCCACGGTGAGGGCCAGTCGAAGTACCAGTAGCCAGAGACCGTCGAGGGCGATGTCCAGCACGGGTCGGGTGAGCATGAAAATCGGCCAGTGCCACAGGTAAAGGCCATAAGACCGCTGACCGAGATAGCGCCACGGTTGCGTGCCCATGATGCGACCGAGAGGCGAAGCAGGGTGACTCGCCGCGGCAATGAGCAGTGCGACAATGACCGCGAGTACGAGGAAGCCGCCGCGATACATCCATGGTGTGTATTCGCCGACAAAGACGAGAAATCCGATCACGGTGATCAAGGAAGCAACACCCAGGCCGGAGATAAGCCAGCGGGCGCTAGGAGTGACGATCGGGCTGACTCGACCCGGTCGCCAGAACGTGGCCAGGGCTGCACCGATGAGCAACCCCATTGCGTGTGAGTCGGTACCGAAGTAAGCCCTGCTGGGATCTGTGAAGTCGGGGAATCCCTGCGACACGGACATCGTGATCATCCATGCAGTCGATGCGAGGGCGAGCGCTAGCGCGAAGATCCCGACTCCTCGGCGGTGAAAGCGCCGGTAGACGAGGAAGGCGAGGAATGGCCAGATCAGGTAGAACTGCTCCTCGACCGCGAGACTCCACAGATGGGTCAGGAGCGGCGGACGGCCGATTTCCTCGAAATACGACAGGTCAGTCGCGATGTACCACCAGTTGTTCACGTAGAACGCCGAGGCGAGGGAGTCACGTGCGAATTGGTAGGCCGCATCTCGATACCAGATCGCGACGACAGCTCCGACGACGATGAGCATCAAGAGCAGTGCTGGCAGCAATCGACGTGCTCGACCGAGGTAGAAGCGCTTGAAGTCGACGCGATCGCTGCGGTCGA
>JBIJBU010000115.1:0-5890 GCA_044345075.1 Candidatus Nanopelagicales bacterium | reverse complement strand
CGTGGGAAACACAGGGGAGACAAATGGAGACGCGCCGACGCAAACTACCCAGGGACCCACGATGGCGACGTTCGAGTTCCCCGCGACGTGGACGATCAATTCGGCAACGCCGGGTTTGAACTGGACTTGTGGACCAATTCAGATCGGCGTAGAGCCCGGCCCAGGTTCCGCATGGAGTCTCTTTGAACCGGCGAATGGCGTTGGATACGGACCACCGTATCCACCAGTAAGCGCGGGAAACACTGTCAACTCCGTCACCTGCACTTACGCAGATGAGTTGGAGGTAGGCGAGACATCAACCAATGTGACGATTGTTGTCACACCACCGGTCTATACCCAGTCCTTTCACGTCGTGAGACACGCCTATATTCCGACTGGCAGTTCGAACCCGACGGAAGGCCATGCCATGGCCGGCGATTCCATCACCGCCTACGGTGGCACTGTGCTTTCGTACGACATTAATGGCGGCACAGGAACGGTCCCTGCTTCGAGATCGACACTCCTTATGGGGAGTACACGGACGGTTGCTACGGACGACGGATTCTCGAAGGCGGGGTATTCCTTTGGGGGATGGAACTGCGATCAATCGATCGGGACAAAGGCGGCGGGAGAGACTCTAACGATGCCGACCAGTGGTTCCGCCTCGGGAACAGACGTTCGCTGCACGGCCATTAGGACCGCTAACCCTTATCAGCTTTCGTATGACGCGGGGGGAGGCTCGGGAACGGTTCCGTCAACGGTCCCAAACCTGAACATCGGGAACACTCCCACTCTGGATTCAGGTTCGACTCTGTCGAAGACCGGCTACACGTTTGCGGGCTGGAACTGTGATCAGTCAATCGGAGCGAAGGCCGGCAGCGCGACTGTGACGATGCCAGCAGCAAACGTCATCTGCACAGCGCAGTGGACCCCCAACTCAAGCCCGGCGCCGAATCCCTCGCCGGCTCCGGCTGACATCGTGAACCTCAACTACATCGGTAACGGTGGCACCTGCTCGGCTCCGAACCAGAGAGCCGCTGTGACCGCATGGGTCTACGCCAACAGTGGGGCTACCTGCTCTCGCCCGGGTTACACCTTCCAGGGCTGGAATAACTCGCCCAACGGGAATGGCATTGCGATCGGTCCGAATGGTCCGTTGCAGCTAATCGCTGATACGACGCTGTACGCGATCTGGACTCCGGTTGTCGTTCCCTCATCACCAGACAAGGCAGAGCCGGTGATCGTGCCGGTGAGCCCTTCGGCGAAGCCGGATCTGCAGATCATCACGCCCTCGTCGACTGATGTGGTCACCTTCTCGCCGAGCGACCTCTCAAAGGCCTCCCCGGGTTCGCGCTTCAAGCCCGGTGGAGTCTGGATCGCGCCGCAGCGAACTGATTCCTGGACGAACAAGATCATCGTTCCGGGTAAGGGAACCTGGATCCTCACCGGAAACAAGGCTCGGTTCCGCCCCAGCAAGGGCTTCATCGGGCGCAGCACGATTCGCTACCGCATCCAAGATGTCAACGGCCAATGGGCGTACTCAACGCTGACGGTTGCAGCCAAAGCGGTACCGAAGGACATCGTGAGTGGTGTCATCTAGACGCCAAGGCTTGGCTGAGCGATTCTCGAGGATTGGTAGTGCCCTCGTAAGTCTCGCTCTGGTGAGTGCTGTCGCGTTGATGGCGCCACCACCAGCTCATGCCAAGACCTGTCCGCCGGCCTCGGTCGGCGGACAGGTCATTGGCTTGATCAAGGTGGGCAGCGTTGAGGTGCCGCTTGTGAGAATGCGGTTTCCACGTTCCGGTGTCATCGAACCACCCAAGACAAGCAAGGTCGCCGGCGTCTCTGATGCGCACGCGCCTTTGAATGCGGATCTCGGCACCACAGTGATCGCTTGGCACGTGGCCTACGGTGCACATTGCCCGGGAAGCTTGAATCCGCTGTTGAAGCTTCCCGTGGGAGCCACCTTTACTGTCTATGACTTCAATTCACCCGGCGAAGGTCAGGTGTACGAAGTAGCAAACAAGGTGCTCACCCCGCGCGGGCGATATCCGGAATCGTGGTTCAACCAGGGCGGACCCCACCGTCTTGCGCTGTTCACCTGTGCCGATCGAGCAGGTGGGGTCTTCCGGAAGACAGTGGGGATCTTCGCTGTGCCTGTTGAGAAGTAAACCTGTTGGACCCGAGTCTCGCTAGCCCACGACTATGTCGCCGTCGGGATCAGAGACGTCAACACCAAGGCCAGTCATGTACTCGAGGGCGGCATCGAGCTGAGCCTGCTCGCCCGCGAGATCGAGCACCATCCAGCCGGTGTGCTCCTGGATCGAGGCACGTCGGATATTCGGCACGACATCGAACTGCTTGACGATCTGGTAGATCACCGGCTCGGTGGCAGGGCCGGGCGGGAACGTCAGTCGAATGCGCATGCTCTTCATGTCGCCATTATTGCCCAGGCGAGTTTCTCGCGTGCGAGGAGCGTTAGAGAGCGCCCTTCTTGGTCAGCCAGGTGAAGCACCAGTAGCCCGGGATAGTGGGCAGCCAGAAGGTGACAAGGCGGTAGGCGAGCACTGCGGAGACTGCGGTGCCGCCATCGAGGCCTGCAGCGGTGAGGCCTGCGGAGAGCGCTGCCTCGACGGCGCCCAGGCCACCGGGGGTCGGTGCCGCCTGACCGATCGTTGCGCCCGCGAGGTAGACCACGGCGATCACTGCGATGTTGAGCTCGCCGCCGAAGGCGTAGACGCATGCAGCGAGCACGCCGATATAGGCAAGGTTCAGCAAGATGATGCCGCCGATGCCCTCGAGCAGCTTGAGGGGTCGCTGCGCAACAGTGACTAGTCGAGGGCCGACTTCCTTGAGAGTCGGGCCCAGGCGCTTGCGGATGGTCTGACGCACCCACGGGACGGCGAAAAGCCCCATGATGATGATCGCGACGGCAACAACGGCGATGACGAGGATCCGCGGGGGATTGAACGTGAAGTCACGCTGCGTACCGGCCGCGATGCCGAAGGCGAACAGCAGCAGGATGTGAAACACGAAGGCCATGACCTGCGAGACGCCGACGCTCGCGGCGGCCAGAGCCGGATGCAGGCCGGCCTTCTGCAGGAAGCGCAGGTTGATGGCCACGGCACCGAGGGTCGGTGGCGATACGAGGGTGGCGAAGTCACCGGCCACCTGCGCGGCGACAGTGCGACGCAGCTTGAGTTGCTCGGGCACGAAGCCGGAGAGCGACCACGCAGCAGCGATGTAGGTGATCAGGCTCAAGGCAAGTGCCGCGCCCATCCACCACCAGTTAGCTGAGGTGAGCAGTGTTGCGAGATCAACTGAAGCCAGCTGGGAGAGCAGCACGTAGCCGGCGATCGAACCGACGATGATCATGATCAGCGTGCGCGGCTTGATGCGCTGCAGCTGGATCTGCTCGACATCGGCATCGGGGCGCATCTCGACAAGTGCGTCGCGAAGGTTCACGAGCAGCTTTCGCTGCTTGCGCAGGACCTTGCGAGTTGCAGAGGAGAGCGCAACCTTCTGCAGTACTGGCAGTGCCCGAGACAGTCCCGCATTTCCGAGAACAGTGCGACCGGTGCTGACGGCGCGCTCGACGTCGGTCAGCAGGGCCAACGTGACGAGGAGCTCGGCGAGGTCAATGCGCTTGGCGACATCGCCAGCCGCGATGCTGCCGCCATTGTTGCCGACGAGCCATACGTTGCTCTCGAGATCGCGCACCAAATTGCTGGCGTGCAGACCTCGATGGCTGAGATCGTGCTCGTGCATAGTGCGAATCGCGCGCCAGGCCGCTTCGAGATCAGCGTCACTGAGATCGGCGATCTGGTCGAAGGTCGTTCCCATGATCTGCTCGTAGGCAAGCAGTACCGAGTCGGGTCCGATCTCGGCGGTGACGAGAAGCCTCGGGGCGGCCACGCCGGCTGCTTGGCCCGCGTACGCCATCAACGCGGCATGGTCGAGTGAGCGACGCAGGTTAAAGGTGCCTGCACCGGGCTCATTGCGCAGGCGTGCTGCTGTCCAGAGCCAGCTGATCAGGCCGGCACCTTCGAGATCGCGATCGAGCACGGTGACGCGCAGTAGGCCGCCGCTGCGCGTTGTCGCGATGTAGCGGCGTCCCAGCTTTGTTGTCGTGACCGCGCGCAGCGTCGTGAGCGGGTAGCCGTTGTGATCAAGGGTGGCGGCGATCTCGTAACCGTTGGGCCGCGTGGTCGGCGTGCCGACGACATAGCGAGTCAGCAGGCCGAGAGCCCAGCCGATCGCCAGGGAGAAGCCGATGCCGGCGAGTGCGATGGACGAACTGATCACCGTGACGGCGATGACCGAGCCGATCACCGCGATGCTCAGCACATTCCAGGGGCGCCTGGTCATCAGTCGGCTGACGGTGACGAAGGCGATGAGGCCACCGAGGATCGGCGCGGTCGAGACGCTGTTGGGGCTAGGGGAGCCGGCGAGCGCGGCCATCAACTGGTCGCTGCCGTAGGCGGAGATCAGTGAAGAAGTCGCGGTGAGCACGACGACGGTGACGAGCATGGCGACGAGGGCGTCGAAGAGCTGGCGCAGGCGCTTGCGCAGGATGAGTGCCACAGCCGCGGCAATAGGAAGGCCGAGGGTCCCGATGCCGCCGATGACATTGAGCACGAGAACGAGCGGGCCGGGCAGATTCTGAACGCCTGAGGCGATGTCGGAGTCCAGGCCGGCGGTCGTACTGGTCGCGAAATAGGCGATCAGGAGGGTGACGGCGGCGATGGCCAGGGCGATGACGAAACGGACGAGATCGAGCGGACGCCGCAGGCGCGGCTCCACCACGCCATCCTCAATGACCTGGGTGGCATCACTCGGGTCGACCGTCACCAGTAGATCGTGTCAGACGAGCGTGGTACCAATGCACCATGGGCGCATCCAAGGGGGCTGTTTCGGGGCAGGCCACCCCCTCGAGCCGCTTCCTCCTTGATCTCAGCCCGATCCCGCCGTCGGCTCCGGCTGTCCTCGACGCCGAGCAGGCTCAGGTCGTCGCCCATCGCGATGGCCCCCTCCTCGTGCTCGCCGGCCCGGGCACCGGCAAGACCACCACGATCGTCGAGGCCGTGGCCGCTCGTCTCCGTGACTCCGAGAAGCCCCTCGCGCCGTCCGAGATGTTGGTCCTCACCTTCGGCAAGCGCGCGGCCGGTGAACTCCGCGATCGTCTAGTCGCCCGTATCGGCGGCGGGCTTGTGCCAACCGTGGCCACCTTCCATTCCTTCGCCTACGGCGTTATCCGCGAGACCGCTGACGATTACCTGCTCTCACCGCGGCTGATGTCGGGAGCCGAGGAAGACGTCCGCATTCGAGAGTTGCTGCTCGGTTCGGTCGAGGACGGCGTCATTGAGTGGCCCGATGATCTCGCCGCTGCGCTTTCCACCCTTGGCTTTGCGAATGAGGTGCGTGCCGTGCTGGCCCGTGCGGCAGGCCAGGGCATTACCCCCGATCGCCTTCGCGAGATCGCAGCGAGCTCAGGTATTCCGGCGTGGAGTGCGATCGGCCACTTGGCCCGTCAGGAACAAGACGTCGCCGACTTCGAAGAGGTGATGACCTACAGCGAGTTGCTGGAGCTCGCCACCGATCGACTCGTCATCGATTCGATCGCCGCGAAGTATCACGCGCGGTATCGCGCGATCTATGTCGATGAGTATCAGGACACAGACCCGGCGCAGGTGCGCTTCCTTGCAGCACTCGCGGGCCCGGGTACCGCTGTTGTTGCCGTGGGCGACCCCGATCAGGCGATCTATGGCTTCCGCGGCGCAGAACTGCGCGGCATCCTCGAGTTCCCGCAGACCTTCACCCATGCCGATGGCTCGCCGGCCGAGGTCATCGTGCTGCGCAATACCCGCCGGTTCGGCCGTGCGATTCGCGATGCTGCCCGCGTCGTGATCGG
>JBIJBU010000114.1:0-5948 GCA_044345075.1 Candidatus Nanopelagicales bacterium | reverse complement strand
GGAGCTGCGTGGCGTAGTCGGCCGCAGTGACCCCATCGAGGGTGACGGACCCCAAACCCAAGTCGACGGAGATGCCTTTGACGGATTCCACGAGCCCGGCCAGGGCAAGGCGGTCAAGGGTCAAGGTCGCATCTATTCGCACAAGCAGGAGGGTCGAGACCCCGTTCTTGGCCGCGAGTGTGTCTGCGCTGCCCGGCGTGGTCTGCAAGGGCAGCAGATCAGGTGTCGGAATGAGCAGGCCAGGTGGCAGGGAAAGACTCGAACCTGCATGCTCCGCTGGCTCACCACCCAGCAGCAAGTTCACCACGGCCTTGCCCTCGTCATCCTTGAGCTGGAGCAGGACAGTGCCGGGATTCTCAGGGAGGACTGTGGCGGTCGGCGATGGCTGTGGGACAGGCGTTGGTTCGTCCTCGGTCGAGTTGGTGAGCAGTACGCCAATGCCCGCAGAGACCGCAACCACCACCGCAATGACAAGAGCGATGGCGCCCCTACGGCGCCCGCGAGATTGACTCATGCGCGAGGGCCCTGGTACAGCCCATGCTCTCGAATGTAGTCAGCCACCACGTCGGGCACGAGCCCGTCGATCGTCTCTCCCAACGCAAGGCGATCACGAATGCCCGATGAGGAGATGTCTATCTCGTCGATCTCGACAAGAATTATTCGATCAGCTCCTGCGATCGCCGGTAGCTCGAGCTCATGGCCGGTTCGGCTCACCCCGACGAATGTCGCACGCTGCAAGAGTTCAGTCGGCGCCTTCCAGCCGTGAAGACTCGCCAGGGCGTCCGCGCCTGTGATGAAAAACCAGTCCACGCTCTCGCCGGGATACATGGCCTCGAATTGAGCATCAAGATCCTCGAGAGTGTCGATGGTGTAAGTGTCACCACCTCGATCGAGATCGACGGTTGATACGACGAAATCTGGCGCGGCTTCAAGTGCTAGGGAGAGCATCTCCAGTCGATCCTGCGGCGGCGCCAGATGATCGGCGGCCTTGTGCCATGGCCGCGCCGCAGGGGAAAAGATCACGGACTCGAGATCGAGCAGTTGTGCTACTTCATTCGCGACGATGAGATGGCCGTAGTGCACCGGATCGAAAGTGCCACCCATGATGCCCACGCGGTGAGCGGTCATGATCCACCTTGGGAGTCAGGCCGACGCACATGACGTCGACGAGGGAGGGCAGGTTTAGCGCTCAACCTTCAGCATCACGGTGACGATCAAGAGCGCAACCAGGACGCCGAAACCGAAGACTCCAAAGACCCACGGGGGAAGTCCGGAGTGCTCAACCGGGGCCTCTTCGGAGAGGCGGACTGCGGCGGAGATCAGCGACATGGCGTTCCTTTCACGGGTTCTAAGAAGACTCTAGTCGGTGGCCTCAGCCGCGGACGTGACCGTCACCTGTGACCACGAAAGTGGTCGTGGTGAGCTCGGTGAGGCCCATCGGCCCCCGCGCATGCAGCTTCTGGGTGGAGATGCCGATCTCGGCACCGAAGCCGAACTCGCCACCGTCGGTGAACCGCGTGGAGGCGTTGACCATCACCGCCGCGCTGTCGACACCGGCGATGAACCGTTGGGCGGCCGACTGGCTGTCGGTCACGATCGCCTCGGTGTGGCCGCTCGACCAGCGACGAATATGCGCTATGGCCTCGTCGATCGAGTCAACAATGCCGGCAGCGATATCGAGTGAGTAATACTCAGCCGCCCAGTCGTCGTCGGTCACCGCCTCGACCGCGATTCCGGTGCCGGTGGCATGGAGGGCGAATCGATCATCAGCATGCACGGTGACGCCTGCATCCTTGAGCGCCTCGAGCGCTCGCGGCAGGAATGCATCAGCGATCTCGCGGTGAACCAACACAGTTTCTGCCGCATTGCAGACGCTGACTCGTTGCGCCTTCGAATTGAGCAGGATCGCGATCGCCTTGTCGACATCGGCATCTTTGTCGACGTACACATGACAGTTGCCGACACCGGTCTCGATCACCGGAACCGTGGAGTTCTCGACAACATTGGCAATTAAGGATGCGCCGCCTCGCGGGATTAGCACATCAACGAGGCCACGAGCGGTCATCAAGTGCGTGACTGACTCGTGGGTTTCCCCCGGCACCAGTTGGATCGCATCGGCGGGCAGACCCGCCACAACGAGGGCATCGCGCATGACATCGACAAGAATCGCATTGCTCGCGGCCGCAGATGAGGATCCGCGAAGTAGCGCGGCGTTGCCACTCTTGAGGCAGAGCCCGGCCGCGTCGACAGTGACATTGGGGCGGGCTTCGTAGATCATGCCGACCACACCCATCGGCACGCGGATCTGGCGGATCTGCAGGCCATTGGGCAGCGTGTAACCGCGGATCACCTCGCCGACCGGGTCAGGCAGCGCGGCAACATCACGCAGCGCCTGGGCAATGTCAGAGATGCGCGGTGCGGTCAGGGTCAGGCGATCGATGATCGCTGCGGAGGTTCCGTTGCCCTGCGCTCGCTCGACGTCGATGGCGTTGGCTGCAACGATCTCGGGAGTGCGCGTCACGAGTGCATCGGCCAAAGCGCGCAGAGCCGCATCCTTCTCATTGCGAGTGAGCTGGCGTAGATCAGCGGCGGCTACGCGGCCACGGCGGGCCACCTCGTGCACGGCGTCGCGCTCGTTCAGGGTGCTCTGAGAGGTCATGGCCCAAGGCTAGACGACTAGAACGGCACCACTCGCCCCGCGGCCATCAGACTGGGGCGTTCGGCCACCCAATGGCCACGCCGGTGGAAGGTTGCGCGATCGATGACCTCGACACCCACGACCTCCCAGGTAGGCAGACCCGCCGATGCCACGTGCTCATTCCATAGATGCAGCGCCAAGCTCACGGCCGTCTCGGCGTCGTCGGCCTGATCCCAGTACCTCACCTCGGCGCGGTCGTTCGCGAACCGCCCGGCCAGGAGAAACGGGTGCTGCTCACTGAGTCGCTCCAGGGCCGTCTTGATGGAGTCAGACGACACTCGATCACCGGCCACAGTCAGGGTGATGTGCCACATGACGGGCTCCGGTTCGACAGGCAGCGGCAGTGCATGAACGTTCATGCTTGCCCCTTCCGTCTCAGGAGAGGATGACGAGGTCGTCGCGGTGGACGATCTCCCTCTCGTACTGCGGCCCTAGCTCCCTTGCCAGATCTCGGGTGGATCGCCCGAGTAGTTCGGGCAGTTCATCCGAGTCGAAGTTCACCAGACCGCGGGCGATCACGTGACCCTTTTGGTCAAGGAGGTCGACCGGATCTCCGGCGGAGAAGTCACCGCGAATCTCGGTCACGCCGGCCGGCAGCAAGGATGTCCCCCGGTGCAGGACAGCATCGGCAGCCCCGTCGTCGAGCACGAGCTGGCCGGCCGGAGTCGTGGCATGCGCCAGCCAGAGCAACCGGGTCGAGACTCGCTCTGCGGTGGGATGAAAGACCGTGCCGACTGACGCATCAGCCAGTGCCGCACCAGAGTTAGCTGCGGAGGTAAGCAGCACGCAGATGCCGGCGCCCGTGGCAATACGTGCGGCCTCGACCTTGGTCGCCATGCCACCGCTGCCGACTCCGGCGCTGCCTGCGCCGCCGAGTGCGATGCCATCGAGATCTTCGGATGTGCGCACCTCGGAGATCATCTGAGCGCCGGCCTGGCTCGGCGGACCGTCGTAGAGTCCATCGACATCGGAGAGCAGCACGAGCGCATCGGCTTGAACCACGTGCGCGACGAGTGCGGCGAGCCGATCGTTATCGCCGAGTCGGATCTCGTCGGTTGCCACGGTGTCGTTCTCATTGACGATGGGAACAGCACCGAGTTCGAGCAAGCGAGTGAAGGTCTGCTGCGCGTTCTTGTAGTGCGCGCGACGAGTGACATCCTCGGCAGTCAGCAGGATCTGCCCAACGGTCAGACCATGCTTGGCGAAAGCCTGCGTGTAAGCAGCGATGAGCAAGCCCTGGCCAACACTGGCTGAGGCCTGCTGGGTGGCGAGATCCTTCGGCCGCGCCGTGAGACCGAGCGCCGGAAAGCCGGTCGCGATTGCACCACTGGAGACGAGCACGACTTGATGACCTTGGGAGATTCGGGCAGCAAGCTGATCGACAAGTGTGCCGATGCGGGCTGCATCGAGACCGCCATCGGGCTGAGTGAGCGACGAGGAGCCAATCTTGACGACGACACGCGACGCCGAGGCAATCGTGTTCCGAATGTCAGTCACGGTCAGTCTCCGTCTATCCGAGCGTCGAGTCGTACGTCAGTGCCACGCGGGCTGACTTCGCCAGCACCGTCGCCGGCGATAATGGTCGGCTGCCAGTCAAAGACCACGGCATTGTCATCGTCGCCGATCATCACCGTACTGCCAGCCTTGGCTCCGGCCTTCCACAACGCATCTTCGACACCCAGGCGCGCCAGGCGATCGGCGAGGTAGCCCACGGCCTCGTCATTGCTGAAGTCGGTCTGGCGCACCCAGCGCTCGGGGCGCTCCCCGCGAATGCGATAGCCGTCTTCCTCGGCGATGATGCGGAAACCGGAGTCGTTGACAGCCTTCGGAGTGATGATCACCCGCGGAGCTTCCAGCGCAATAGCTTCCTTGCGAGCCTTCAGCACCAGTTCAGCCATCGCGAACGAGAGCGGACGCAGCCCCTCACGGGTTGCTGCCGAAATCTCGAATACCTGATAGCCGCGCTCCTCGAGCACCGGACGAACGAGATCAGCGAGCACACGGGCATCGGGAACGTCGATCTTGTTGAGCGCCACGATGCGCGGGCGATCCTGCAGACCGCCGTATTCAGCAAGCTCAGCCTCGATGACATCGAGATCGTCGATCGGATCGCGGCCGGGCTCCATCGTCGAACAGTCGAGTACGTGCACGAGTACTGAGCAACGCTCGACATGGCGGAGGAACTCCAGGCCGAGCCCCTTGCCCTGACTCGCACCGGGGATGAGCCCGGGAACATCAGCCACCGTGTAGACAACCTCGCCCGCAGTGACGACACCAAGGTTCGGGACGAGCGTGGTGAAGGGATAGTCAGCGATCTTCGGGCGAGCAGCGGACATCGCAGCAATAAGGCTCGACTTGCCCGCGCTCGGGAAGCCGACAAGCGCGACATCAGCCACGGTCTTGAGTTCGAGCATCACATCGCGATGCTCACCGGGCTCGCCGAGAAGTGCGAAGCCAGGAGCCTTGTGCTTGGGAGATGACAGAGCAGCGTTGCCAAGGCCGCCACGACCGCCACGAGCAATGACAAAGCGCGTGCCTGAGCCGACGAGGTCAGCAAGCACCTCGCCATTCATGGTCGTCACGACGGTGCCCGAGGGAACGGGGATCACGACGTCGTCGGCGACGGCACCGCTGCGGTGATTACCTGCGCCGGGCTTGCCGTTGCCGGCCTTCATGTGCGGGTGATGATGGAGATCGAGCAAGGTGGTGGTGTTCGGGTCAACCTCGAGCACTACATCGCCACCGCGTCCACCATTGCCGCCGTCAGGGCCACCAAGGGGCTTGAACTTCTCGCGGAGCACCGAGGCGCAGCCATGCCCGCCATCGCCGGCGTGCGCGTGCACGACGACGTTGTCGACGAAGCTGGTCACTGGTTACTCCCTTTGCAGGTGCTGCTCAGAACTTACGGTGAAAAGCAGAAAGGCGGGCCCCACGGGCCCGCCTCGCTGTCGTGTCTGTGTCGCGGTGGATTAGCCCGCGAGGATGTTGACGACGCGACGACCGCGTGCAACGCCGAACTCGACGACGCCGGCCGACAGGGCGAACAGGGTGTCGTCCTTGCCGCGGCCAACATTGTTGCCCGGGTGGAAGTGAGTACCGCGCTGGCGCACGATGATCTCGCCCGCGTTGACGGTCTGGCCACCGAAGCGCTTGACGCCGAGGCGCTGTGCGTTGGAGTCGCGACCGTTTCTGGTGCTGGACGCACCCTTCTTATGTGCCATTACTTCACTTCCCGGGGGTGATGGTGGTG
>JBIJBU010000113.1:0-5955 GCA_044345075.1 Candidatus Nanopelagicales bacterium | reverse complement strand
GTGAGGAATCCGCCGAGCCCGCTTTGTTCGTCGTGCGGTGCACGCACGAGTAGAGCACGGGTTTGACGTTGGTCACGACCGCAACCTGGTTCTTTACGGTGCCGATACGTGCGGGGCCGCCGGCAAGTGGAGTGCATCGCACGATGTCGCGCGTGACGGCAAATCCACCGCGCTTACCCTTGGCCACGATGAAGTTGATGACGCCATTCTTCTGCGGAACGGCCTTGGTGATTTCGCCTGATGTGGGGACAGGCTGAGGGGTGGCGCTCACGGGAGCAGATTCCGGTGAGCTACCGGCAATGTTTCTGCCCACGGCAGTGATTGAGTACGCGGTGCCGTTAACAAGACCGGCGATAGTGCAGTGGGGATTGAGCCCGTCCGGATGAGGAACGCTAGAGCATTCGTACGCATTGCCCACTGAATCAAGAGCGCGAGCAGTGAAGTCAGTCATCGCCGACGTAGGTGCAGGATCAGCGAAGGTGACGCGAAGTGCGCCTGAGAGAGTTCCCACGGAAATCGCCGGAGCTGCTGGCGGGGGATCCATCTGGATGGCTCCTTCCCGCAGCAAGAAGTCGTACATCGCTGAGACTCGCGTGTAGACGCCCGGATACTTGCTCGCACAATCGTCTCCCCAACTGACGACACCGACGAGTCGCTCGGGTCCGCCGAGAGTGGAGACCAATGGGCCTCCGGAGTCACCCTGGCAGGCATCAATCACGCGACCTGCAGTGTCGGCTGCGCCGGCGCAGAGCATGGTGCTCGCATCAGCCTCAGCGGCGCTGAAACCCTGGAAGTTCACGCCGTTCACGGCATATGTTCCGCGGGCCCCGCACATCGTGTCGGGGAAGATCACCAGATTGGCGATGCGGAAGAAGTCAGGGAATGCCTTACCGCCAGTAAGAGTGGTGGTATTTCCCCAGCCGCCGGAACGCACCGCGCCACCGCTGGTCACGTACGTTGCCATCTCCGCGGGGCTCAGCGGCGTGATCGTCGGAACCCCGTCGAGCGGTGCGCTCAAGGTGAGCACGGCAATATCGCTGTCGGACGAGTCGATGTCGTAGTTCGGATGTACGACGACCGAGGTCACTGGGACCGGTGCAATGGCCGGATTTTTGAGGCTGGGGCCAATCAGAACCTGGATGTCGGCGGCCGCGGAAATCTGCCGAGTCGACTGATCGACTACGCAGTGCGCTGCCGTCACGACCTTGGTGGGAGTCACGAGCGCTCCGCCGCAGAATTGCGCCTGATAGCCACCACTCTGCGACATCTGCGCAGTGTCGACCAGGGCCACCAGATAGGGCATGTCAGCGGCCGAGCCCTGGGCGCCGTTGATGACGCGCGGGGTAAGGGTCGCGGCCTGGCTCGGCGAGGCGGAGGCGAACCCGGTGACGAGCACGCCGAACCCAGCCAATGCAGCAACGAGTCGGCGTTTCATATCTCCAGATTACGTCTGCAGGCGGCAGGAAGTACCTGACCACCGGCGGTGATCATTGCTTTGACTGGGCTATCGGCGCGTTGGTTCCCTATGGCTGGGTGGAGATTTCCCAGATGAGGTCGCGCATGCTCGTGACTGGGCCGGTCTCCCAACCTCGGAGTTCGGCCGTGCGAAGGTCGACTCCGGGCGAGGCCAGTACGTAGACCCGGGCATCGGGCCAGCCCTCGCTGACAGGCGGGTAATCAGGGTCGATCAGCACGTAGGCGAGAACCTGCCTGCGGGCAGCCCGCTGGGCCAGGGCGACCGCCGGCAGCAAGGTGGCGAGGTCGCCCACTGCCACGATCACTAAGGGTGGTGTCGGGGCCAGCCGGGTGATCTCGGCGCAGACCCGAGCTGCCAACGGAGCCTCGCCGGCCGGCGGCAGCACCCTCGTTGCCGCTAGGTCGTCAAGGCCTGGCGCATCGCCGAGCACCATCACGTTCGTCACGGCGCTGAGCATAGGGTTGGGGCATGCCCAGCGACGCGTGGAATCAGCTCCGTGACCAGATCATCGAGAAGGCCGTGGTGCGCGGCAAGGTGATTCTCTCCAGCGGACGTGAGGCCGATTACTACGTTGACCTGCGTCGCGTGACCCTCGACAGCGTTGCAGCGCCGCTTATTGGTCAGGTCATGCGCGAGTTGACCGCGGATCTCGACTTCGATGCCGTGGGCGGCCTCACCCTCGGTGCTGACCCGGTCGCGACCGCGATGATGCATGACGCCGCCCGCCATGGCGAGCAGCTCAATGCCTTCGTCGTGCGTAAGTCGGAGAAGGCACATGGCCTGCAGCGTCGCATCGAAGGCCCCTCGGTGGCCGGCAAGCGCGTGCTGGCAGTCGAGGACACCTCGACCACTGGTTCCTCCGTACTCACCGCAGTCGATGCGCTCGCGGAGGATGGCGCGACCACTATTGCCTGCGCCGTCATCGTGGACCGCGGGGCTCGAGCGGCTGTCGAGGAGCGTGGACTCGAGTATCGGGCCGCCTACTCGCTGGCTGATCTCGGCCTCGAGTAGTCACGTGGGCTGAAGAATTCGGCCTCACGCACAGCGTTGCCCATGATTTTCTTGGTAACTGGTGCTTTTTCGGTCTCCGCTTAGTCTTATGAGAGTGCGCATGATCCTCGTGCGACACCTGGGAGCAGCGGAGGTGATGTCATGACAACAGAAGACGTTGACCTGACTCCGGCCGAAGGCAAGCCGATCGGCCGGCGCATTGTGTTCGGCATGGTTGGGGTCGGTGCTGTCGGTGTCGTCCTCGGAAAGCAGTTGACCAGCATGACCTCGAGTGCTGTCGGAGCCGTGGCTCCTCAGCTCCAGAGCGTTATCCCGGCCACCGGCGGGTTCCGCATCTACACCGTCACCAATGGGTATCCGGAGATGAGCATCGCCGACTACCGCCTGAAGATCACCTCAGGCCCGAAAGTCTCGACGCTCACCTTTGCCGATCTTGCCGCGATGCCGCAGACGTCGATGACCAAGGACTTCCAGTGCGTCACCGGATGGCGAGTTGAGGATGTCCCGTGGGCAGGCGTCCTGCTCAGCGACATCATCACCGAATTCGGTCTTGATGAACACGGCACCGCCCTCGCCTTCACTTCCTTTGATGGCGTCTACACGGAGTCCTTGACGATGGAGCAGGGGATGCGTCCCGATATTCTCGTGGCCTCGTCGATGTACGGCGCACCCATCTCGCGGGAGCACGGTGGCCCGGTCCGCCTGCTCGTCGCGCCCATGTATGCCTATAAGTCGATCAAATGGCTTGATGGCATTGAGGCGACACCTGACGTCGAGCCCGGTTACTGGGAGCTCCGTGGGTATGACATCGATGCTTGGGTGGGCAAGTCAAATGGGCGCAGTGATGCTCCGGTCGTCTGAGGCCATGCTGCGCCGATTCTCCAGGGCCGAGCGATGGACTCATCGACTGATCGCGCTCGACGTCACTCTGCTAATCGTCACTGCTGCATTCCTCTACATCCCGGATATCAGCGCACTCGTGGGTAATCGGTACTTCTTCAAGATCTCGCATGTCATCCTGGGATTCGCGCTTCCGATACCGATCATCATCGCCTTCTTCTTCCTCGCCTTCCGCCTTGATGTTCGCAGGCTCAACCGATTCACGAAGGTCGACCGGCAGTGGCTGCGCCCGGGCAATCGCCAGCGGCGAGAACTCGAGGTGGGTAAGTTCAATGCCGGCCAGAAGCTCAACTCTGCATTCCAGTTCGGCGCCATCATCGTGATGCTCGTGACGGGAGCGATGCTCTGGTTTAACGGACTGTTTTCTGTCGATATCCGTACCGGAGCCACCTTCGTGCATGACTGGCTTGCGTTGATCGTCACCGTCGTCGTGGTCGGCCACGTCTACATGGCAATGCGTGACCCCTATGCGCGCCAGGGCCTGCGCACGGGCTTCGTGCCTCGAGAGTGGGCCGAGCGCGAGCACCGTGGCTGGGCACGAGCCATGAGTGGTGAGGAGTCGAGCGGCGCCCGCGTCGACTAAGCGCGCTGGCGACGGTGCTTGATCCACTCCATCACGATCGGAATCACGCTGATGACAACGACGAGGAGCAGGATCAACTCGATGTTCTTCTCGACGAATGGGATGTTGCCGAGGAAGTAGCCGAGGATCGTGACGCCTCCGGCCCAGATCACGCCGCCTATGGCGCTGAAGGTGATGAAGCGTCGGAAGTTCATGCCACCCATGCCTGCCATGGCGGTGATGAACGTGCGCACGATCGGCACGAACCGTGCCATGACGATCGCGCGGGCACCGTACTTCTCGAAGAAATGGCCGGTCTTCTCCACGTACTCGCGCTTGAAGAGCTTCGAATCGGGCTTTCGGAATAGCGCTGGTCCGGCTTTCTTGCCGATCCAGTAGCCCACGCCGTTGCCGACAATTGCGGCGATCGTCAGCAGGATTGCGCCAAGCCAGATGTTCATCGAGATGAAGCCCTGGGCGATGAAGAGGCCGGTGACGAAAAGCAGCGAGTCGCCAGGCAGGAAGAAACCGATCAGGAGTCCGCACTCAGCGAAGATGATCCCCAGCACGACCCAGAAGGCGATGTCGCCGAAGTTGGTAAGGATGGTCTCGGGGTTCAACCAGGATGGGCCCAGGGCAGTCACAGCGCTAAGTACGGGGGTCACGCCTACCAGGCTATCGTCGGCGTGTGGATGAGCCCGACCCCCGCGCCGACGATGAGCTCGAGCTGAACGGCCTAGGCCCGCATCCACTTCCCTGGCCCAACGATGATCGACTTGATCCCGAGCTGCTGAGCAACGGCGACCGTAGAAATGTCGTTGATGAATACCGTTACTGGCGACTCGACGCAATCGTCGAGGATCTCGACTCGAGGCGTCATCCGTTCCACGTGGCCATCGAGAACTTCAATCACGATTTCAACATCGGCTCTGTCGTGCGTACTGCGAATGCTTTCCTGGCCAAGGAAGTGCACATTGTCGGGCGCAAGCGATGGAATCGTCGCGGGGCAATGGTCACCGATAGATATCAACACGTGCATCACCACGAGAATGCAACGGAGCTCGCCGCTTGGTGCCGCGCAAATCACGTTGTTCTGATCGGTATCGACAACCTGCCTGGTTGCGTGCCAATTGAGACATTCGACCTGCCTGCCAACTCGATGCTGCTGTTCGGTCAGGAAGGGGAGGGGCTCACCGATGAGGCAAGGGCCGAGGTCACGGCCGTTCTCTCCATCGCTCAGTACGGCTCCACGCGCTCGATCAATGCTGGGGCAGCCGCGGCTATCGCCATGCACGCCTGGGTGAGGCGACACGCATTCGGTCAGGTCCCTTCGACGTAACGTCGCGCCAATAGACTCACGCGGCAATGTCTAACCGGAAATCACCCCTGCGCCGATGGCAGCGGGAAGCGCTCGCCCAGTACATCGAGGCGAACCCGAAGGATTACCTGGTCACGGCAACTCCGGGAGCAGGCAAGACGACATTCGCACTCACTCTCGCAGTTCATTTGATGAGTAAGCGCGCAATTGATCGCGTCATTGTCGTGGTGCCCACGGATCACCTGCGCACACAGTGGGCTGATGCGGCAAGCGCGGTGTCGCTCGTTCTCGACCCGAAGCTTGCCAATGCCGACGGCCCGGTACGCGGTGATACGAGTGGTTACATCACGACCTACGCGCAGGTTGCGTCTCACCCGATGCTGCATCGCGCACGTGCAACCGCGAAGCGAACGCTGGTGATCCTCGACGAGATCCACCACGCCGGCGACAGCCTGTCGTGGGGCGACGCCGTGCAGAACGCGTTCAGCGAGGCGCAGCGGCGTCTTTGCCTGACAGGCACTCCGTTTCGCACCAAGCCCGAAGAACGCATTCCTTTCGTGCAGTACTCATCGCCGTCGTCTGACGAGATCATGTCGATGGCCGACTACACCTATGGCTACCGCGAAGCACTCGCCGACGCGGTCGTGCGGCCAGTCGTCTTCGCGGCTTACTCAGGCACGAGTCGTT
>JBIJBU010000111.1:0-6046 GCA_044345075.1 Candidatus Nanopelagicales bacterium | reverse complement strand
CGCTCATGCGCCGATTGGGTGCAGCGCACCCTCGGTGCGACTGTCAGCACCGACGCGATCTTGCCGACCATCGGCTCCAAGGAATTCATCGCGCTGCTGCCGACCCTTCTCGGCCTCGGTCCCGATTCGCACGTCATCATCCCGACCGTTGCTTACCCGACGTACGCCGTCGGCGCCGCTCTCGCCGGTGCTCGCATCACCGCGACCGATTCACCCGAGACCGCAGATCGCGCCGATCTGATCTGGATCAATTCGCCGTCGAACCCGACCGGCGAGGTGCTCTCGGCCGAGCGACTGCGCGAGCTCGTGGCCTACGCCCGTGCAACTGGTGCACTGCTCGTCAGCGATGAGTGCTACATCGAACTGGGCTGGGACGCCGAACCGATCTCCGTGCTGCATCCGTCTGTCTCCGGTGACGATCACTCCGGCGTTCTCGCGGTGCACTCACTCTCCAAGCGCTCCAGCCTGGCCGGGTACCGCTTCGGTTTCACCGCCGGTGATCACGAGGTTTTGCGCAAGCTCCTCGTCGTGCGCAAGCACCTGGGCCTGATGGTGCCGGCGCCCGTGCAGCATGCGGCGGCGGTGGCCTACGCCGACGACGCTCACGTGGCGGCCCAGCGCGACCGCTACCGCGGTCGCCGGCAGATACTGGCTGACTCCCTGCGTGCCCACGGCTTCACCATCGATCACGGCGAGGCAGGCCTGTACCTCTGGGCCACGCGCGATCAGCCATGCTGGGAGACCGTGAGCTGGTTCGCCGATCGAGGGATTTTGGTCACCCCCGGCGATTTCTACGGCACCGCCGGTGCACGCCACGTCCGCATTGCGTTCACCGCGACCGATGCCGCCGTCGAGGCCTTCGCCGAGCGTCTCGCCCAGGGGTGAGAGTCATCTCACAGGCCTAGTGGCCAACTCCATTTCGCCCGTGTCCGTGGGGTGGGTACGGTTACGTCAACGGCTAAGCGGCGACCCCGCATGCGTTTTCCAGGAGGATCTGTGACCGACTTCATCCTTAAGCACCCCGGTGGCGAACTGCCCCTTCCCGAGGTGCCGGCAACCGTAGGCGAGAGCGGCCTGAACATCGCTCCGCTGATGAAGGAGACGGGTCACGTCACCCTCGACCACGGTTTCCTCAACACCGCGGCATGCTCGTCAGCCATCACCTACATCGATGGCGATGCCGGCATCTTGCGTTACCGCGGTTACCCGATCGAGCAGCTGGCCGAGCAGTCAAGCTTCCTCGAGACAGCGTTCCTGCTGATCTACGGCGAGCTTCCTTCCGAGGATCAGCTCAGCTCGTTCAAGCACCAGATCCGCATGCACACGATGCTGCACGAGGATCTCCGCAACTTCTTCGACGGCTTCCCGCGCGATGCGCACCCGATGCCCGTGCTGTCATCGTCTGTGTCGGCGCTGTCGACCTTCTACCAGGATTCGCTGGATCCTTTCGATCCCGCACAGGTCGAGATCTCGACCATCCGCCTGCTTGCGAAGCTGCCGACCCTTGCTGCCTACGCGCACAAGAAGGCCATGGGCCAGCCGATGCTGTACCCCGACAACTCGCTCGGCTACGTCGATAACTTCCTGCGCATGACCTTCGGCGTTCCGGCTGAAGAGTACGAGGTCAACCCGGTTATCTCACGCACGCTCAACCAGTTGCTGCTCCTGCACGCAGATCACGAGCAGAACTGCTCGACCTCGACCGTGCGCCTCGTCGGCTCCTCGCACGCGAACCTGTTCGCATCCGTGTCGGCCGGTGTCAACGCACTGTTCGGCCCGCTGCACGGCGGCGCGAACCAGGCAGTGCTCGAGATGCTCGAGAACATCCACGCATCCGGTGGCGGCGTGAACACCTTCATCCGCCAGGTCAAGAACCGCGAAGACGGCGTGAAGCTCATGGGCTTCGGTCACCGCGTGTACAAGAACTACGACCCGCGTGCGGCCATCGTCAAGAAGAGCGCCTACGAGGTCTTCGAGGCACTGGGTGTCAGCGATCCGCTGCTTGACATCGCCCTTCGCCTCGAAGAGGTCGCACTGTCCGATGACTTCTTCATCGAGCGCAAGCTGTACCCGAACGTCGACTTCTACACAGGCCTGATCTACAAGGCGATGGGCTTCCCGACCCAGATGTTCACGGTGCTCTTCGCCCTGGGCCGTCTGCCGGGCTGGATCGCCCAGTGGCGCGAGATGATCAACGATCCCGATACCAAGATCGGCCGTCCGCGCCAGGTCTACATCGGCGAGGTCCTTCGCGACTACCCCCCGATGAGCCAGCGCTAAGCAACGCTTACGTAAGAAGCCCCGACGCCAATGGCGCCGGGGCTTCTTCGTTGGTGCAATCAGTCGTTGGAATGCAGTGCCGCGTTCAGCCCGCCCCAGGTGCCAGTGCGCGAACTGATCTCGATCGCGCCGGTCTGCGAGTTGCGACGGAAGAGCAGGTTGCTGTCTCCGGAGACTGCCTTGGCTTTGGCGACCGTGCCATCGGGCAAGGTGACCTTCGAGCCTGCAGTGACGTAGAGACCAGCCTCGACGACGCAGTTATCGCCAAGCGAGAGACCCACACCGGCGTTCGCGCCGATCAGAGTGCCGGTGCCGATCGTGACGACCTCGGTGCCGCCACCGGAGAGCGTGCCCATGATCGAGGCGCCGCCGCCGATGTCGGAGCCGTCACCGACAACCACGCCTGCGGAGATGCGGCCTTCGACCATCGAACTGCCGAGGGTGCCGGCGTTGAAGTTGACGAAGCCCTCGTGCATCACGGTGGTGCCGCTGGCCAGGTAAGCGCCCAGGCGCACGCGGTCGGCGTCAGCAATGCGAACCCCCGAGGGAACGACGTAGTCGGTCATCCGAGGGAAGCGGTCGACTCCGTGCACGGCGAGGTTGATGCTCTTGGCGCGGGCATGCAGGCGCACGTCGTTCAGGCGCTCGACAGGCACGGGGCCAAGGTTGGTCCAGGCCACGATCGGCAGCAGGCCGAAGATGCCCGTCAGGTTGATGGTGCGTGGCCTCACCAGGCGGGCCGAGATCAGGTGCAGTCGCAGGTAGGCGTCAGCAGTGTCGGCAGGTGCCTCAGCGAGGTCAGCGATGGTCGTGGTGAGGGTGCGCACGTGCACGCCGCGCACCTCGTCGGAGTCGATGGCCGAGCTGATGCCCGGCACGTCGATCGGGTTAGGGCCCAGGGCGGGGCTCGGGTACCAGACATCGAGGATCTGGTCGCCGAAGTAGGTGGCGAGGCCGGTGGCCGATGCGGATCCGGTGACTGCGGTGAGGTCTGCGGCTGCTGCGTTGGTCATCGCACTACCGTATCCATGTGGAACATGATGCGAGCTCAGGGCTTGACCTCTCGGTCGATGTGGTGGCGCTGACCGCTGCCCTGATCGACATTCCGAGTGAGTCCCACCACGAGCAGCACATCGCTGATCTTGTCGAGGCCGCACTGAACCGAGTACCCCACCTGACCGTCAGTCGCTTCGGCAACACGGTTGTGGCCCGCACAGAGCTCGGCCGCAGTGAGCGAGTGCTGATCGGCGGCCATCTCGACACCGTGCCCGCGAACTCGAACATGCCGCACCATCTCGACGGCGATCGTCTCTACGGTCTCGGCGCCTGTGACATGAAGGGCGGCGTCGCGGTGTCGTTGAAACTCGCAGCGACAATCGCCGAGCCGGTTCGTGATGTTACCTACGTCTATTACGAGGGCGAAGAAGTCGAGAGCGAGTTCAACGGGCTGGCGCATCTCGCCGAGAGCAATCCCGAGTTGCTTGTTGCCGATCTCGCAATCCTGATGGAGCCGTCCAACGCGGGTATTGAAGCCGGCTGCCAGGGAACTATTCGCGCTGAGATCACTGTTCGCGGAACGCGTTCGCATAGTGCGCGACCGTGGATGGGCGTCAATGCGATTCATGGTGCAGGCGAGATCCTGGGCCGACTCGAGTCGTACGTGCCACGGAGACCAATGGTCGATGGCCTCGAGTACCGCGAGGGGCTGAGTGCAGTGGGTATTCGCGGCGGCATCGCCGGCAACGTGATCCCCGATGAGTGCGTGGTCACCGTGAACTATCGCTTCGCCCCTGATCGTTCGACCGATGAGGCCTTGGCGCATGTGCGCGAGGTATTCGACGGCTATGACGTCGAGTTCATTGATGTGAGCCCTGGAGCAGCACCCGGATTATCGCGTCAGGCGACCGTGGATTTCCTTGCTGCTACCGGTGCGGTTCCTGCGCCGAAGTTCGGCTGGACTGACGTCGCTCGCTTTGCGGCAATGGGAACCCCGGCCCTGAACTTCGGACCGGGGGACCCATCGATTGCGCATATGAAGGACGAATCTGTGCTGCTTGATCAGCTGCGTTCGTGCGAGATGCAATTGCGCAGTTGGCTTACGGCTGACTAAGCCTTGAGTGCCTGAACGTCGAGCACGAGCTTGATCTTGTCGGAGATCAGAACGCCGCCGGTCTCGAGGCTGACGTTCCAGACGAGTCCGAACTCCTCGCGACTGATCTCGAGCTCTGCCTCGAAGCCGGCCTTGGTGTTGCCCCACGGATCGGTGCTGACGCCAATGAACTCCCACGGGATCACCACGCTCTTGGTGACGCCATGGATGGTGAGGTCACCGGTGACCTCGACAACGTTGCCCTTGTCGGCTGCGCCGGTGGAGACGAAGGTCAGGGTCGGGAAGTTCTCGACGTCGAGGAACTCGGCGGACTTCAGGTGACCGTCGCGGTCGGCGCTGTTGGTGTCGATGCTGGCGGCCTGGATCGTGAGGTTGGCCGAGCTGGCGCCCACGTTGGCGGCATCGATGGTGAAGCCACCCTCGAATGCGTCGAACTTGCCGCGGACCTTCGACACCATCAGGTGGCGGGCCGAGAAGCCGATGTTGGTGTGGGCGGCGTCGATTACCCAGGTGCCCTGGGCAGCGGTGAGGTCAGACATATGCGTCTCCTTGATAGTTGAAAGATCAATCTGTTTGTTGAATATACAACTAAGTAACCGGGCGGTGCAAGCCCCCCTAGGGTGGAACGCGTGAACTCTGCCCGAATGATCTGCGTCTATTGCTCGGCCAATGACGCCATCGACGAGCGCTACCTCACCCTGGCCACCGAGGTCGGCTCGGCCATCGCCGCACTCGGCTGGGGCCTGGTCTCCGGCGGTGGCTCGGTCTCGATGATGGGCGCCGTGGCCCGGGCCGTGCGCGCCGGTGGTGGCTACACCGTCGGTGTCATTCCGCAAAAACTCATCGAGATGGAGGTCGCCGACCACGATGCGGACGAGCTCATCGTCACGACCGACATGCGCCAGCGCAAGGCGATCATGGACGACCGCGCTGACGCCTTCCTCGCACTTCCCGGTGGTATCGGCACCCTCGAAGAACTGATGGAGGTCTGGACAGCCCGCCATCTGCGCATGCATGCCAAGCCTGTCGTGGCCCTTGATCCGTGGGACGACTACTCGCATCTGCGCGCCCAGGTGGGGCACTGGCGCACCACTGGATTCGTCAGCGAACAGGGAGAAGCCCAGCTGCAGTGGTCAACCTCTGTCGAAGTGGCACTGGATTTGATCGCCGCAGACTGGGTCGCGCATGGTG
Source organism: Candidatus Nanopelagicales bacterium (assembly GCA_044345075.1). Classification (GTDB taxonomy): domain Bacteria; phylum Actinomycetota; class Actinomycetes; order S36-B12; family S36-B12; genus CAIKZY01. The sequence goes on along the minus strand of JBIJBU010000111.1, from coordinate 465 downwards.
TGATGGGCACATGATGCTCGTCTTCGTCCTCGTGGCCATCGCCGTGATCGCCTGTATCGCCCTGGCGTCGGTGGGCCGGCTAGGCGAACTCCCAGAGGCTCCCGTCGATCGCAAGCCGACCGAGGCCGGTTTCGATGTGGTGATCCGCGGCTATCGGATGGACGAAGTCGATGAGGAGCTCGCTCGGCTTCGCGCTCGCCTGGCCGTTCATGAGCAGGGCAACTAGGCCCCGCCTGGCCTCTTAGTCTGCTGCCTGACTGAGAGGGGAGCAGGTGATGCGCCCAGCCCGTGTGCCAGCCCCGCCCCGAGCGCGCCGACCCCCATGCGGGATAATGGAAGTCAAGCTTTTCTGGGCTCTGCCCGGGACGAAAGGGGATCCACATGGCCGCGATGAAGCCACGGACGGGCGATGGCCCGCTCGAGGTGACCAAGGAGGGCCGCGGCTACGTCATGCGCGTACCGCTC
>JBIJBU010000112.1:0-6046 GCA_044345075.1 Candidatus Nanopelagicales bacterium | reverse complement strand
GGCCGCCGAACTCGCCGAGCGGCTATCCGAGGTACGTATTCCCCGCATTGTGAGTTCGCCGTTGGAGCGCACAGTCGCTACGGCCGACGCCATCGCTGCCTTTCAACGTCGGCAGGTCATTCGCGATACCGATGATCGTTTCGTGGAGTGTAAGTACGGCGACTGGACAGGGCGCCCACTCGGTGAACTAGCGAAGGAGCCAATGTGGTCCGTCGTCCAGTCGCATCCCAGTGCCGCTGTGTTTCCTGGCGCTGACGGCGAGAGTATGCGCGATATGCAGCATCGTGCGGTTGAGGGGATTCGTCATTGGAACGAAACCGTGGGTCCGGACGGCATCTACATCGTGGTGAGTCACGGTGATGTCATCAAGGCGATCTTGGCCGATGCACTCGGCATGCACCTCGATGCTTTCCAGCGCATTCGCGTGGATCCCGCCTCTCTCAGCATCGTGAATTACACACCGCATCGCCCCTTTGTCGTACGCACCAATGACTCCGGTGCAGATCTCGGTCGGCTCCTCAAGCCGGCTAAGGCTGCTTTAAAGTCCAGCGACGCCGCCGTGGGCGGAGGCAAGGGATGAGTCGCCAGGTATTCGAGTTTCGTGATCCTGAGCGTTTTGTCTCCGGCACCGTGGGCATGCCCGGTGAGCGCACCTTCTTCTTGCAGGCACGCAAGGGAAACGCGATCACGAGCATCGTGGCCGAGAAGGGCCAGGTTTCTGTTCTTGCTGAGCGCATCGATCAACTGCTTGATGAGGTTGTCGAAACTCGCGATGTCGATGTCGAGATCCCGCCCGCCGGTGTTGACATGCTCGCTGACTCTGCTCCCCTTGACGCCCCGATAGTCGAGGAGTTTCGAGTCGGAGCGATGGCGCTGGGCTGGGACGACGCATCCTCGCATGTCGTGATCGAGGCTCATGCCATCAATGAGGAGTCCGATGAGATTCCCGAGATCGCCGATGATGATGACGACGGTCCGGACACTCTGCGGGTCTGGATTACTGCGATTCAGGCACGGTCATTTGCCGAGCGCTCGCGTGCTGTGGTGTCCGCTGGACGCCCACCTTGCCCCTTCTGCAATCAGCCGCTAGATGCGCGTGGACATGTGTGTCCGCGAGCAAATGGCTATCGCCGCCGCGCATGATCGAACCGGTAACCGAGTGGCTTGATGATCCTCGGCTGCTGTCTGCCCTGAGCGAGGGTGAGCTCAGCGTCGAAGGACGCCTCGCCGTGGCCTCGAACGCAACCTTGCTGTGCACTGTTCCCCTGGGCGATGACCGTCAACTGCGCTGCGTATACAAGCCAGTGGCCGGTGAAAGGCCGCTCTGGGATTTCCCCGATGAGTCCCTTGGGCGTCGAGAGCTGGCGTCGTACTCGCTCTCTGAAGCGCTTGGTTGGCATCTCGTGCCCCCGACCGTGTGGCGCGAGGACGGCCCGGCTGGACCGGGTATGTGCCAGGCCTGGATCGAGGAATCACAAAGCGCTGACGCAGTCGATGTCTGCGCGCCGGCCGAGCTTCAACCGGGATGGATCGTGGTGATGAATGCGGAGGATCAGGAGGGTAATCCGCTGCTTCTGGTTCATGCAGACCGCGACGACCTTCATCGCGTGGCCGCATTTGATGCCCTGATCAACAACGCTGACCGTAAGGGTGGGCACGTGATCGTGGACAATGACGATCGCATCTGGTGCATTGATCACGGAGTCTCCTTCAACGCGGACGACAAGCTGCGCACCGTGCTGTGGGGTTGGGCGGGGGAGTCCATCAACGCTGATGTCCTCTCTGATCTGTGTGCACTTGAGCCCTCCCTGAGTAGCATCTTGGAACCGTGGCTCGCGCCAGAGGAGATCGAGATCACCGCGAGCCGTCTGCGGTCGCTGATCGAGACCGGAACCATGCCGCACCCCTCTGCCCAGTGGCCCGCGGTCCCGTGGCCGGTCTTCTAGTCGCACTAGGCTGATCGAGTGAAGTCGTGGAGTGTGCCGGCACCGGCGAAGATCCCGGGCAGCGCCCCTGCCCTGTCCTTGATGGATACAGGTACCGGCACCATTCGCCCGACATCGCCTCAGGGCACCGCTCGCATGTATGTCTGCGGCATCACGCCGTACGACGCCACCCACATGGGCCACGCAGCGACCTATGTCGCGTTCGACATGGTGCAACGTGTGTGGCGCGATGGTGGTCACCCCGTTCTTTACGTGCAGAACGTCACCGATATCGACGATCCGCTGCTTGAGCGCGCAGTTGCCCTCGGTGAGGACTGGCAGGCGATCGCCGAGCGAGAGACCGCCCTGTTTCGCGAGGACATGACGGCTCTCAATGTGCTGGCTCCAGATCACTACATCGGCGCTGTCGAAGCAATTCCTTCTGTTGCTGGTTATGTGCAGTCACTGCAGGAGCGTGGAGTCGTCTACGCCGTAGATGAGGATCTCTACTTCTCGGTCGGAAGTGACCCGGCTTTCGGCTCCGTCGCGCATCTCGAAGAGCCAGAGATGATCCGCATTTTCGCCGAGCGTGGCGGTGACCCTGATCGACCTGGCAAGCGTCACCCGTTGGATTGCTTGCTGTGGCAGGCGGCTCGACCGGAGGAGCCTTCCTGGGATACCGCTCTCGGGCATGGCCGACCTGGTTGGCACATTGAGTGCACTGCCATCGCGCTGGATTACCTGGGCATGGGAATCGACGTCCAAGGTGGCGGAAGCGATCTGGCCTTCCCGCATCACGAGATGGGCGCCTCCGAGGCTCAGGTGATTCGCGAGGAGTACCCATACGCCAAGCACTACGTGCACTCCGGCATGGTCGGCTGGCAGGGCCACAAGATGTCGAAGTCGCGCGGCAATCTCGTCTTCGTGTCGGTTTTGCGCAGCGAAGGACACGATCCGATGGCCATTCGACTTGCACTGCTCGCACATCATTACCGCAGTGACTGGGCCTGGACACCGCACGGCCTGCAAGGGGCCACCGATCGACTGGGTTTGTGGCGCAGCGCTACGGCCTGTGCCAGTGGCGAGAGTTCGGCGCCCTACATTGAGCGAATTCGCGAGCACCTCGCCAATGATCTGCAGACCGCATCAGCACTTGATGTGATGGATGCCTGGAGCGTCAAGGCGATGAGTGGCTCAGGCACTGACTCTGATGCACCGGCAGAGATGGCCGCGATGTGCGACTCACTGCTCGGCGTGCGGCTCTAAACAGCACTTCGAGCGAGTCCTACAGTCCGTATTCTCCTCTTCGTCGTGCGGCTCTTAGGCCTTCTTCTCTGTGTGCCCACCAAAGGCCTTGCGCATCGCACTCAACACCTTGCCTGCATACGTGCCATTGCCCTGTGACTCAAAACGCTCGAACAGCGCTGCGGTGAGCACGGGAGCAGGAACTCCTTCGTCGATCGCCGCGATGGCCGTCCAGCGTCCCTCGCCTGAATCTGAGACGCGACCGCCAAACTCCTCGAGACTCGGCGACTGATGAAGGGCGTCGGCAGTGAGGTCGAGTAACCATGAGCCGACCACGCTGCCGCGACGCCAAAGCTCCGCGACCGCAGGGATGTCGATGTCGTACTGGTAGAACTCCGGGTTGCTCATCGGCGCCGTCTCGGCATCAGCATCGCGAGAAGCCTTGCCGGCGTTGGCATGCTTGAGGATGTTGAGGCCCTCGGCGTATGCGGCCATTAGGCCGTACTCGATTCCGTTGTGGACCATCTTCACAAAATGACCAGCGCCACTGGGCCCACAATGCAGCCACCCTGTCTCTTCAGGCGTGATGTCCCCGGTGCGACCAGGCGTGCGCTCGGCCGTGGCGAAACCCGGGGCAATGGTGTCCCAGAGGGGTGCGAGTCGATTCACCGCTGCGTCATTGCCGCCGATCATTAGGCAGTAGCCGCGCTCGAGGCCCCAGACTCCGCCTGAAGTTCCGACATCGAGGAAGTCGATGCCCTTCTCGGCTGCCTGCGCTGAGTGGCGGATGTCATCGCGGTAGTACGAATTGCCGCCATCGATGAGCGTGTCGCCCGGGCTGAGTAGGCCGATGAGCTCGCTCACGACGGAATCCGTGATGTGACCAGCCGGCACCATGACCCACACGGTGCGCGGAGCAGGCATAGTTGCCACGAGCTCAGCGAGGCTGGAGGCTCCCGTGGCGCCTTCAGCGACAAGCGGAGCCACGGCGGCAGGATCCGGGTCGTAGGCGAAGGCCTGATGACCCCCGAGCATGGAGCGGCGCACCAGGTTGGCGCCCATCCGGCCACAACCGACCATTCCCAGGGTTACTGACGAACTCACGCGGACTCCTCGCGGTCAATGCGCCTCGTGGAAGGCACCAGTGCAAGGCTAGTGCCATGACCACGGCCGCACTCTCGTCCGACAGCCCCCTCGATGCACCTGCCTGGGCTGCCCTCCACACACTCGCCCACGAAATGCAGGGCACGACCATCCGCTCGCTCATCGAGGCTGACGCGTCGAGGCCGGAACGCCTGACCGTCGAGGCGGTCGGGCTAAGCCTCGACTTCTCTCGACAGCGGGTCAGTGACGAGGTTCTTGCTCAGTTGCGCGCGCTCGCAGAGCAGCGCGGAGTGTCAGCTGCGCGTACAGCAATGCTTGATGGCGTTCATATCAACAACACCGAGGACCGCGCTGTTCTGCACACTGCTCTTCGCCGCCGCCGTGATCAATCGCTGCTGGTCGATGGCCAAGATGTCAGTGCAGACGTGCATGCCGTGCTCGATCGCATGGGCGCGTTCGCCGAACGAGTGCGTTCGGGGGAGTGGAAGGGTGCTACTGGTCAGCGAATCCGTACCGTCGTGAACATCGGCATCGGAGGATCTGACCTCGGTCCTGCAATGGCCTATTTGGCACTTCGTGCCTTTAGTGATCGCGATATCTGTTTCCGATTCGTGTCGAATGTCGATCCCACGGATCTGGCTGAGGCAGTTCGCGACCTAGATCCCGCGACGACCTTGTTTATCGTCGCCTCCAAGACGTTCACGACCCTGGAGACCATGACGAATGCCGAAGCTGCACGCACATGGCTCGTCAACGATCTTGGTCCGGATTCCGTCTCACATCATTTTGTGGCCGTCTCGACAAGTGTCGCAGCTGTTGCCGCTTTCGGAATTGACACGGCGAATATGTTCGGCTTCTGGGATTGGGTGGGTGGTCGCTATTCGATGGATTCGGCGATCGGCCTGTCGACGATGATCGCCATCGGTGCAGATGGCTTTGCGCAGATGCTTGATGGATTTAGGGCGATGGACGAACACTTTGCCAGCGCTCCGGCAGAGAGCAATCTGCCATTGCAACTTGGTCTGCTCAGCGTCTGGAATCGCAACTTCCTCGATATCGAGACAACGGCGGTCTTGCCCTATTCGCAGTACCTTTCGCGTTTTCCGGCCTACCTGCAGCAGCTCACCATGGAAAGCAATGGCAAGAGCGTGCGGCGCGACGGCACTCCAGTCGACTACGAGACAGGCGCGATCTTCTGGGGCGAACCGGGTACCAATGGGCAGCACTCGTTCTACCAACTGTTGCATCAAGGCACCGACGTCGTGGCCAGTGACATCATCGTCGTGGCCCAGGCCGAGAATCCTGATGGCAATCAGCAGGACATGCTCGTGGCGAATGCGCTTGCCCAGGCATCAGTGCTGTCGATTGGCAGGGATGCCGCTCAGGTCGCTGCGGATGGCACACCCGCACCATTAGTGCCGCACAAGGTGATGCCTGGTAATCGCCCGGTTAACGTGATCATGATCAAGCGGCTTGACCCTGCTGCCCTGGGAGCTTTGGTGGCTCTCTACGAGCACAGTGTTTTCGTCCAAGGAATCATCTGGGGTATCGACTCCTTCGACCAGTGGGGAGTCGAGCTCGGCAAGAAGGTGGCGATGGGGATTCTCGGGCAGCTTGTTGACGGAACGCCGGCAGATGTCGATGCGTCGACTCAGGCGTCAATAGATCGCTATCTCAACTTGCGTTAGTCGTCGGAACCGCGTCGGCGAAGATAGCGCTCGAACTCGCGCGCGATCGCCTCGCCGCTTGCCTCGGGAAGATCGGCGGTATCG
>JBIJBU010000110.1:0-6075 GCA_044345075.1 Candidatus Nanopelagicales bacterium | reverse complement strand
CAGCCGTGGGATCAAAGTCGTCAGGCGTGGGCTCCGAGATGTTCTCGTCCACAGGCCCGGTCACTTCTTCACTCTACTTGCCGTCTGCACGGGAGGGCATTCCTCTATGAGGGGACGGCACGGCAGCCGTGGGGGAAGGCATCAGGGAAAACAAGACTCACGGGCCGACCTGCGGCCCGTAGCCAGGCGTGCGCCTAGCTGACGTTGCGTCGCTTAAGACGGCGGCGCTCACGCTCGGAAAGACCACCCCAGATACCGAAGCGCTCATCTGAGCCCAGGGCGTATTCCAAGCACTCGACGCGGACGTCGCAGGACAGACAGACCTTCTTGGCCTCGCGGGTGCTGCCACCCTTCTCGGGGAAGAAAGCCTCGGGATCGGTCTGAGCGCACAAGGCGCGCTCCTGCCACGACAACTCCTCGACGTCAGACAGGGGCACAAGCACCATGTCAGCCACGAAAAGGACCTCCTCGACCCGGCACCACGAGTGAATCTCGTGAATGTCTAGGCGTATTACAGGGGTGTAGTTCCCCCTACGTCAAGCCCGATTCGGACAAAAACGGGCATTTTTGAGATTTTTTCCAAAAAAGCCCTGTATTTCCAATGATTTTGAGTGATTCGTCCTCTTTTTAGGGGACACGCGCTTTTGGGGCTCCCACGCGGCGACGGGGAGGGTCTGTCTCGAGGGGGCGGGTCTGTCGGGCCGAATCGAGCGGCGGCGGCGGGGAGGGTCTGCCTCGAGGGGCTAAAGGAACTGTCCCCGAGAGGCAGAGCCCGGACCGCCGCCGCCGATCACCTGCGTCACTGGAAGGATGCCGCCATGCGCATCACCGCCCTGGCCGGAGGAATCGGCGGAGCCAGGTTCCTCACCGGACTCAAGGTCGCCCGCCCCGATGCCGACATCACTGTCATCGGCAACACCGGCGATGACATCTGGGTGCACGGCCTGCGGGTCTGCCCCGATCTCGACACCGTGATGTACACCCTCGGCGGCGGCATCAGCGTTGAGCGCGGCTGGGGCCGCGAGGGCGAGACCTTCACGGTCAAGGACGAGCTCGCTGCCTACGGCGTGGAGCCGACCTGGTTCGGGCTCGGCGATAAGGACATCGCGACTCACCTGATCCGTACTCAATCGCTGAACGCCGGCTTCCCGCTCTCGGAGATCACCGTCGCTCTCTGCGAGCACTGGCAGCCGGGCGTGCGATTGATCCCGATGACGGATGATCGCGCCGAGACCAACGTGATCATCGAAGACGAACAGGGCCGCCGCGCCATTCACTTCCAGGAGTGGTGGATCAAGTACCGCGCGTCGATTCCCGCGCAGGGCTTCGTGCTGGTCGGCGTCGATCAGGCCAAGCCCGCCCCTGGCGTGCTCGAGGCCATCGAGACCGCCGACATCGTGCTGCTGCCCCCGAGTAATCCGGTCGTCTCAATCGGCACGATCCTTCAAGTGCCCGGCATCCGCGAGGCCATCGCGACCACATCTGCACCGGTTGTTGGCCTCTCCCCCATCGTCGGCGGCGCGCCCGTGCGCGGCATGGCTGATGCCTGCCTGACCGCCCTGGGTATTGAGACCACGGCAGCTGCTGTTGCCGCCCACTACGGCTCACGCAGCAACGGCGGAGTGCTCGACGGCTGGTTGGTCGACTCCGCCGACGCCGATTCGGTCCCGGCCATCACTGCCAACGGAATCACCGCTCATGCCGTGCCACTCCTGATGACCGACATTGATGCCACCGCCGCGATGGCCAATGCCGCCATCGCCCTGGCCGAGTCACTGCGCAAGTAGCCATGCAGGTCATCGCGCTCGCCGGGCTGCCGCGCATCAGCGCGGGAGATGACATTGCCGCTCTGATCGCAGCGAGCTCAGTCGAATTCCCGGACGGTGGAACCACGCTTCGCGACGGCGACATCGTCGTCATCACGAGCAAGATCGTCTCCAAGGCCGAGGGTCGAGTTGTCGCGGCGGCCAATCGCGATGACCTCATCGACTCCGAGTCGGTGCGCACTGTCGCGACCAAGGTGCACGCCCGCGGCACCACGCGCATCGTCGAGACCAAGCACGGCTTGATCATGGCCGCCGCCGGCATCGATGCGAGCAATGTCGACGAAGGCACGGTCGTGCTACTCCCTCTCGACCCCGACGCCTCCGCTCGCGTCATTCGTGCACGATTGACCGAACTCACCGGTCTTCGTCTCGGCGTGATCATCACCGACACGATGGGCCGCGCCTGGCGCGATGGCCTGACCGACAATGCCATTGGGGTTTCCGGTGTTTCACCCCTCGACGATCACACCGGCACGCCTGATGAGTACGGACGCATCCTCGAGATGACCGTTATCGCCGTGGCCGACGAGATCGCCAGCGCCGCTGATCTCGTGAAGGGCAAGTCCGCCGGCAACCCGATCGCGATCGTGCGCGGCATGGAACAGTTCGTCACTGCCGATGACGGCCCCGGCGCACGCATACTGATTCGCCCAGCGAGCGAGGATCTCTTCGGCCTCGGAACTGCCGAGGCAATTGCGCAGGGCCGTATCACCGCATCCGCAAATCGCCGAACTGTTCGATCGTTCACTGATCGGGCTGTTTCCGACGACGTCCTCAAGGCCGCCATCGCAGCGGCTGTCACCGCACCTGCCCCGCATCACACGACCCCGTGGCGGTTCCTGGTGCTGCGCGATCAGCCGATGCGCACGCAACTCTTGGACGCAATGCGCGAACGCTGGATCACCGATCTGACGGCGAGCGGCATGAGTGCCGAGTCAATCGAGAAGCGCGTAGCCCGCGGCGACATCCTGCGCGAGGCACCTGTCGTCATCATCCCGTTCATTGATCTCGAGGCCGGTGCTCACGAATATCCCGACGCAGAACGCAATGCAGCCGAGCGCGACATGTTCATGGTGGCCGGCGGCGCAGCCGTGCAGAGCTTGATGATTTCCGTTGCGGCGCAGGGCCTTGGCTCGGCCTGGATTGGCTCGACTCTGTTCTGCGCCGATGTCGTGCAGGCCGCCTGCTCGCTCCCCGAGTCGCTTCAGCCGCTCGGGGCAGTAGCCGTTGGTTACGCCGCGACCGAACCATCGCCGCGCAATGCTCGAGACATCGCAGAGTTCCTGCTGGAGACTGAGTAGTCATGGAGATGATCAGCGGTCCAATGACGGGCTCTCCCGTCGACATCGCAGTGGCGTACGCATGGCCGGAGGGCGCCTGGACTCGAGCGATGATGCTCACCACCCTCGATGGCGCGATTGCCGGCGCCGATGGCCTCAGCGGTTCGATCTCCAGCGCTACTGACCGCGTGATCTTCGGCGAGGTGCGCCGGCTCGCTGATGCGGTGCTCGTCGGCGCCGGAACCATTCGCGCGGAGCGCTACAACCCGATGAAGGCTCGACCGGAGTACCAGGAGGCTCGCGCTGCGGCAGGCCTGCAGGCCGCCCCCGTCGTGGTGATCGTCAGTCGCACCCTCGACCTGCCGTGGCAGGACCCCCTCTTCCACGAATCAGCGCAGCAGCCGATCGTGCTGACCCACGCGCATGATTCCTCGAGCAACGAGCTCAAGCGCGCGCAAGCCCATGCCGATGTGCAGCAGATTCCCGATCTCGAGGCCCGCACCATCATCGGGGCCATGCATGCGCGCGGACTCTCGCGCATCGTGTGCGAGGGCGGGCCGACCTTGCTCACCCAGATGGCCGCTGCCGATCTCATCGACGAGTACGACATCACCCTGGCGCCAATCCTGGCCGGCAACGGGCACGGCATCATCGACGGAGCCCTCCCGCAGATCACCCGCCTCCACCTCATTCAGGCCATCACCGACGAGGGCTTCGTGTTCGCGAAGTACGTCCGATGAACGCCGACCGCCTCGCATAGGCTCGTCGGATGCTCACCCTCTCGGCCCTGGCCGCCCTGGCCGCTGCCCACGCTGACGAGCTCGATCAGCCGGTAGCCCCGCTGCGCATCGGCGCGAAGCAGTACGACACCGACACCAGCCCGGTGATCATGGGCACGGTCAATCTCTCCCGCGACTCCACCTATCGCGAAAGCGTTGCCATTGATGGGGATTCGGCGATTCGCAAGGCTCGCATCATGGCCGCTCAGGGGGCTCACTTCATCGATATCGGCGCCGAGTCGAGCACGGCCAAGGCCGCCCGGGTCACCGCCGATGACCAGATCGCTGCACTGGTGCCCGTCATCGAGCAGCTCACTGCCGATGGCATTGATGTTTCGGCCGAGACCTACGAGCCCAAGGTCGTGCGCGCATGCCTGCAGGCAGGCGCGAAGGTACTGAACCTGACCGGCAGTGCGAACCAGGCCGAGATGTTCGAGCTCGCCGCAGAGTTCAACGCCACAGTGATCCTCTGCTACGTCAAGGGCGACAACGTTCGCGAGATCACTGACGTCACCCTCGATGCCGACCCGTTCCCCGGCATTCGCGATCACTTCGCCGAGCGCATCGCAATCGCCAATGCCGCAGGTGTCACTCGCATCGCGATCGATCCGGGCATGGGCTTCTACTACGGCAATCTCGTGACCCCGGCTGTGCGCGTGCAGCACCAAACGCACGTGCTGCTCAATGGCTTCAGGCTTCGCGCCCTCGGCCTGCCCATCTGCAATGCGCTGCCGCACGCCTTCGACCTCTTCGAGGATCAGTTCCGCACTGCCGAAGGCTTCTTCGCCGTGCTTGCCTCACTCGGCGGCACGGGCATCTATCGCACCCACGAGGTCGCCCACGTGGCTTCGGTGCTCGGCGCGATGCGCACCCTGAATCCGTAGTCCACCGCACCAGGTTGACCGCTCACTTCTCTTTCGATTGAGCAAGGGAAACGCATAGATCTGTGAGGGAAATCGCCGATTTCGGCTAGCGCGACTCACTGCGACGGCGGCGGGCAGCCACGATCATGAAGCCCAGCAGGAGCAGCACCAGGAGGGCTCCGAGAACCACACCAGTCGTGCCATTGATCAGGCCTGAGCCATCGCTGAGACCGGCCGAGTTCGTCGCGGTCGGTGACGGATCTGCTGCCTCAACCGAGGACTCCTGAGACTTCGGCAGCACGCGCACGCCCACGCTCACCGTGGTCAACTCACCGGCTGCACTCGTGCCGTCGATCTTGATCGTGTGATCACCAGGCTCGATCCCTGCAGGGATCGGGAAGTTGGCACGGAAGCCGCCATCTGCTTCCACTGTCACGGTACCCAGGCGGGTCGGTGTCGAGTAGATCGTCAGGTCAACGAGGGAGCCCGGGCGGTAACCAGAACCGCTGATGTCGACCGACGTGCCCTGCACAACCAGAAGCGCACCATCACTGGCCACCTTCGCAGGCTTGCCATCAGTGAGAATTGAGCTCACCTGCAAGATCACGCCCTGCGGCAACGTGATGCGCAGTGTTGAACCATTCAGGATCTCCAGGCCTGCGCGTTCCTCCTGGCCGTCGACGACCGCAGCGATCTCGCCAGGGCTGACCTCTGAGATTCCATCACCCGGTGTCGGTGCGTCCTCATACACAGGACGATTCGTCGTGGGCTTCACGACCGGCTTGCGCGTGGGTACCGGAATCGGGCTTGCTGTTGCTGCAGGAGCCGGAGCATTGGAGGCGGTCGGCGCGGGAGTGGGCGTGGGGATCGCGGCCACGCCGGGCTCGCTAGCAGAACGCGGGGCAATGCGAAGTGCGGCGAGCGCAGCCAGGCCATTGGACGAGGCTGCCCCGGCGTCGACCGAGACTGTCCAGTCAAGGGTGTCGAAGAGATCGTTGAGGGCCGCCACATCGGCGTCCGTCACCGCATCCACGAATCCGAGAGCCTGCCACTGGGCCAGGGTCAAGGTGACGTTGTCATTGTCGATGCCGTCTACTCCAGGAGCCAAAAGGATGTATGCATCCACGAGCGCCTGAAGCTCGGCTGGGCTATCTGTCAGGCTCGCTGGCATCGTCGCGAGGAAGGAGTTGATGCCCGCGAGATTCGACGCATCCACTCCGGTGATTCCGAGGTTGATGAAGTCAAGAGTCGTCGGTGTGGCATTTGAACCGGTGTAATCACGGATGATCTCGAACGAGTCGAGAAGTGCACTGACCTTGAAGAAGCT
>JBIJBU010000108.1:0-6122 GCA_044345075.1 Candidatus Nanopelagicales bacterium | reverse complement strand
GGCGGCTTGCTCGGCGGTCTGCTGGGCAACCTCATCGATCGCTTCACACGCGAGCCGGGCTTCGGTCGCGGCTACGTGGTCGATTTCATCGCGTTCCCGAACTTCCCGGTGTTCAACGTCGCGGACTCGTTCATCACCTGCTCGGCTGTGTTGATGGTGGTGCTCACCTTGTTGGGTATTGATTACCGCGGCAACAGCTCGCGCACCGCCGACTCTGCGCCTGACGGCGCGAAGTAATGGCCGCCCGCTTTCTCACCGTTCCCGACGGCCTGGCCGGCGAGCGCATCGATATCGCGCTGACCCGCATGCTCGGGCTCTCGCGTTCGCGCGCGGTCGACATCATTTCGCTGGGCGCCGTCACCCTCGACGGATCGCCGGCGATGAAGAGCGATCGTCTACTTGCCGGCTCTGTGATCGAGATCGATACCGAGGTCGGGCTTGAGCCGGTGGCCATGGAGATTGATACAGAGCCCGTGCCGGGGCTGCGGGTGGTGTTCGACGATGACGACTTCGTCGTGGTCGATAAGCCCGTGGGCGTGGCCGCGCACCCGAGCCCGGGCTGGACAGGTCCGACAGTGGTCGGCGGTCTGATCGGTGCGGGGTACGCAGTCGCAACCTCCGGCGCTGCCGAGCGCCAGGGCATCGTGCATCGCCTCGATGTCGGCACGACTGGCCTGATGGTCGTAGCCAAGAGCGAAAGCGCCTACACATCCCTAAAGCATCAGTTCAAGGAGCGCACGGTCGAGAAGGTGTATCACGCGATTGCGCAGGGGCTGCTTGATCCGCTGAAGGGCACCATCGAGGCACCGATCGGTCGCCACCCGCAGGCTGACTACAAGTTCGCGGTGGTCGAGGGCGGCAAGCACTCGGTCACGCACTACGAGACCCTCGAGGCCTTCAGCCACGGCTGCCTGGTCGAGGTGCACCTGGAGACCGGCCGTACTCACCAGATCCGGGTGCACATGGCCGCCATGCGCCACCCGCTCGCCGGTGACATCACCTACGGCGCCGACCCGGTGCTATCGAAAAAGGTGGGGCTGACGAGACAGTGGTTGCACGCGATGCGCCTGGGGTTTCATCACCCGTCGACGGGGGAGTATGTCGAGTTCGAAAGCCGGTATCCGGCCGATCTCGAGGCCGCCCTCGAGCAGTTCCGACAGGGTGCATGACAGCGTCCAGGTCGCCTCTATGTCCTGGTGTCGAGCTTCCGCTCTCGGCTTCTTTTTCGCGCAGCCGCGCCTTCACGGCTGTGTCAGCCTGGCGTCCTAAGGTTGTCAGGTGAGCGGCGCGGGAACATCAGGAGGCAACTTCGTCCACCTGCACGTGCACACCGAGTACTCCATGCTCGACGGCGCTGCCCGCCTCGATGATCTCTTCGGCAAGGCCGTCGATCTCGGCATGACATCCCTCGCGATGACCGATCACGGCAACCTCTACGGCGCCTACGACTTCTACAAGACCGGCAAGAAGTACGGCATCAATCCGATCATCGGACTCGAGGGTTACTACGCACCGCAGGGTCGCTTCGAGCGCAGGCCATTCGACTTCGGCGGCGGCTTCGATGAAGGAACGCCGGAGGATCCGGGCGCAGGTCGCGGCAAGCAGAGCTACACGCACATGACTTTGTGGGCTGAGAACACCGCGGGCATGCATAACCTGTTCCGCCTGTCGTCACTCGCCAGCCTCGAGGGGTACTACCACAAGCCGCGCTTCGACCGAGAGCTTCTCGAGCGCTACGGCAAGGGCCTCATCGGCACCACCGGCTGCCCGAGCGGCGAGGTCAACCGCTGGCTGCAGGCAGGCAACTACGACAAGGCACTTGCGGCTGCCGCTGACTTCCGCGACATCCTCGGCGCAGGCAATTACTTCTGCGAATTGATGGATCACGGGCTGGAGATCGAGACTCGCTTTCGTCACGACCTCTTGAAGATCGCGCGTGCACTCGATCTTCCGCTCATCGCGACCAACGATCTTCACTACGTGCACGCCGCTGATGCGGCAACGCACGATGTGCTGCTGTGCATCGGCACGCGCACCACGATGGATGACCCCAAGCGCTTCCGCTTCGATGCACGCGACTTCTACTTGAAGTCAGCCGAGGAGATGCGCAAGGTCTGGAGCGAGCTGCCCGAGGCCTGCGACAACACGCTGCTCATCGCCGAGCGCTGCCACGTGGAGTTCAACGAGGGCGCGAACCTCATGCCGGCCTTCCCGATCCCCGAAGGGGAGAGCGAGGAGTCCTGGCTGGTCAAGGAGGTCGAGCTCGGCCTGCACAAGCGCTTCGGTGATGTCATCCCCGAAAACGTGCGCAAGCAGGCTGAGTACGAAGTCGGCGTCATCTGCCAGATGGGCTTCCCCGGCTACTTCCTCGTGACCGCTGACCTAGTGAAGTACGCCAAGGACAACGGCATTCGCGTGGGCCCGGGCCGTGGCTCTGCCGCCGGCGCGATGATCGCGTACGCACTCGGAATTACCGAGCTTGATCCGATCAAGCACGGCCTGCTCTTCGAGCGCTTCCTGAACCCCGAGCGCGTATCGATGCCCGATATCGACATGGACTTCGACGAGCGTCGTCGCTCCGACATGATCCGCTACGCCACGCAGAAGTACGGCGAGGAACGCGTCGCGCAGATCATCACCTACGGCACGATCAAGGCCAAGGCGGCGATCAAGGATTCCGCCCGCGTGCTCGGTTACCCGTACGCCCTCGGTGATCGCATCACCAAGGCAATGCCGCCGTCGGTCATGGGCAAGGACATCACGCTTAACGGAGTCTTCGATCCGAAGGATTCCCGCTACGGCGAGGCTGCCGAGTTCCGTGCGCTGTATGAAGCAGATGCCGATGCGCGCCGTGTGGTCGATACCGCCAAGGGTCTTGAGGGCCTGAAGCGCCAGCCGGGCGTGCATGCCGCAGGCGTCATCCTGTGCCGCGAGCCACTGCTCGATGTCGTGCCGATCTGGCGCCGCGAGCAAGACGGTGCAGTCATCACCCAGTTCGACATGGGTGCGTGCGAGAGCCTCGGCCTGCTCAAGATGGACTTCCTCGGCCTGCGCAACCTCACGGTGCTCGATGACTGCCTGCGCTACATCGAGAGCAATCGCGGCGAGGTCATCGTCCTAGAGGAACTCACCCTCGATGATGCGATTACCTACGAACTGCTTTCACGCGGCGACACCCTCGGCGTCTTCCAGCTCGACGGCGGCCCGATGCGCGCACTGCTGCGCTCCATGCAGCCTGACAACTTCGAGGATATTTCCGCAGTTCTCGCGCTGTATCGACCCGGCCCGATGGGTGCGAATGCGCATAACGACTACGCCGACCGCAAGAACGGCCGCAAGCCCGTGGTGCCGATTCACCCTGAACTCGAAGAGCCGCTGGCCGACATCCTGGGCGATACCTACGGCCTGATCGTCTATCAGGAGCAGGTCATGGCCATCGCGCAGAAGCTCGCGGGCTATTCGCTCGGCAACGCCGACCTGCTTCGCCGTGCCATGGGCAAGAAGAAGAAGGAGATCCTCGAGAAGGAGTTCGTGCCATTCCGCGACGGCATGGTGGCCAATGGCTACAGCCTCGATGCGATTGCCAAGCTCTGGGAAATCCTCGTTCCCTTCTCCGACTACGCGTTCAACAAGGCGCACACCGCCGGCTACGGATTGGTGTCGTACTGGACTGCCTACCTGAAGGCGAACTACCCAGCCGAGTACATGGCGGGCTTGCTCACCTCGGTGAAGGATGACAAGGACAAGTCGGCGATCTACCTCAACGAGTGCCGCCGCATGGGCATCAAGGTGCTGCCGCCTGATGTCAATGACTCCGACTTCGACTTCACCCCGCGTGGCACGAACATCCGCTTCGGCCTGTCGGCCATCCGCAACGTCGGCGCCAACGTCGTCGACTCGATCATTGCCACGCGCAAGCGCGTTGGTCGCTTCAACGACTTCAACGACTTCATCGCGAAGGTCGAGGGCTCGGTCTGCAACAAGCGCGTGGTCGAATCGCTGATCAAGTCCGGTGCCTTCGATTCCCTCGGTCACAGCCGCAAGGGCCTCGTGCAGGTGCACGAGTACGTCGTCGACACCGCGGTCGACATCAAGCGCGCTGAGGCCATCGGCCAGTTCGACCTCTTCGGCGGGCTCGATGCCGAGGCAGAGAACTCGCTTGTGCCCACCGTGGAAATCTCCGACGGCGAGTGGGAGAAGTCAGTGCTGCTTGCGCACGAGCGCGAGATGCTCGGGCTCTACGTCTCCGATCACCCGCTGCATGGCACTGAGCACGTGCTCGCCACGATGACTGACCGCACGATTGCCTCACTGCTCGCCGATGAGCGCACCGATGGCACTGTGGTCACGGTCGGTGGCCTGGTCACCGGCGTGCAGCGCAAGACCACCAAGCAGGGCTCGGCATGGGCGATCCTCACCCTCGAAGACCTTGAGGGCTCGGTCGATGTCATGGTCTTCCCGGCCAGCTACCAGGCAGCCAGCACGCTGCTCGTTGACGATGCCGTGATCATCATTCGCGCTCGCGTTGATCGCAGTGATGAAGACGGCCTGCGTCTTGTCGCGATGGAGGTCACTGCTCCTGACATGAGTGAAGCCACCAGCGGCCCAGTGAAGCTGTCGATGCCCTCACAGCGCTGCATTCCGCCGTTGGTTGAGCGCCTCAAGGAAGTACTCGGCGGTCACCCCGGTACGACCGAGGTTCACCTCACGCTGACCGGTGGACCCAAGGTGACCGTGATGAAGCTCGATGACAAGCTGCGCGTTACTCCGTCACCTTCTCTCTACGGCGACCTCAAGGCATTGCTGGGGCCGTCATGTCTGAGCTAAAGGAAGCTACTGTCGCGCGCAAGGCCTCGGCAGTGCTCATTGCCGGCCTGATCTCCGCCGTTGTCTTCGGCGCGGCCCTCGGTGTCGTGTGGTGGAAGCTCGCGCCGCGTGTCTCGGTGATCGTCAAAGAAGGCGAGACCTGGCCCGCGAACTATCAGCCGAATGAGTACCTGGGTGCCGATGTTGCCTTCGGTGTACTCGCGCTGCTCGCCGGCCTCGGTGTGACCATCGCACTTATCTATATGCGCCGTGAGCACCTGCTCTCGACCCTGGCCTCCGCAATTCTCTCCGGCTTCGTCGGCTCAGTGCTCATGTGGTTTGTTGGCACTCGCCTCGGGGGAGTCGACATCTCCGGTCTCTCGGGTACTGAAGAAGTCACGGTTGATGCACCACTGCAGCTCACGCTGCCGGCAATGATCGTGATCTGGCCGCTGACTGCTGCCGTGGTGATCTCGATCGTGGCTGCGGCCGACTGGTTCAGTGCGGCGCGCAAGCGCAATCACGCTGACGACACGTTGGCGGTCTAGTTAACTGAGCCGCTGCCGACGCTGAGATCGATCGCGGGCAGCGCGTTGAACAGCGAGATGAGCGCGTTCTCGCGGTGAAGGAGCTGGCAGGCCAGGCGCAGGCGCGCGGCAGTGTCGGGCACGGCGAGTAGCTGCTGGCGCTCTTCCATGCCGAGCACCATGGCGGCCGTGATCAGGTAGCTGATGACAGTGGCGTCTTCGGGCATCTGTTCGTCACCGAGATCAATGTCGATGTCATCGGTCTCCATCTCCTCGCCGAAGATCTCGGAGTCTGCGCCGAATCGGCCGCTGAGCAGGCCTCGGTAGACCCGGAATGAGCGCAGGGCCTCGTTCATGAGAGCAGCGCTGTTGCCGTGATCGACCTCGTCGATGTACTCAACCTCGGCCATGAGCAGGGGAGTGCTGTTATCCCAGGTCGGGCCTGGGGCGACCGCATGAACGCGGAAGCGGCGGGAACCGACGCTGACGATGTCGTAACTGCCATCGGCGTTGGTCTCGGTCTCGCGCAGGATCGCGCTCGTGCCCACGGGGTAGAGGGCATCGATGCCCTCGACGACAGGATTTCGCCCCTCGCGCACGGCGATGATGCCGAATTCGCGGGTGTCAGGGTCTGAGCGCACGAGGAGATCGGCCACTAAGCGGCGGTATCTCGTCTCGAAGATGTGGAGGGGCAGGATCAGGCCCGGCACGATCGTGGCATTGAGGGGAAAGAGGGGCAGCGACTCGGTCGAAGGCTCTTTCACCAGATCAGCGTAAACTGATTCCCGT
>JBIJBU010000021.1:0-20293 GCA_044345075.1 Candidatus Nanopelagicales bacterium | reverse complement strand
GATGTCGTCAGCAGCAACCTCGGAGATGCGGGCGACGGACTGCAGGATCACATCGAGCTGGTCGGCATAGTGGTCGAGCTCCTCGGGAGCCAGGTCGAGGCGGGCCAGTCGCGCCAGATGCGCGACCTCGGGCCGAGTGATCGAGGTCATGCCCCAATCCTATTCAGCGGTTGTGAGGGCTTTCTCGAGGCCATCGGAGAGCAGAAGGAGGAAACCCTCAAGTCCAATGACGGGAATCCCCAGGCTCTCGGCCTTCTCACGCTTGGAGCCCGCGTTCTCCCCCGCGACAACTAGATCGGTCTTCTTCGACACTGAACCGGTGACCTTGGCACCGAGATCGGTAGCTGCGGCCTCGGCGCTATCGCGGGTGAAGCCCTCCAGTGAGCCGGTGATCACCATCGTGAGGCCGGCCAGTGGCTGCGGGCCCTTCTCGACGACGTCATCAGCCATGCGCACCCCTGCGGTGCGCCACTTTTCGATGATCTCCAGGTGCCACGGTTCGGCACACCACTCGCCGATCGCGATTGCCGTCTTCTCGCCAATGCCATCGACGACAGCGAGTTCCTCAGTGGACGCTGCGACTAGATCGTCAAGACGGGTGAACACCGACGTGATCGCCTGTGCGGTGGGCGGCCCCACATGGCGAATCGACAAGGAGACCAGCACTCGCCACAACGGCTTGGATTTCGCTACCTCGATTTGAGCAAGGATCACCTTGGCGTTCTCGCTGAGTTCGTTCTCTCCCTTAGTGAAGTACGAACTGCGCAGGAGATCAGCCTCCGTAAGCGAGAACAGATCACCCTCATCAGCCAGGATTCCGCTCTCCAGCAGCGCGATCGCTGACTTCTCGCCGAGACCCTCAATATCTAGTGCCTTGCGACTGCCGATGTTGGCGAGGCGTTCCATCAATTGGCCGGGGCAGGTGCGCGCATTCGGGCAGCGCAGATCCTTGTCACCCTCGGTTTCGGGGCGAAGCTCGGCCTCACAGTCGGGGCAATGGGTGGGCATGACGAACGGTCGCTCGTCACCGGTACGCGCCTCGAGCACGGGGCCTAGCACCTCAGGAATGACATCGCCGGCCTTGCGCAGGAAGACAAGATCACCGATCAAGACGCCCTTGCGCTCAACCTCAAAGGCGTTGTGCAAGGTGGCCATGGCCACGGTCGAGCCCGCGACTCGAACCGGCTCCATTACTGCGAACGGAGTCACTCGCCCCGTGCGGCCGACATTGACCTGAATATCGAGCAGCCTGGTGCGCACGACTTCAGGCGGATACTTGTAGGCAATTGCCCAGCGTGGTGCGCGTGAGGTCTCGCCTAACTGCTGCTGGAGATCGAGTCGGTCGACCTTGATGACGATTCCATCGATCTCGTGGATGACGTCATGACGATGCGCGTGGAAATGCGCAATGAAGGCAGCGACGCCATCCGATGAGCTTTCCACCTTCGCGTAGTCACTTGTCGGCAAGCCGAGGGACTTCAGCCGCGCATACGCATCACTCTGCCTCTCGACCGTGGCGCCGTCAGTTGCGCCGAGACCGTGCACCGTCAATTGCAACCCATTGAGACGGCGAACGGAACGCGCATACTCGGCCTCGAGGCGTTCCAGCTTTGACTGGGTACGGGCAGTCGACTGCGTGCGCACCTCGGCGAGTTCTTCCTCGCGTTTGTCGATGCGCTGACGGAGGGTGCCTGCTGCAGCATTGCGCGGATTCGAGAACGGGGGCAGACCTGCGTCGTACTGCTCATCGTTAATGCGTTCGAATGCCGCGACCGGGAAGAAGATCTCTCCGCGCACTTCGACCACCGCAGGAATCGCAACACCCTTCTGCGGACTAAGTGTCGAGGGGATCCCCGGGATGAATTGCACGTTATAGGTGACATCTTCGCCGGTCTTGCCATCACCACGCGTAGCCATCGTAGTGAGCGCGCCATTGACGTAGACGAGATCGACAGCAAGTCCGTCGATCTTCAGCTCGCACAAATACTCAGGCACGAAGCCAAGTGACTTCTCGGTGCGCTCATGCCACGCCGCAAGTTCGTCGGCATCGAAAACGTTGTCGAGCGAGTACATCGGCATGAGGTGAGTGACCTCGGTGAACATCGAGGAGATCGCACCCCCGCGCACACGAGTGGGTGAGTCATCCGACGCAAGCTCGGGGTGAGCATCCTCAAGCTTGACCAACTCGCGGAAGAGCGCGTCGTACTCGGAATCAGAAAGCGTGGGCGCATCGAGATCGTGATAGGCGTGACCTGCCTCGCGGATCTGCGCAACCAGGGAATCCCAGCGCATGCGCGCGTTGTCAGCGCTCATCGCGATCGCCCTCCTCATCACCGCGCAGCACTCGGGCCGCGGCCTTGACACTCTCATAGGCGGTGCGCACCCACTGCGGGCTTGCTCCTGCCATTCCGCAGGTAGGCGTGACGACCACCTGCGACAAGTACTGAGCATCGCCGAGGCCGAGGCGAGATGCCAGTTCCCGCACGGGCGCACTCGCACGCGTGTCGCTCATCGCACCCTGGCCGACTGCGGGAATCGTTCCGGCCAGCAGCCCTAAGCCGCTTTCCCAGGCAGCGCCGAGTTGGTCCTGGTCGAGTTCGCGAAGGAGATCCAGGCTGAGGAAGGCCGCACCTGTCTTCGCGAGGAGATTAATCGGAGGCTGAGCAGCACAGCAGTGGATGCCCGGGCAGGCGCCCGCATCGGAGATTGCCGACATGATGCCGGCCAGGATCGGCGACGCCACCTGCTCGTCGATGGCGCTATATGTCGACAGACCACTGGCCGTGCCAATACTGCCCTCGAGTACTTGAGCGAGCGCAGGTTCGTCGACCTGTACGACGATGCGTGCATGCGGAACGCGTCTGCGCACTTGATCGATCTGCAGCCGAAGTGCTTCCTGCAGCGCCGACGCTATGTCGCGGCAGGCAGAGGGATCCTTGAGCGCGCGCTCCCCCGAGGTCAGTTCGATGACGGCGGCAAGGGTCCACGGCCCGGCGACCTGCAGTTTCAGTGGCCCTGCGTATCCCTGCGTGAAGTCTTCGAGTGCATCGAGATCCTCATTGAGAAACGACTGCGCTCGCCGGGTGTCCTTGCCCGGATTGGGGACAAAGCGCCAGCCGCGCGGGGTTGTCTCGATCGAGAATTCCTGCGAGACGGAGCTCAGGATTCCCCCCGTGCGCCCGATCATGTCAGCGCCGGGACCACGGGCGGGCAGCTCGTGCAGGTGAATGAAGTCGGAGCATTCACCCGAAACCAGGCGCGCCGTCTCCCGGGAGTCGGTACCGGGCAGGGATCCGATGCCGGTGCCCAGTGAGGAACTCCAGGGCAGGACTGACATCACGGCTTCTTGTGCGTGCGATCAACCGTGCCGGAGCCAATGACGCGATCGCCGTCGTAGAGCACGACTGCCTGCCCGTTCGCGAGACCGCGAATTGACGCGAGCAACTCAACATGAATTCGGGTGCCGTCAAAGTGCGCCATGGCAGGCACCGGTGTCGCGTGGGCACGCACCTGCGCCATCACGGCTACGGGTTTGAGTGCAAGCGGGAGATTTGCCCACGTGGGCTTGATTGCCTCGATTCCGATGACATCAAGCCGCTCGGGCGAACCCACCATAACTCGGCGAGTGTCGATATCGACGTCGACGACATACCGGGGCTCACCGCCACCGCCGGGATTGCCGAGGCCGAGTCCACGTCGTTGGCCGATAGTGAAGGCGTAAGTGCCGGTGTGCTCCCCGAGCACCTCGCCGCTGTCGACATCAACAATCTCACCAGGAAGCTCACCGAGGCGACGCGACAGGAATGCCGCGGTGTTCCCGTCGGGGATGAAGCAGATGTCATGACTGTCGGGCTTCTGCGCAGTCAGTAACCCGAGACGTTCGGCTTCCGCGCGAATATCACCCTTGAGATCATCACCAAGTGGGAAGAGCGAGCGCTCGAGCTGCCACTGCTCGAGTACGCCCAGCACGTATGACTGATCTTTTGCCGGGTCGATCGCGCGATGAAGTTCGGCGCCATGGGGACCGTCGACTCGGCGCGCGTAGTGACCGGTGGCCACGGCATCGAATCCGAGTGCGACGGCGCGATCGAGCACCGCGGCGAACTTGATGCGCTCATTGCAACGCAGGCAGGGGTTTGGGGTTCGCCCTGCTTCATACTCGGCGAAGAAATCCTCGATGACATCGTCGGCGAATCGCTCGGCGAAATCCCATACATAGAACGGGATGCCGAGCATGTCGGCGACTCGGCGCGCATCGCGCGCATCGTCAAGGGTGCAGCATCCGCGCGAACCTTGTCGTGATGATTCAGCCTTGCGGGCGAGTGCGAGATGAACACCGACGACCTCGTGCCCGGCTTCGATCATTCGCGCAGCCGCCACGGAGGAATCGACTCCCCCCGACATTGCGGCAACGACTCTCATCTGCGCGCTGCCGATCCGGCTCGTGATGCACGCTCGACAGCACCCGGGAGTGCCACGAGCAGGGCCTCGACGTCATCGGCACTCGACGTGCGACCGAGACTGAACCTCAGTGATCCGCGAGCAGTCGACTCATCAACGCCAAGGGCGAGCAGCACATGACTGGGTTCCGGAATTCCGGCCGAGCACGCGGACCCAGTCGAGACGTCGACACCGGCGGCATCAAGCAGCATCAGGAGAGCATCGCCTTCGCAACCCGGGAAGCTGAAGTGCGCATTGCCCGGCAGTCGATCGTTCGGATCGCCGTTCAGCACTGCAGACGGGACAACTTCCGCGACACCCTTGACCATGCGGTCGCGCAGATCGCGCAGTCGCTCGGCACTCAGTGCTTGCGCTGTTACGGCTTCGTGAACCGCCACGGCGAAGGCAGCGATACCGGGGGCGTCGAGGGTGCCGGAACGCACTTCGCGCTCCTGCCCTCCGCCATGCTGAACAGGGACAAGCGCGAGATTAGTCTCGGCGATGAGCGCACCCACGCCGTGAGGTCCGCCGACCTTGTGACCGGTGATTGTGACGGCATCGATACCTGAAAGGTCGAGTGGCAGTGCGCCAAGTGCCTGCACCGCATCGGTATGGAAGGGCACGCCGGCTGCACGGCAGACGGCCGCAATTTCGTGCACGGGCTGCACGGTTCCGATTTCGTTATTGGCCCACATCACGGTGACGAGTGCTACACGCCCATCGGCCGCGGTAATTGCCGACTGCACATCTGCAGCGCTGACACGTCCGAAGGAATCGACCGGTAGCCACGAGATCTCAGCACCCTCATGCTCGGCCAGCCAGTTCAGCGGATCGAGCACTGCGTGATGCTCGATCGGTGAAGCGATGACCACCGGCCTGCCGGTAATCACCTCGCGACGCTTCCAGAACAGACCCTTGATGGCGAGATTGTCTGACTCGGTGCCACCTGAGGTGAAGATGACAGCGCTGGGCCGAACACCCAGATCCGCCGCGATGGACTCGCGAGACTCCTCGACTACTCGACGCGCAGCACGACCCGAGGCGTGAAGGGACGAGGGATTGCCCAGAAGTTGTGAGTTGTCGACCCATGCCGCTCGAGCCGACTCGAGCATGGGTGTGGTGGCTGCGTGATCGAGATATGCGCGGTTAGCCACAACACCCGATCGTAGTGCCCGAGATCAGGAGGTGCGCTTCTTGATCTCTTCGGTGAGCTGGGGAACCACCGCGAACAGATCTCCGACGACGCCATAGTCAGCGAGCTCGAACATGGGCGCCTCGGCGTCCTTGTTCACCACGACGATGGTCTTGGAGGTCTGCATGCCCGCGCGGTGCTGGATCGCGCCTGAGATGCCATTGGCGATGTACAGCTGCGGTGACACGGTCTTGCCGGTCTGGCCCACCTGGTACTGATGCGGGTACCAGCCTGCATCAGTTGCGGCGCGCGATGCGCCGACAGCAGCACCCAAGGAGTCAGCGAGCGACTCGATAACGCCGAAGCCCTCAGCTGCGCCGACACCGCGACCACCGGAGACCACGATGGCCGCCTCAGCGAGCTCGGGGCGTCCGCCCTTGGCCGCGACGGTGCGGCCGGTGACCTTGGCCTTCTTCGCCGAATCACTGAGTGCGACAGACACGGCAACCTTGGTGCCCGCGCCGGCAGCAGCTTCGGGAGCAACGGAGTTCGGACGAATGGTGATGATCGGGGTGCCCTTGGTGACCTTGGAGTGCACGACGGTCGAGCCACCGAACACACTCTGCGTGGCCACGAAACCGGCATCCACGGCGACGGCGTCGGTGATGACTCCCGAATTCGCCTTGACTGCCAGTCGACCGGCAACTTCCTTGCCCTCGGCATTGGAGGCAATCAGCACGGCGGCCGGGCTCTTCTCGGCGATGAGCTGCGCGAGCACCTCGGCCTTGGGAGCAACAGCGAACTCACTGAGGTCAGCGCTATCGGCCACGTAGATGGTCGCGGCACCGAACTCGGCGAGCGATGCTGCGGCAGCGTCGTCAAGGCCGCCACCCACCCAGACAGCGGCGGGCTCACCGAGGGAACGTGCGAGGGTCAGCAGTTCGGAAGTGACCTTCTTGACGGAACCGTCAAGCTGCTCAACGAGGACGAGAACTTCAGCCATGATCGGGACCTCTTCTTAGATGAACTTCTGAGCGGACAGGAATTCTGCGATCTTGATGCCGCCGTCGCCGGCTTCATCGGTGACGACCGTGCCGGCAGCCTTCGGAGGCCGCACTGCGAAGTCGTTAACGCCCGACCATGCGGCCGACAGGCCGATCTGGCCGCCGTCGATGCCCGCATCGCCTGCACCGAGTGACTCGACCGGCTTCTTCTTCGCGGCCATGATGCCCTTGAAGGAGGGGTAGCGCGGCTCGTTGATCTTCTCGACGACGCTGATGACTGCCGGGGTCGATGCCTCGACGGTGTCGTAGCCGTAATCGGTGGCACGCTCGATCGTGACAGTCGAGCCCGCGACGTTGACCTTCTGCGCGAAGGTGAGCTGGGCAAGGCCCATCCGCTCAGCAACCATGGCCGGAACGACACTCATGCGCGCGTCGGTCGACTCGGAGCCGAAGATGATGAGATCGAAGCCTCGTCCCTCGAGCACCTTGGCAAGTGCGTAGGACGTTGCAATGGCATCAGAGCCGTGCAGGCTGTCGTCGACCAGGTGAATGCCGGCGTCGGCGCCCATGCTCAATGCCTTGCGCACTGTCTCGGCTGCGCGATCGGGGCCCATCGTGACGATGGTGACCTCGCCGCTGTTGGCCTCGGCGATCTGAAGCGCCTCCTCGACTGCGTACTCGTCGAGTTCGTTCATGACGCCATCGGCGGACTCGCGGTCCAGCGTCGAATCGTCGGAACGAAGCTTCTTCTCAGCCCAGGTATCAGGGACCTGCTTGACGCAGACTGCGATCTTCACGGGTGGCCTTCCTTATGTCTTCCGCTCGCGAGGCGATGCGGAGAACGATGTGGGTGGTCGGACTTCCGATATGAATGGACGTCCAAGTAATAATCGTAGCCCCTGCAGGCAGTTCGGCAATCCGTCAGCGGGTGATCCCTGCCACTGCTTGCTTAGCGACCGGTGAAAACTGCCTTGCCCGGGCCGTTCTCCACGAAGGAGTCCATTCCAATCTTGCGGTCATCTGTGGCGAAAAGCGAGGCGAAGGCCATCCGCTCTATCTCGAGGCCGGTCACGAGGTCGACCTCGAAGCCGCGATCGATGGCCTCCTTCGCCGCACGCAAGGCAAGTGCTGGGCCCTTGGCCAGCTTGGTGGCGAGCTTGAGTGCCTCGGCGTAGACGTCGGCGGCCGGGACGACCTTGTCGACCAAGCCCATGGCTAGGGCCTCAGCAGCCGGAACGAAGCGCCCGGTGAAGACAAGATCCTTGGTCTTCGACGGGCCGATCAGCCGAGCGAGGCGCTGGGTGCCGCCCGCACCCGGAATGATTCCGAGCAGAATCTCCGGCTGGCCAAGGGTTGCATCCTCGGCAGAAATTCGGATGTCGCAGCACAGTGAGAGTTCACATCCACCTCCCAGCGCGTAGCCGGTGATGGCCGCGATGGTCGGTTTAGGGATGCGTGCCACGGAGGTGAAGGCATCTTGGAGGGGGGCCGAGGCCAGTACCATCTGCTGATAGTCCATGGCGGCCATTTCCTTGACGTCGGCGCCGGCCGCGAAGACCTTCTCCCCGCCGTAGACGATGACCACCTTGACGTCATCGCGCTCGATTGCCTCCTGTGCACAGGCCTTGATTTCCTGCTGCACCTGCAGCGACAGGGCATTCATCGGGGGGCGTGCAAGTCGAATTGTGCCGATGCCGTCTGCAACTTCGAGGCTAACGAACTCGCCCATGGTGACTCCCTTTACCTGTAGGTGGTGAACTCGTCGCGAGCCTAGTGATAGAGCCGGTCAAAATCGCCAGACGGTAGCCTCGCCTCATCATGCATGCGTTTTCATCGAGTCGCCCCGACCCCCTGGGCGTCACTCCGGACGGCCGAGGTGGAGCGAACGTCGCGCTGTGGGCCGCGGGTGCTACAGGCGTCGAGCTGTGCACCTTCGACGACGCCGGTGTCGAAACGCGCATTGCCTTGACCGAGCACGTGTTCGGCGTCTTCCATCGCTATGTCGAACACCTGCCGGCCGGCACTCGCTATGGGTTTCGAGTCGATGGACCCTGGGAACCCCAGAACGGCCTTCGCTGGAATCGCCACAAGCTCCTGCTTGATCCGTACGCCAAGGCCATTGATGGCGAGTTCATCTTCCACTCCGCTCTGTTCGCCCACACGGGTACTGACGACCTAATGATGAGCACTGTCGATAGTGCGCCCTTCGTGCCTCGCAGCGTGGTCGTCGACTACGACTTCGACTGGATGGGCGTTACTCGCCCGCGCACCCCGTGGCGTGACACGGTGATCTACGAGGCCCACGTCAAGGGCCTGACAATGCTCAATCCCGAAGTGCCGGAGGAGATCCGCGGAACGTATGCCGGCGTCGGTCACCCCGCAACGATCACTTACTTGAGTTCACTGGGCATCACGGCAATCGAGTTGCTGCCCGTTCACCATTTCGTCGACGAGTCGCACCTGACGCACTTCGGTCTCACGAATTACTGGGGCTACAACTCCATCGGATTCTTCGCCCCGCACGCCACCTACGCATCGACCGGAACCCGCGGTGAGCAAGTGCAGGAATTCCGCAACATGGTGAAGGCGCTGCATGGGGCCGGCATCGAGGTAATTCTCGACGTGGTCTACAACCACACTGCCGAGGGCAACCAAATGGGGCCGACCCTTTGCTTCCGCGGAATCGACAACGACGACTACTACCGACTAGCTGAAGACAAGCGCTTCTACATGGACTTCACCGGTTGCGGCAACACGCTTAACGCCGCCAATCCCCATGTGGTTCAGATGATCATGGACTCGCTTCGGTACTGGGTGACCGAGATGCACGTCGACGGATTCCGATTCGATCTCGCATCAGCGCTCGCGCGGTCATTCCACGACGTCGACATGCTCGGCACCTTCATGACCACCATCGCGCAGGACCCTGTGCTGCGAAATGTGAAGTTGATTGCCGAGCCCTGGGATGTCGGTCCCGGCGGTTACCAGGTGGGTGAGTTCCCCCCGCTGTGGACAGAGTGGAATGACAAGTACCGCGACTGCCTACGTGACTTCTGGCGCGGCGCCATCGGGATTGGCGAGCTCGGCTGGCGCTTGACCGGCTCAGCAGATCTTTATGCCAGCGAGGGTCGTCGCCCCTATGCCTCCATCAACTTCATCACAGCGCATGACGGGTTCCCGATGCGCGACCTCACCACCTACGAGCACAAGCACAACGAGGCCAACGGTGAGCACAATCGCGATGGCACCGATAACAATCGCTCGGCGAATTACGGGGTCGAAGGCGAGAGCGACGATCCCTCGATCAACGCGGTTCGCCGTCAACAGATTCGCAACATGATGACCTCGCTGCTCCTGTCGACAGGCGTGCCGATGCTCACCGCGGGCGATGAGATCGGTCGAACACAGGACGGAAACAACAACGCGTACTGCCAGGACAACGAGATCTCTTGGCTCGACTGGAATCTCGCACCCTGGCAGAGGGAGCTTCTTGACTTCACGCGCACGCTGTTGCGCATTCGTACGGAGCACGCCGCCTTCCGTCAGCGCTACTTCTTCGATGGGCGTCCGCTGCACGAAGGCGGCCCGAAGGATCTGGCCTGGATCGCGGCCGACGGCACTGAGGTCTCCGATGACGACTGGCACTCCCCTGATTCACGCACGCTCGGCATGTTCATCGCCGGCGATGTGAACACTCACGGCGAGGAAGTCGTGCACGATGACTCATTCCTGTTAATCGTGCATGCAGGAACCGTCGACATCGAATTCACACTGCCCGGCGAGCTCTATGGGCGCGAGTTCAGGCGGGTTCTCGACACGGCCGAACTGACCACGCACGTGGACGCACCTCTCTCCAATGGTGACGCCCTGTCGGTCGCAGCGCGCAGCAGCGTGCTACTCCAGATCACTCGCTAAAACCCCTGCGGGCCTCGATCAGAGGTGGCGCGTGGCCCGCGCAGTCGCTGCAATCGAGACGGCCA
This sequence comes from Candidatus Nanopelagicales bacterium, assembly GCA_044345075.1. Taxonomy (GTDB): domain Bacteria; phylum Actinomycetota; class Actinomycetes; order S36-B12; family S36-B12; genus CAIKZY01. The sequence goes on along the minus strand of JBIJBU010000021.1, from coordinate 9,737 downwards.
GCGGCTCACGCAGTAGCTCGTCAGCGTCGATTGGCAGTGCCCAGCGCCAGTTCGGCCATTGATCAATCGTGCCCGGCATATTCGGACGCTCCCGCACCGCAGCGACATCCTCGAGATTGAAGACGACTACTCGAGAGGCGGAGTTCGCCACTGACGCGCACCGAGCCACGACGGCTGTCGCGATCTCGTCGTCGGTGTAGTCATCCTTGACTTCCAGACCAGCCTCGAGGGCAAGGGTGTGCTTGCGCTGGACCTCGGCGTCGGGATCTATGGACTTGCCCACCGAGACCATGTCACGGGGATCTTGCCCGGTGAGAATGCCCGCGATGGTCGCATGATCGTGTGTACCGGTTGCGCCAAGGGTGTTGACCGTGAACATCGAGATCGGCACACGGCATGCAGCGCGATAGCCAAGCATGTCGATGTCAGCCATCATCGGCTGCACGTTCTCGGGCACTGTGCCCATGTCCTCGCCGACCACCCAGGCGCCTGCTCGGTCAGCCTCGATGCGCAAGATTGCGAGCAGTGCATCGTGCGGATATCTCACGTATCCACCAGCGGAAGGGCTGCCGGACTGCGGAACCCAGAAGAGGCGCCACAGCTGCATGACGTGATCGATGCGCATTGCCTTGGCGTGGCGAAGACTGGCGCGCACCATCGCGATGAACGGCGCGAAGTCGGCCTGCACGAGTGCTGCGGGGTTGAAGGCGGGCAGGCCCCAGCGCTGACCATCGCGATTGTGGCGATCAGGCGGACACCCCACCTCGGCGTCGAAGACAAGGAGGTCTTGCCAGCACCATGCATCGGCGCCGCCGCCGTCGAAACCCACCGCGATGTCTGCGACGAGATCGATGCCTTGATTCGAGGCTTCAGCGAGTTGCTGATCGGCCAGCCACTGAAGCCAGCAATGGAAGTTAATGCGCTCTGCATTGATCGGATCGGCAGCCCAGCGCGCCACCATCTCCGAGCCCGGGTGGCGCAGGTCGTCAGGCCAGATCTGCCACGGCAGACCGTGCGAGTCAGCAAGTGCCATGAAGGTCGCGAACTGAGTGAGGCCCTCGCCTTGGCTGTCGACCCAATGGCGATAGGTCGAACCGCCATCACGACCCATCGCGACCCAGATGCGCATGAGCGCCTCGGACTTCAGCGCCCATACAGCACTGCGATCAATCAGGCGCTCCTCGTTGAGGGCAAGACCGGCTGAGCGAAGATCCGAGAGGTCGACGAGCTCCGCGCCAGGAACATCGTCAATCGCGATGTACAGAACCTGAAGCCACTCGCGCGAGGTGGGCGAGTACGGCGATGACATCGGGTGCGAGCCCAAATTGCCGGCATGCACGGGGCAGATCAGCAAGAAGCCGGCGCCGGTCTCAGTGGCCACGCGTGCGATGGACGCGAGATCAGCAAAGTCGCCAATTCCCCAGGAACGCGCAGTGCGGGAGGCGTAGAGCTGGACAGACCAGCCGAAGGAGCGGCGTGGGACCCTGAAGCGATCGGGTGCGCACAGCACGAGTCGCTCCTTGCCCATGGGCTCGCGCAGATGCTGGTAACCGACCGAGTCGAGCGGCAAGGCACCCTCGACGTGCAGGTAACGGCCGTCATCGAACTCGACGACCCCGTGCAGTTCAGGGTGCCAGCGGCCAGGCGTGGCAATGATCGGGTGCTCCATCGGGCCCTGCCCGGCGAACTCCCCGGCCAGCCACTCCAGGGTGGAATCCGGGAGCTCCTTGACGACCTGGAAGGCGTCCACATATGACGGTTCCACCCCGTAAGCGGTTACCTGGGCCAGGAGTTCTTGCCTGTTCACGCCCCGAAGATTAGCGGTTGTAAGCGATTGCGCTCCCCTGGATTACGGCATTTCCGACATCGAGTCGCAATCTTCTTGCAGATTCACGCAATTTCTTGCGGCATGAGCCTGAATCTGACGTCTCAGGGGGCATCAGGAGCGCTAGCCTTCACGACCATGGCCAGGAAGTCGACACCCGCAGCCCCCGCTCCCGCCTCACTGCCCAGTGAGCTGACCGGCAGGTTCCCGATCACCGACATTTCCCCTAGCGTGCTGGGCGGACGCCTACCCGCTGCCGCGGCTGTCGGCGAGCTGATCCCGATCACCGCCACCTGCTTCCGCGAGGGTCACGATTCCCTGGGCGTCGAGGTGCTGCTCACCCGCCCTGACGGCACGATCGCCGCGGTGGAGCGCATGCACTCCACCGGCACCGGTCTCGATGGATGGGTGGGTTCTATTCGTCCCGACTCCATGGGTCTGTGGCACTTCACCATTCGTGCGTGGGGCGATGTCTGGGGAACCTGGGAGCATCGCGCGGACATCAAGGTGCCGGCCGGCATCGATGTCGATCTCGAACTCGAAGAAGGTGCCCTGCTTCTCGACGCCCACGCCCAGACACTTTCCGACAAGACCTCAGCCAAAGCCCTGCAGCGCACCGCCAGCACGATGCGCAACGCCGACTTCGCGCATGCCGATCGCCTGGCCGCAGCCCACGACCCGGTCATCGAGTCGATCATCGCGGCAAATCCGATGCGCGAGTATCCGACCGACAGCGGCCCCTGGCCGTTGCGCGTGCAACGCCGGCGAGCTCTGTACGGCTCGTGGTACGAGTTCTTCCCGCGCAGCGAGGGAGCGTCCACTGATCCATTGCGCTCCGGAACATTCAACGAGGCAGCCATGCGCCTCCCGGCGATCGCGGCCATGGGTTTCGACGTTATCTACGTGCCGCCGATCCATCCGATCGGTCACATCAATCGCAAGGGCCCGAACAACACCTTGAATCCTGGTCCGCTGGATCCAGGTTGCCCGTGGGCGATCGGCTCCATCGATGGCGGTCACGATGCCGTTCATCCTGATCTCGGAACACTCGCCGACTTTGATGCGTTCGTGAAGGCCATGAACGACCTCGGCATGGAGATTGCCCTCGACCTCGCTCTCCAGGCAGCACCCGATCATCCGTGGGTTGCCGCGCATCCGGAATGGTTCACCACTCGGGCCGACGGCACGATCGCCTACGCTGAGAATCCGCCGAAGAAGTACCAAGACATCTACCCGCTGAACTTCGACAACGACCCCGAGGGCCTATATGCCGAGGTCGAGCGAGTGGTGTGCTTCTGGGTCGAGCGCGGCGTACGAATCTTCCGAGTCGACAATCCGCACACCAAGCCCCTGTGGGTGTGGCAGCGGCTCATCGCAGCCATCAATGACACCGACCCCGACGTGCTGTTCCTTGCCGAAGCTTTCACGCGCCCGCCCATGATGCGGGCGCTTGCAGAGGTTGGCTTCCAGCAGAGCTACACCTACTTCACCTGGCGCACCGACAAGAACGGCCTTGAGTCGTATGGCCGTGAACTCGCCGGCCCCGCTTCGGCGTACATGCGTCCGAACTTCTTCACGAACACTCCCGACATCCTGCATGAGTCACTGCAGAAGGGTGGGCCCGCAATGTTCGCCATTCGCGCAACCCTCGCCGCGACCTTGTCACCGACCTACGGCATCTACAGTGGCTTCGAGCTCTATGAAGGCACTGCACTTCGCGAGGGCAGTGAGGAATACCTCGATTCAGAGAAGTACCAGTACCGGCCGCGTGACTGGGCAGCCGCCGCAGCAGCAGGTCGCACGCTCGCGCCCTACCTCACTGATCTGAACCACTGGCGCCGAGAGCACCCCGCACTCCAGGATCTGCGCTCACTCACCTTCCACCGCACCGACAACGAGATGGTTCTCGCTTACTCCAAGCGCGATGGAGACGATGTCATCGCCGTCGTGGTGACCCTCGACCCCTTCAACGACCAGAGCGCAACCATCACTTGGGATCTCGAAGCCCTCGGACGCACTGCGCCGTTCACCTCTCACGACTTGGTGACCGGCCAGGTCTGGAACTGGGATGCCACCACTTATGCGGAACTGCGACCGCGGGAGCATGTTGCCCATATCGTTCACATGAGGTGACTATGACTGCGTATGCACGGATAGATCTTGGCGAACTCGATCGCCTCGTCAACGGCGCCCACTACAGCCCGCATTCGATCCTGGGCGCGCATTCGGCAGACGGCATTGTCACCATCCGCACGATTCAGCACGGTGCCGATCAGGTGAACCTCGTGATCGATGGCACTCGGCATCGAATGACGCATGTGCACCGAGGTGTGTGGGCCGTCGGCCTAGATGCAGTCACGGTTCCCGATTACCTCATCGAGACCACTCGAGATGGCTGTGTGCATCTCACCGATGATCCTTACTCCTTCCTTCCCACTCTCGGCGATGTCGATCTACATCTGATCGGCGAAGGACGCCACGAGCAGCTCTGGGATGCCCTCGGTGCGCACGTGCGAAGACTCGATACCGCACACGGCCCGGTATTAGGTGTGGCGTTCTCGGTGTGGGCTCCGACCGCTCAGGGTGTGCGCGTCATCGGTGACTTCAACTTCTGGGATGGCGGCGGTTCGCCCATGCGCTCTCTCGGCTCCACCGGAGTGTGGGAGCTCTTCATGCCCGGCGTCGCAGCGGGCGCGCGCTACAAGTTCGAGATCCTCGGTGCCGACGACACCTGGCACTACAAGGCCGATCCCATGGCGCAGGCCGCCGAGATCCCCCCGGCGAACGCCTCCGTAGTCACCGAGTCGCGCTACTCGTGGAATGACGTCGCTTGGCTCGCTCACCGCGCGGCCACCGATCAGCACAAGCAGCCGCTCAGCATCTACGAAGTACATCTCGGCTCGTGGCGTCCGCACCTGAACTATGTCGAACTCGCCGACCAGCTCACCGAGTACGTGCGCGCGGCAGGGTTTACTCACGTGGAGTTCCTGCCCGTCGCAGCGCACCCGTATGCACCGTCGTGGGGCTATCACGTCACGTCGTACTTCGCTCCGACTCCGCACTTCGGCACCCCTGACGAGCTGCGCTTCCTGATCGACTCCCTGCATCAAGCCGGCATCGGCGTGATCATGGACTGGGTACCCGCGCACTTTGCCACTGATCCCTGGGCTCTCGTGCGCTTTGACGGCAGTGCGCTCTACGAGCACCCTGACCCCCGCCGTGGCGAGCATCCCGACTGGGGCTCATTCATCTTCGATTACGGACGCACCGAGGTTCGTAACTTCCTGGTGGCCAATGCCGTGTACTGGCTGGAGGAGTTCCACTTCGACGGACTTCGTGTCGACGGTGTCGCGTCGATGCTGTACCTGGATTACTCGCGTAAGGACGGCGAGTGGTACCCGAATGAGTTCGGTGGTCGAGAGAATCTCGACGCGGTCTCATTCCTTCAGGAAATGAACGCCACGGTCTACAAGCGCGTGCCCGGCATCATGACCATCGCCGAGGAATCCACCGCGTGGCCAGGTGTCACGACTCCGACCGAGTTCGGCGGTCTGGGCTTTGGCTACAAGTGGAACATGGGCTGGATGCACGACTCCCTGCAGTACATCGAGCGCGAGCCGATTCATCGCCAGTACCACCACGGCGAAATGACCTTCTCGATGGTCTACGCCTACAGCGAGCACTTCATCCTGCCGATCTCGCATGACGAGGTCGTGCATGGCAAGGGCTCACTGGTCGGGAAGATGCCCGGTGATCGTTGGCAGGAACTCGCGAACCTGCGCGCCTACCTCGGTTTCATGTTCGGTCACCCTGGTAAGAAGTTGCTCTTCATGGGTTCGGAATTCGCGCAGTCGCAGGAGTGGGCCAGTGAGCGTGGCCTCGACTGGTGGCTGCTGCAGTTCCCCGAGCACCAGGGCATGTTGCGCATGGTCAGCGATCTCAACCGCGTCTACCGCGACAACCCCGCACTGTGGCAGATCGACAATGACTCACGGGGCTTCGAGTGGATCGACTCCGAGGATGCTGCTGGCAATGTGTTCAGCTGGCTTCGACGTGACGAATCAGGCGCGCCAATCGCCGTGGTGGTGAACCTCTCCCCCGTCGTGCACCACGAGCATCGACTCGCATTGCCCAATACAGGCACCTGGAATGAGCTCATCACGACCGATGCCCTCGAGTACGGGGGTAGCGGAGTTGGCGTGGGCACCGTTATTGCACAGGCCGAGCCGTGGCAAGGTCGCCCGGCTTCCGCGGTGATCTCGTTGCCGCCGCTCGCCGCGACTTACTTGAAGTACTCGGGCAACTAGTACAGAGCGCTGGCCAAGGCCGTGCGCGCCGGCGCCACAGCCGGATCATCACCCGCGACGACGAACAGGTCGATGAGTCGTGCGCGTGCCGCATCACGCTCGTCGCCTGCGGTACGACGCACGCAGTCGACCAGCAGTGCGAACGCGACGGGCCAGTCACCCTCGAGCGCGGCGAAGTCGGCAGCCAGCATCGAATCGTCGACTCCCTGCGGGTCCGCGGGACTCTCCTTGCCATCAGTGCGCTTGTAGAGGCCCACCATCGCGAGTCCGGCCTGTGCATCGGCATCGGCCGGCGTCGAGTCGAGAACTGTTCGGTAAGCACGCTCAGCCGCATCCCAATCGCCAGCTTCGATGGCGTCGTATGCCGCCTCGAACCGTGGATCAATGGGCTCTTCGGCTGGCTCTCCAGGATTCGGCTGCTCGCCATCGAGCTCGCCGCTAATGCCATTCTCCGCCGCCACGCGCAGAACCTCGGCGAGCACCTCGCGAATTTGCGGCTCGGGCTGAGCGCCCTCGAAGAGGGGCACCGGCTGGCCCTTCAGCACTGCGATCACGGTAGGAATTGCCTGCACCTGGAAGGCCTGGGCGATCTGTGCATCGGTGTCGACATTGACCAGAGCAAGCACGAACTGGCCGCCAAACTCCGCGGCGAGCTGCTCGAGCACAGGAGTCAGCTGAGCCGAGGCAGGTGAACGATCAGAGAGCAGGTTGACGACAACAGGCACGGTCATCGACAAGTTGACGACATCAGCCTCGAAGTTGGCCATCGTCACGATGCGCACCACGCCCTCAGGGGCATTGGCCAGTGCGCGCTCGGCTTTGGCCTGATTCTCACGAGCGGCAGCGAGGGCGCCGAGGTCGACCGCACCTTGGGTATTGACGCGACCGGACAGCGGGTTAGTTGCCATGCGGCCATTCTCGCCCATATGACCATTCCCCCGACTTTTGGGGGGAATACGGCGGGTCGGCCAGCAGCTCCGTCGAACCACGCGACACAATGCTGGAATGAACGTCTCTGCAAAGGCCGATTACGGCATGCGCGCGCTCTGCGAGCTCGCCGCCGCCCACCGAGTTGACCCCGCAAAGTTGGTCAAGGGCGACCAGATCGCCACGGCCCAGCAGATCCCGATCAAGTTCCTCGAGGGAATCCTCCGCCAGCTGCGCCAGGCCGGAATCGTCGCAAGCCAACGTGGTGCGGAGGGCGGCTACCGACTCGATCGCAATCCGGCTGAAGTCTCGATTGCCGACGTCGTTCGCGCACTTGATGGCCCCCTGGCAGCCGTCCGAGGCATGCGTCCTGAGGATATTGAGTATCCCGGTGCCGCCGAGCACCTTCGTGAGGTCTGGATTGCCGTGCGCGCATCAATGCGGCATGTGCTCGAGAACATCAGTCTTGATGACGTAGCTACCGGAAAACTTCCGACTGATGTCAGTGAGCTGCTGGCAGAGCCCGGCGCCTGGCAACGGCGATAGCGGTCGCTACAGATGCTCAAGGATGTTCGCCGCTGCGCTGTAGGAATCGGTCGTGCCGTCGAGCACTGACTGGGCGGCATTCGCCATTTGCTCCGGGTTCGCTGCAAGGCGCTGACGCACCGCCCCGAGTACCAGCGCACTGATTTCGTCCTGCGTACGCCGAAGTCGACGGGATTCACGCTCCCCCGACTCATCGAGCCACGCTCGATGCCGATCGATCTCGGCCACGAGTTCGGGCAGGCCTTCGTGGCGCGAAGCGACCGTCTTCAATACCGGCGGCTGCCAACCTCCGCGCACTCCGAGATCGATCATGTGCCGGATCTCGCGCACGGTGCTGTCAGCACCATCGCGATCGGCCTTGTTGACGACGAAGATGTCACCGATCTCGAGGATGCCGGCCTTGGCGGCCTGAATGCCGTCCCCCATGCCTGGCGCCAGCAGTACCAGCGAGGTATCGGCGGTTGCGGCGATCTCGATTTCCGACTGCCCGACGCCCACGGTCTCGATGATCGTGACATCGAAGCCAGCCGCATCGAGAACACGCAGTACCTGCGGGGTCGTGGCCGCGAGGCCGCCGAGGTGGCCACGTGAGGCCATCGATCGGATGAAGACGCCCTCGTCGGTGGCGTGCGCCTGCATGCGCACACGATCACCGAGCAGGGCGCCACCGGAGAAGGGTGAGGAAGGATCGACTGCCAGAACTCCCACGCGCTTACCTTGCTCGCGGTAGGCGGTAACCAGGGCTGAAGTTGACGTCGACTTGCCGACACCAGGAGAGCCGGTGACACCGATGACATGGGCGTGACCTGCGGTCGAGGAGAGTTCGCGCATGATCGACGGAACGTCGGGGGCATCGTTCTCGATGCGCGAGATGAGGCGTGCGATCGCACGCGGCTGCCCAGCACGGGCACCTGCGATGAGGTCCGCGCTGCCCGGATCCGGCGACATCGCCATGCGCTCCCCAGCTCGAGTTGAGTAGATGACAACATAGTCCCATGAGTTCACACGTCACTCGCATAGATCATGTCGGCTTCGCTGTCCCCGACCTCGAGGAGGCGAAGGCCTTCTACGCCGCAGCCTTCGGCCTAGAGGTCGTCCATGAGGAGGTGAACGAGGAACAGGGTGTGCGTGAGGCCATGCTCGGCGTAGGTGGCTCGTACATCCAGCTGCTCGCTCCGCTTACCCCCGAGTCCACCATTGCCAAGTTCCTCGATCGATCCGGTCCCGGGATCCAACAGGTGGCCTTCGGCGTCGATGACGTAGTGGCCACCGCCGAAGCCCTGCGGGCTGCCGGCGTGCGGGTTCTGTACGACCAGCCCAAGCACGGCACGGCTGGCTCACTGGTCAACTTCGCCCACCCCAAGGATTGCGGTGGCGTGTTGATCGAGCTCGTGCAGTCGGGCGACACCCACTAGTCACCCTCTCCCATGGAGCCCTGGAATCCCGCCACCTGGGATATCACCGACGACCAAAGAGCTGCAGCTATCGCCGTGGCTGCTGGGGCACTGGCGGTGATCGTGACCTCACTCGTGCTGAAGAAGGCGCGAAAACTGCTCATCGTTGTCATCGTTGGCGGGGGCGCAACTGCAGCATGGTGGTGGGCGTCCGCACACGGAGTCATCGATCAGCTGCATTCATTCATCAATGGCCAGTAGCTCCTGATCATTGGACCTCGCCAAGCGTGCGTTCTGACGGGGTTCCTATTCCGGAGCTTGCTGCCAGTGAGGCGTAAATCGTTGTGATGGCGTCGGGCATCACCTACGACACCGTCCGTACTATGGGCAGGTGACCACGCCCACAGCCACGCAGCCGTGGAATCTCGACAAGGGTCGCGCCCAGGGAGAGATGGGGTATCTGCCCGGCCTGGACGGCATTCGCGCCCTCGCCGTGCTCGGAGTCTTGCTCTACCACGCCGATCTCGGCTGGATTCGCGGCGGATTCCTGGGTGTCGACGTCTTCTTCGTGCTCAGCGGGTTCTTGATCACTTCCTTGATCCTCGAGGAACTCGACCGCAGCGATCGCGTCGACTTCAAGCGCTTCTACCTCGGTCGAGCACGTCGATTGCTGCCAGCACTGCTCTTGATGCTCATCGTCGTCGGAGCTGTCGTCGCGATCTGGTATCGAGATGCGGC
>JBIJBU010000020.1:0-20475 GCA_044345075.1 Candidatus Nanopelagicales bacterium | reverse complement strand
TCATCTCAAGTGGTCGGATCAATCCCGGAGATCGACTCCCCCCCGAGCAGGAATTGGCCACATCCCTCGGGATTTCGCGTAGTTCCCTGCGGGAGACGGTCAAAGCTCTCAGCCAGGCGAAGGTCCTGGACGTCCGCCGAGGTGATGGCACCTACGTCACCAGCCTGGAGCCACGTCTTCTGCTGTCCGGGCTCTCCTTCGCCATCGATCTCATGGGCGACCGAACCCTCGCTGAGATCTTCGAGGTCCGCAAGCTCCTTGAGCCCGCAGCAACAGCGTTAGCCGCGCAACGCATCACCCAAGAGCAGCTCGACACCCTCTACGCCAGCCTGAATTCCATGCGAGAGGCACATGACCCCGAGGAACTCGTGGTGCGAGATATCGATTTCCACTCCCACATTGCCGAGGCCACCGGAAACGCGAGCCTATGTTCAATCCTTGATGCGATTTCCACTCGAGCGGTGAGAGCACGCATCTGGCGCGCATCCATGGTCGGCCTGAAATCAATGACGCTTTCCCAGCACGAGCTCATCCTCCAGGCCCTGACCGAGCGCGACCCCGCGCTCGCCCGGTCCGCGGCGACCATCCACGTCTCCGAATCCGAGCGCTGGTTGCGGGAATACCTCTCCGACCCCAAGGTAAACAAGCGCAAGACCCTGAGCGACGCCCCTAAGTCCATCGCAGGAGACACAGCGGAGGTATGACTATGACCAGCCCCATCGCCGTAACCGGAACAGGAATGACCCGGTTCGGGAAGCAACCGAATGAGACGGTCGCTTCTCTTGCGGCGTTTGCGGCATCCGCGGCACTTGTCGACGCCGGGCTGGCGGGCTCAGACATCGACGTCGTGGTCTTCGCGAACTCGACCCAGGGGGCCATGGACGGCCAGCACGGAATCAGGGGTCAGCTTGCCCTCGCCGGTCTCGACCTTGGCATCGTGCCGGTTATCAACGTGGAAAACGCGTGCTGCAGTTCGACGACTGCACTGCACGTAGCCACTGCTTATGTTCGCTCCGGCATGGCGCGCCACGTTCTTGTCGTGGGCTCCGAGGTCATGACTCAGGCCTCCCCCGATGCGATTCTCGCCGCCTTCGAGGGCAGTTGGGATGTCGCGCATCGGGAGGAAGGAATTGCGCGCCTCGCAGAATGGGGCAAGGGCATCACCGTCCCCGCAGATGCCGTCGAGCTCGCGAGTCGGACCGTGTTCATGGACATCTACGCATCATTCGCCCGCGACCATATGGCTCGATTCGGCAGCACCGCCGAGCAGTTTGCCGCGGTGAGCTCGAAGAACCACATGCACTCGGTGCACAATCCGAATGCGCAGTTCCAGAAGCCCTTCACCGTCGACGAGATTCTCGGCAGCAAGCAGGTCATCTGGCCGCTCACCGTGCCCATGTGCTCCCCGGTGAGCGACGGTGCCGCAGCTGCTGTCGTGTCCACGCTGGCCAACGCGGAATCCCCGGATCGCGCCGTCGTCATTCGGGGAATCGCACTGGGCCATGGGGGCTCCTGGGATGGTCGCAACCCCGAGGATCACGTGAGCCACCGCACGGCATTGCGCGCATATGCCGAGGCCGGGCTGACCCCTGCAGACGTTGACGTGGCAGAGGTACACGACGCGACTGCAGTCGGCGAGGTGCAGCAGATCGAGCACATGGGACTCGTGCCCTACGGGGATGGCGGAGCCGCGGCAGTGCGCGGAGACACCACACTCGGTGGCCTCATCCCAGTGAACCCCTCGGGAGGACTGGAGTCCCGCGGTCACCCCATCGGTGCAACCGGACTCGCGCAGATCCACGAACTCGTACTCCAACTGCGAGGCGAGGCGGGGGCCCGCCAAGTTCACGGTGCGCGCATTGCCCTCGCGGAGAACAGTGGCGGCTTGGTCGGAGTAGAGGAAGCCGCAGTCGCCGTGACACTCCTCGAGGCGCCGCAGGGATGAACCTTGCTGAATTGCTGAAGGCATCGGCCACGCAGTTTCCTCATTCACCGGCGATCGTCTCAGGAACACGACAACAGCTGACGTACCGTGAATTCACTGGGCGCGTGGCCGGACGAGCCGCGGCCATGGCCGCTCGTCATGGGATTAGCCCCGGAAAGCGGGTAGCCCTCTACGCCAGCAATAGCACTGATTACCTGGAACTACTGTTCGCGATCTGGTGGTCAGGCGCCACTGCGATTCCGCTCAGTTCCATGCTTCATCCCCGCGAGGTTTCCGCGTTGCTCGAGGATTCCTCGGCCTCGCTGTGCCTGGTGTCACCCGACACCGCCGAAAGGATGAGCGGGGAATTCTCGCAAGGGTGCACGATCGCGCTTCCCTCGGACATCGAACCCGGTGAGCTAGAGATGCGCGCGCCGCGCGAGGCGCAAATCGGGGATCCCGCCTGGATCTTCTACACGAGCGGAACCACCGGCAAGCCCAAGGGCGCGCTGCTCAGTCACGGCAACCTGATGGCCATGACTATGGCCTACCTCGCCGATGTCGAGCCCGTCGACGAGCGATCGGGCCTGCTACATCTTGCGCTGATGAGTCATGCGGGCGGCCTGTTCTCACTCCCTTTCATCGCTCGAGGTGCACGGCAGGTCATTCCGGAATCCGGTGGTTTCGACCCATCCGAAACCTGGTCGCTGCTGGGCAGCAGTGATCGGCTTTCCTTCTTCGGACCGCCGGTGATTTTGCGGCGCCTGGTCGAAGCAGGTGAGGCGACTACTCCGGATACGAGCCGTATGGGCACTGTCCTCGTCGGCGCGGCACCTGTCCTGGTCAACGACCTAGTGACGGGAGTCGGTGTATTCGGACCTCGCATCTGGAACGGCTACGGCCAAGGCGAGACGCCGTGCACCATCACGGCACTTGATGCACGGGCCATTGGCGAGGCCGTCGAGCAATCGAATCAGGATCTACTGCGCAGCGTCGGATTCCCACGAATCGGCACCGAGGTTCGCGTCGTCGACGCGGATGACCGCGATGTCGCTGACGGTGAGGCCGGCGAGATCATTGTTCGTGGTCCGACTGTCATGAGCGAATACCTCAATCGCCCCGAGGCGACCGCGGAAGCGCTCCGCGGGGGATGGCTGCATACGGGCGATATCGGAATGCTCACGAGCGGAGCGCTAACGCTGCTGGATCGCAGCAAGGATCTCGTCATCACCGGGGGCGCAAATGTCTACCCTCGCGAAGTTGAGGACGTTCTCATCGAGCACGCCGGGGTAGCTGACGTGGCCGTGATCGGAGTCCCTGACGAGGAGTGGGGGGAGCGCGTTATCGCCTTCATTGTCCCCACGCCTGCCTCCTCACACGAGGCTCCAGAACTCCAGCGAGCCCTTGAGGAGCACTGCCTGGAATCCATGGCCCGCTATAAGCGCCCCAAGGAGTACCACCTGGTGTCTCAGCTCCCAAGGAATGGTGCCGGAAAAGTGTTGAAGACCGAACTTCGAGCAACCCTGCTCACTACAGAACCCAAGGAGTGACTCGTGACCCACATCGACTTTCTCGACAGCACCCTGCGCGATGGGCAGCAGAGCTTGTGGGGCATGCGCATGCAAGCCGGCATGGCACTTCCAGTCGCGCCCATCCTCGATCGCGCCGGTTTCAAGGTCATCGACGCTGCTGCTAGTTCCTTCTTCGAAGTGCTGATCAAGTACAAGCGCGAGAATCCCTGGCAGGGCCTCGACATGATCATGGGATCCATCCGCCGCACGCCAGTTCGTGGCGGGATGAGATCGAATGCCTGCATCAGCTTTGGCACGACTCCCGATGCGCTGATGGATATCTGGATGCGCCAGCTCAATGAGCACGGGGTCCGCAGCTACTGGATCTACGACGGACTTTTCAACATCGACAAAATGGCGCGGCTTGCTCGCATCGCCAAGCAGTATGGCTCGGAAGTTGCCGGCACCGTGATCTTCGCAATGTCACCGATCCACACCGATGAGTACTACGCCGACAAGGTGCGCCGACTTGCAGCCGTCCCTGAAGTCGACACCATCTTGCTGTACGACACCGCCGGAGTGCTCCACCCTGACCGCCTTCGCACCTTGGTGCCCACCTTCGTCGCCAACGCCGGCGGCAAGCCCGTCGAGATGCACTCGAATAACTTGATGGGAATCTCCGGGATGGCCTACTGCGAGGCCGTGCGACTCGGGGTTACCGTGCTGCATACGACAGTTCGGTCAATGGCGAACGGTCCTTCGACGCCGAGCACTGAGAGCATGATCCGCAACGTCGAACTCATGGGCTACGAGCATTCAGTGAACGGAGCCCTTCTCGGTCAGGTGTCCGATCACTTTGAGCGAGTGGGTCGCCAGGAGGGCTACCTGGTCAATCAGTTCGCGGAATACGACCTGTTCAACATGCAGCATCAGATTCCGGGCGGCATGACCGGAACGCTGAAGGCCCAGCTCGAGCAGTACGGGATGACCGATCGAATGTCAGATGTTCTCGAGGAGACTGCACGTGTGCGTCGCGAACTCGGCTATCCGATGATGGTGACGCCCTTTAGTCAACTGGTCGGCATTCAGGCAGTGCTCAATGTTGTCACGGGTGATCGCTATTCCGTGGTTCCTGATGAGGTTGTGCAATATGCAGCCGGCTACTACGGGGAGACTCCCGCACCTATCGAGCCCGACACCCTTGACCGAATCATGGCCGCGCCTCGCGCCGCAGAGATCTTCGCGAATCCGCCGGAGCAGCCGACCGAAGATGAACTGCGCAAGAAGTTCGGCACCACAGATGATGACGAGCTGATCCTCAAGGCACTCGTCCCGCAGTTCGATCTCGATGCCATGCATGCGGCAGGCAATACGAAGCGCGATTATCCGCTTGCCAGCGATGAGATTCAGCAGGTTCGCTCGCTCGTAGCAGCAATCAATGCGCCATACGCACGAGTGGCCACCGAGTCAATGGATGTGGTCCTGCGAAGGCCGAATGGCTGACCCGCACGGGTCAGCCAAGCAGGTCGGCGCCCCCGTACACGAAGATGCTTTGTCCGGTGATCATCGAGGCTTCGGGCGACACGAGGAATCTCGCCGTTGCGCAGTAATCGGCAGCCTCAACGAGTCGCCCACTTGGGTTCTTGGCTCGAGCGGCTGCAATCACCTCGTCGGTGCGGTCGCCGAAGACAACGCGCAACGCCTCGGTGTCTTGCGTGCTCGGTGCCAGACCATTTACCCGAATCCCATGGGGCGCAAGCTCCACGGCAAGGTAGCGAATCAACCCGTCGGCATAAGACTTTGCCGGACCCACCGTGCCGTAGCCGGCCACGTAGGTGGCGCGACCCCTGCTGGTGAGGTACAGGATCGAACTACCGCGGCTGAGGTAAGGCCGTGCAGAACGTGCCAGCCAGAGCAGCGAGGTGGCATTCACGGCGAGGGTGTGCGCGAGATCCTCATCGCTGAGTTCCATCAACTGCCCGGGAACCACGCGGACCGTGCTGTGCACGGCAACCCTGATCGGCTCATCCAGTGCTGCGGCGGCAGCCACGAGCTCTTCGGCACCGGAGGGCGAGCCCATATCGGCGCGCACCGCTATCGGCTTTCGACCTTCGCGTTCCAGTCGCTCGCATGCCGCACGCGCGGATGCGTCATCAGAGCCGTAACCGATGATGACCGATTCTCCGGGCTCAGAGAGTGTCGCGGCAAGTTCCAGTCCGATTCCTCGAGTTCCTCCGGCAACAAGAACGCTCACGTCTTTCCTCTCGGTATGGTTCGCTGATGTCGGACCATACTCGCGGACTCCTGATCGGCTTCGCAGCGGTTCTGCTCTTTGGATTTACCGTCGTCATGCAAGCCTTCTTGGTCGAGGAAGGAATCCGGCCTTTCGCCGCAGTCGGAATTCGCTACGCGATCTCCGGCCTCGTCTGCCTCGTGATCGTGCTCGGTATGCGGCGACCTGCGCTTCCGGTGCGAGGTGAACGACTCTCAGCGATTCTCCTGGGTGCGATCGCGTATGGGCTCCAGGCTGTTCTCTTCTACGGGGCTCTCGAGCACGGCACCGTCGCCTCCGTTTCCCTGCTCTTCTATACCTATCCGGTCCTGGTTCTCGTGGCCTCCTTAGTACTTCGTCTTCGGGCGTGGGCGTGGCTTGCCGGTGCCTCGGCACTCATGTCAGCCATGGGCGCAGCGCTTGTCGTGGCCGCTGGTCGCGAGGTGACCATCGATGGCACGGGCGTGGCCATGGCTCTGGGCTCCTCGGCCTGCGTGATGGTCTTCCTGCTTGCCAACAGTCGATTGATCCCCCGCACTCCCGCACTCGCGGCGGCGGCCTGGGTATCCTTCGGAGTCGCGGCCTCCACCCTCAGCCTTGCGCTGATCCTTGGCGAGCTCGAGACGCTCTCCGCTCGCGCGTGGCTGGTGCTGGTGATCTCCGGGGCGACAACCGGGCTCGGCACTGCGGCGATGTACGTGGCGCTCGGGCTGCTCGGACCCGCCCCCACCTCGGTCATCCTCAGCCTGCAGACGGTCGTGGCCATCGTGGGCTCGGCTCTCCTGCTTGGTCAGCCTGTTCTCGTCGGCCAGATCATCGGCGGGGCTGCAATTTTGGGTGCTATCGCACTGTCTGCGGCAAGCAGCCGGCCACGAAAGTCCACTCGACCCGAACCCATAGGCGCCGAATAGCCGGAGTTCACGAGGAAAACGTCCGATGTCACGGGTCGGACGGTCAGTCACCGTCGGGCTCTGAGCTACCCCCGCAGTCCTTGCTGTGTCGCCGCAAGAGGGACACAAATTGCCGTACCGATTCGGTAAATCCCCCTCGGGAGTTCCATGAGTCGTGCTAGACATCCTATGTCTGGCGCCATGCATCTACGTGATGCCTCAGCACCCGACGAAGTTCGGCACCCAACCAGCACTGGCAGGAGGATCCATGAGTAATCCGAAGGTCCTCGACGACAAGTGGGGCAAGGAAGCGATGATGCCCACCGTCGAGTTCTATCACGCAGCAATCCGTCGCCGAGTCGCAGAGAAATTCACTGCTTCAGGCAAGACCTGGGAAGAGTTCGTGGTCGACCCCAGCCTTGAACTGACGCGCGCCGATTTCGAGGAAATCGAGAAGGAGCTGCTCGCCACGGGTTACCGCTTCGAGACATCGGCCCAGATCTCCATCATCGAGGAGCCGGACAAGTACAAGCCCCTTCAGGGTGTCGGAGACTCGGGCCAGCAGGGCAAGGATGCTCAAGGTCGCCTCATTGTCGGCACCGGAGACAACGTCTTCCAGGCTGCTGACCTGGAGGGCACCGCGCGCTTCGTCGGTACCGTCGATGTCGTCATGGACATGCTCATGAATGGTGTGCCCGAAGGCACCATCGCCATCATCGACGATTCGGGCGGAACGCTTACGGCGCCGATCCTGGAGAACTTCGCCGGAGTTGTCTGCATGGGCGGCACGATCCGCTCTCACCTAGGCATCTTGACCCGCGAGTACGGGATCCCCTGCCTCATGGCCTCGGAACTCGATGGCCTGGTCGAGGGCGACCGCATCGCCGTCGAGTACTCCAAGCCCGCCGCCGATGCCTACGCCGAGCGAGATGACTCCGCTCGTGCCCGAATCGTCAAGCTCGCCTGAAAGGGAGACAACACATGCCTTCGAACTACACCTACGCCCAGCTGCTCGAGGACAACGCCTGGATTCGCAAGTCCAGCGATATCTTCTACTGGCAGTGCACCACGCGTACAGTCCAGGAATCCAAGCTCTTCCCCGTTAACCCCTACATCGCACTGTCGTACTACAACTGCTGGTACCGCTACCCGGAGTTGCTGCGCAAGATCGATGCGGCAATGCCTGCAGAGGAAATCGGCGATCGCGCTCGAGAGGTCTCCACGGGCGTCAACACGATCATGATGGGCATCATCCAGCAGTTCTACTTGGGTGGCCGCCAGTTCCTGCTCGACATGGGGATGATCAATCCGACCGACGGCATCGACGACATGCGGTTCGTGCTCGACTTCAGCCGTCGTATCAACCTCGGATACCACCGCCAGAATTCGTACGTCCTGAACAGCGATGACAACAACAAGGGGCAGATCCACCCCGAGCGCACCCTTCAGGTCTTCGAGGCGGACGCACTTGGCTGCAAGCCTGGCGACAAGCTGCATACGTCAGTCGTGCGATTCCTCGCGACGGCATCTCAGTACGCCTTCTTGAAGAACTGCGAATGCCGACTGGGCATCAATAACAGCGGTCCGTACAAGGTCGGCAACAACGAGATGCTCGTTCGTGACTTCATCGACCTGGCTGAGGGCGACTACCCCTGGCTCGACGGCGTCACCTCGGGCATCGAGTTCAACAACCTCACACTGCCCGTGATCATGAAGGACACCCACTTCAATATCGTCGATGACTGGGGATCCTTCGAAGCGACGCCTTCCTACGATCACGACAACATGGTCGCCGTGGGCCTGTACACCTCGGATTACCTCTCCGATGGCTACCTGCCCGTCCATATGAACAACGCAAGCGACATGGCCGACTACCTCGACCATTCGCGCGACGCGATGGCCACGGCCACTTCCGAACTCTGGAAGGTCATCTCCGGCTGGACCCGGGATCAGATGATCGACGCAGGTGCCCTGGTCTACTACTCCGTGGCGAAGGATCTCGCTCACTTCGCCGGGGTCTACGAGCAGGACGATTGGTTCCTTCTCGAGGACCGTACCCAGCGCTTGAAGCCCATCATGAACGACGAGTACGGAAATCACTCGATTGCCGAGCTCGTCGGGTACATCACCTTGAGCAGCCAGCAGAACAACCCGTACAACATGAACAAGTGGTCGAATCAGTCCAATGACATGTGGTCGGCGATCCCGTACTCGGTGCTCGAGAATGACCAGTGGACCTCTTCGGTGGGCCCGATCCGCAGCGGCAGCACGTCGCTTCCGGCGAAGACCGCCAAGTGGACGACGACTCAGGGCAAGCTGACCCAGGCGGAAGCGAACGCAGCCGCAAAGGCGTTCACCTCGGGTCCGGTGTCCGCAGGTTCGAAGTACTACGACGACTCGTGGATCAAGTACAACTACGCGAGCCCTGAAGCAGATGCGCTCTACAAGGCCACCCAGGCCAACTCGCGTCTGCTCAAGGGCAAGGGTGCCGGCCTCTCTCGCGCTGATATCGATGCAATCCGCATCGCCTCCGGTGAGCAGCCGATCGGCTGATCTTTCGTATGAGTGAAGGGGCGGGGATGCCGGATCGGATCCCCGTCCCTTTTCTTGTCGCACTCCCGCACGTTGCTCCCACCTTCCTCCCTTACCCCTCATGAACCACTGAAAGGAATGCCTCCATGGGAATTCTCGATGGGCGAATCGCACTCGTTACCGGCGCAGGTGCCGGAATCGGTGCAGCCTGTGCCCGCGAACTAGCCAGCCGTGGCGCCGTGGTTAGTTGCGCCGATATCGACGGACCAGCCGCGCAGGCAGTGGCAGCAAGCATCAACGCCCTCGGCCAGCAGGCCAGCGCGGCCACTGTTGACGTGCGGGACCCTGATGCGCTTGTGAACCTGGTGAACTCGATCGTCGAGATACACGGGCGAATGGATATTGCCGTGAACAATGCCGGGATCAGCGCAGAGCAACTCCCGGTTGCGGACCTCACGCCGGCCCTGTGGCGCAAGACGCTGGACATCAACCTCGACGGCGTCTTTTTCAGCATGCTGGCCGAAATCCCGGCGATGGTGGCATCGGGTGGCGGCTCGATCATCAATATGGGATCCATCCTGAGCAGCATCACCTGGCCGAATGCCGCTGCGTACACCACTTCGAAGCACGGGGTTCTGGGCCTCACCAGAAGCGCTGCCCTTGACTACGCAGCCGCCGGTGTACGGGTGAACGCCGTCGGCCCGGGCTTCGTGAGCACGGATCTCGTGCGCAACGCCTTGAGTCCTGAGGTGTATGACCAGCTCTCAGGGATGCATCCCATCGGACGCATGGGCACGCCTGAGGACGTCGCCAAGCTCGTGGCCTTCCTGGCGAGTGATGATGCGTCCAACATCACCGGCTCCTACCAGGTGACCGATGGTGGCTTCTCGATTCATTAGTCGCGGTGCCTCTCACTCACGATCGTCACGAAGAGTTCAGGCCGCCTTCACCGCAGAGTAATGACGTGGTCGTCTCGGCAAGAGACTCTCTCCCCGTGGAAAACTTGCTCGGGGTCATGGACTTTCCCGCCAGTTGGTCATGCCCGAAATCCGGTGAGCTCGATCTAGAGACCGCGCTGAATACGAATGGCCAGGAGCTGAAGCGGGAGCACCGGGCGTGCGATCACATAAGTGACTCCGGCATCAAGAGCCGCCTTCATGCCCTGCTCCGTCGACATCAGTGAGCCCCGCACCGCTGCCTTGCCGGCTAAGGCTCGCTGAAGACCATCAGCATCGATCACCGAGCCCTCGTGTCCGATGCCAAAACCGGCAAGATCAAGATCGAAGACGTCGGATTCGAGCTCAGTCGAGCTCGTGACCACTGTCATCGGGGATAGCTCAGCAGCCCACTCGGCAAAGCGGGACAGCCACGGATCATCCTCGACTCGCGTCTCCACCATGGGCATCTCGCCCTCGTATACATGTCCACCATCGCCGTCTACGGTCAGCAGTTTCCCCTCGAGACTGGCAGCGACACCATCACCAACACCCACGACGCTCGGGCGACCCAAGGCACGGGTCACCACGGCAGCATGCGAGGTGGATCCGCCTAGATCGGTGACCACCGCGACTGCCGCGATCATGCCGTGAACGTCATTGGGGCTCGTATTGGGTCGCACGAGGACGATCGACTCGCCCTCGGTGCTTCTGCGCTCTGCCTCATCAGGATCGACAACGCCGATCCCGCAGGCGACACCGGGACACGCAGGCTCACCGCTGGCGATAGGCCGCTGCCGCGCATCGGCAGTATCGAGCCTGGGGAGAAGCACCGTGTGCACCTGCTCGGGAGTCACCCTGACCACCGCTTCCTCGGCCGTGATGACACCCTCATCGACGAGCTCCACCGCGATACGCACTGCCGCGCGAGGGGAACGCTTTGCCGTGCGGGTTTGCAACAGGTAGAGCCTGCCTTCCTCGATGGTGAACTCGATGTCCTGCACTTCGCCATGCTCGCGCTCCAGCGTGGTGGACCAGCCCATAAGTTCAGCATGTGCATCAGGCATTGACTTCTCAAGGGTGACCATGTCCTGCACTGCGTGAGTGCCGCCCACGACGTCATCGCCCTGCCCGCCGGGAAGCCACTCGCCGTAGGGCAGCGCCGCGCCTGAGAGTGGGTTGCGGGTGAAGAGCACGCCGGTGCCGGATTTCTCACCCAGGTTCCCGAAGACCATTGCCTGCACGGTGACAGACGTGCCACCTGCATCCTCAATACCCCAGTGACGTCGATAGGCCTTGGCCCGAGCGGAGTCCCAGGAGTTGAAGACCGCGCAGATCGCGCCGCGGAGTTGTTCGAAAGGATCCCGGGGGATCTCGAGGTCTGTGTCATCGAGAACCATCACCCGGATGTCATCCGCAGTGTGTCCGGCCGCATAGGTATCCAAGTCGGCCTTGTAGACGATGTCCCCGTATTGGTGGCAGAAGCGTGCGTGGGTGTCCCGCGCATACTCCGGATTTCCGGTTCGGCGCGCGAGTCCGGCCTCGACCTCATCGGTCACGCCCAGATTGAGGACGGTGTCCATCATCCCAGGCATGCTCACCGCAGCTCCTGAGCGCACGGAGACCAGCAGCGGGGAGTCAGGGTCGCCGAATCTGCGACCGGATACGGATTCAAGGTAGGCGATTCCCGTGAGCACGTCAGCCCACAGCGCATCATCAAGCACCTTGGAGGAGTCGAGATAAGCCCGGCATTCACTGATGGGCAGGACGAATGCGGGCGGGACACGCAGACCCAGGTTGAGCATGCGGCCGACGCTCCAGGCCTTGTTGCCGATGAGATCTCGTGACGGCAATTGCGTTCCGTCAAGATGGATTACCCGAGACTGGTTCACGACTTACTCCTGACGTGTGCGGCCGAGCATGCGAAGCAGGTCTTCATGCAGCTCGAACCACACCGTGTGGTAGCTGTCGATTCTCACGCCGGACACGTAGTCAAGATCACCGGCTAGGACCTTGTCGTAAGCCGATTCCAGGCGCGCGAGGTATCGGCTTAGTCGAGCCTCGGACTCGGCACATCTACCTACGACGCGCTCGGCCTTCTCATGCAGGTTTCCGAGTCGATCGATGATCCCTCGGTCGTACTCCTTGTCGCTGTGGTCATTGGGCACCCGAGTCGTACCTGCGGGGATGGTCTGCCAATCCGTGAAAAGTGCGAGTAGGTCGGTGTTCACTCGCTCGAAACGCTCATAAGCGGCGGTGAGAGCTCCGTCTTGCCGAGCGTCGGCGTAGCGAACCGGATATTGCTCCGCGAGCCAGGCTTGCCCGGTGGGCGCAACCATGAACATCCCTCGCGCTCCAGCGACCAGCCCCTGCTCACCCAATGCATCAAAAGCGGCGGTTACCGCCTCCTCATCAACTCCCAGCAAGTCGGCCACCGCAGCCGGACCAGCAGCTTTCCGTACGGCAAGGCCGTGAATGGCCAGGAAGTCGATATCAGGCATGGTTTCAGCTCCTACTTTCACTCGCTGCCCCGAAATTGGGGCAAACATAGGATGAATCAAAGTGACCGGGAAAGACCCGATGTTCGGCTCATGGTAGGCGGCTGGACGGCAAATACCTCGTAAATGGGCAAATTTCCCGCAACATTCGCACTGGCGAGGGCGGTACGAACGCCCAACTCGATTTGTGAAAATGTGAAGATTGAACTGATGTCTAATCAGGGAGTGACGTCAGGCCCCAGAGCGAGCCCAATTGCAGCAGTGACTCGATGAGCAGATCTGGCTCCGCGTCCCGGAGCTCCTCACCTGAGTGCAGTCCGTGGGAGATCCCGACGGTCATGGTGCCCGCCGCCCGGCCGGCCTTGATGTCCACGGGACCATCACCGACCATCACCGAACGCTCGGCAGTCGCGTGGAGTTGTGCCAATGCCGCCAGCACTCCCTCGGGATCCGGTTTTGCCCGAGTGACATCGTCACCGGTGACCACCATGTCGAAGGCACCCACGAGTTCGCAGATCTCCATATCCCGATCCATGCGAAGACGGGTCTTCGAGGTCACCACGGCAACAAGCACCCCACGCGCCCGTAGCGCCTTGACCAATTCCACGCTGCCCTCCTGCGCAGTGATGTGATCGGCGGCGAGAGCAAGGTACGCGTCGGTGAAGCCGTCATCGAGTGCACGAACAACCTCAGGATCATCACTGAGCAAGGGGAAACTGTCAGCCCCCCGCATGGAGAGGAACTTGCGCCGATCTTCTTCAGTGATGGGAAATGGTGCCCCGAGAACACGCGTGGTGACCTCATGCCAGCAGGTCAGCAGGATGTCACCGCTGTCAATCAACGTGCCATCCCAGTCGAACAGCACCGCTTGCGGAATGTCCTTGATCGCCTCGGCTCTATTCCTCATGTCGCGCCTTTCCGATTCCTCGACTCCATGGATGTCCCGGATCCTTTCGCGTCCTGCTCACCCAACTCGCTTGCGTGGCCCTGAACGTGCCGCGAGCAATTTAGCCGCGAGTTGCACGTAGATCGCGCACAGTTCCTCGATCGTCAACTGACCATCGGGGCGAAACCACGTCGACACCGCAACACCCATCTGCAGTATTGCGTACGTCGAGACACGAATATCGGGCGATTCGAAATCACCGTCACGCACCCCGGCTTCGACGATATCGCGCAGGGTTGCCTCGTACGACGCCCGAAGCTTGACCGCTTGACGAAAGTGCGGAGCCGACAGTGCACCCAACTGGCCGTTGACGACGAGCGCCTGATTTCGGTTGCTCGCATGGTAGGCAACATGCGAGGACACGAAGGCAGCAAGTCGCTGATCATGGCGGGCATCGGCCGAGAGCCGAGACAGTGCCTGCTCACAGCCCGCGGTCAACTCGTTCAATGCAGTAAGCGTCAGATCCCACAGCATGGCCTCTTTAGAGCCAAAGTGGTTGTAGAGACTGGCTGCCTTGATGCCGACATTTCCCGCGATTTCTCGCATGGTGGTCGCTTCATAGCCCACTGAGGCAAACTGTTCCAGCGCTGCTAGGCGAATCTCGTCGGCCGTAGCCGACCCTCCTTGGCTACTGCTGCGGAGCATACCGACGAAGTTCACGACGGGCGATGCTCATCTTGTGAACCTCATCAGGGCCATCGGCAATGCCGAGCATGCGCGATTGCGCGTAGAGCTCGGCAAGCGGGTAGTCCTGGCTGACGCCGCCACCGCCGCACGTCTGGATCGCGCGATCAATGACCCATTGAGCCATGTTCGGAGCCGCAACCTTGATCGCGGAGATCTCGATCTGTGCTCCACGGTTGCCGACGGTATCCATGAGCCAGGCTGTCTTGAGCACGAGCAGGCGCACCATCTCGATACGGATTCGCGCCTCGGCGATCCAGTCCTGGAACACGCCCTGCTCGGCGACTGCCTTGCCGAACGGGAATCGGGTCTGGGCCCGCTCGCACATGATGTCGAAGGCGCGCTCGGCCATGCCGATGAGGCGCATGGCATGGTGAATGCGACCAGGGCCAAGTCGAGCCTGGCCGATGGCGAAGCCCTCGTGAAGCGTGCCCAGGAGGTTCTCTCTCGGCACCCAGCAGTCGTACTCGATCTCCGCGTGACCGCCATGGCCGCTGTCGCTGTAGCCGAACACACTCGTCGAACGCAAGATGGTCACGCCAGGGGTATCGAGCGGAACCACGATCATCGAATGACGACGGTGGCGCTCTCCGTCAGGATCCGAAAGACCCATCACGATCGCTACCTTGCAATGCGGGCTCATCGCGCCGCTTGACCACCACTTGCGCCCCTTGACCCGGAAGCCGTCGCCCTCCTCGGTGATGCGAAGGCTGATGTTGTTCGCATCGGAGCTCGCCACCGCGGGCTCGGTCATCGAGTAGACCGACCGAATCTTGCCGTCAAGCAGCAGCGGCAGCCAGTGCTCGCGCACGTCTTCGGTGGCAAAGTGGTAAAGCACCTCCATGTTGCCGGTGTCCGGGGCGGAGCAGTTCATCGCCTCAGGGAGGATCCATGGGCTTCGTCCTGAGATCTCGGCTAGGGGGGCATATTCGAGATTCGTGAGGCCGGCGCCACGGTCACCGGGCAGCCAAAGATTCCAGAGGCCCTGGCTGCGAGCCTTCACCTTGAGATCCTCGATCACCGGCGGCGTATCCCAAGGCCCGATCTCGAGCTTCTGCGCCTGGTAGACCGGCTCCGCGGCCAGAATCTCTGAGTTCAAGAAGTTGGTCACGCGCTCCTGAAGGTCAACGACCTTGGGGCTGAATTCGAATTCCACTGAATGCTCCCTGCGGAGGCCACGTCCCGATTCTGCAGACCTGGCGACGGATTAACTAACGCGTGTTAGTCTAGCGGCTTCGAGGCACCTTGAGAAGCCTCTCGGAAGAATTCGAGCGAGGGATCATGCGCAGAAGGCTCTACAACGAGGACCACACCGCATTCCGCGAGAGCGTCCGTACCTTCGTCGAGCGAACCCTCGAGCCGAGTTATCACGAGTTCGTAGAGAACAAGGAGATCGCCCGGGAAGTCTGGCTCGAAGCCGGTCGTAATGACCTTCTCGGGCTCGAGGTACCGGAGGAGTTCGGCGGTGTCGATGCTCAGGACTACCGCTTCAATGCGGTGCTCGGCGAAGAGCTCGCGCACGCGTCCATGGCCTTCAACTCATGCTTTCAAATGCACTTCGATGTCACGATCCCGTACATCGTCAAGTACGGCACAACCGAGCAGAAGCAGCGCTGGCTGCCTGGCGCCTGCTCGGGCGAGATTCTCTCGACCGTTGCCATGACCGAGCCATCCGGCGGTTCGGACCTCGCGGCCCTGCGCACGAGTGCCGTGCGCTCGGGAGACGACTGGGTGCTGAACGGATCGAAGACTTTCATTACCAATGGATATACCGCAGATCTCGTCATCGTCGCCGCGAAGACAAGCCCGGAGAAGCGGGCAAAGGGAATCACCTTGTTCGCTGTCGAAACCGGAATGAAGGGATTTGAGCGCGGTCGCAAGCTCGACAAGGTCGGCCAGCCGGAGGCAAACACCGCTGAACTCTTCTTCGAGGACCTTCGGGTACCGAATGAGAACGTCATCGGCGAGGTAGATCGCGGGTTCATCCAGATGATGGAGCAATTGCCTCAGGAGCGTGTTGGCGCAGCAGTGGGAAATCTCGCCCACGTGGTGCAGATTCTCGATGAGACCCTGGTCTACGCGAAGGAACGCCAAGCCTTCGGCCAGGCAATCGGAACCTTCCAGCACAACAAGTTCCTGCTCGCGGACCTCTACACCCGAATTGACGTCACTCAGGCCTATGTCGACGCATGCGTCGAAGCACATGCCGAGGGCGAGCTGTCAGCTGTTGATGCGGCCAAGGCAAAGTACTGGACAGCGGAGATCCAAAATGACGCCCTTGATGCCTGCGTGCAGCTGCACGGCGGCTACGGCTTCATGCGGGAATACCGCGTGGCCCAGGCCTGGATGGATGCGCGAGTGACCAAGATCTGGGGTGGAACGAACGAAATCATGAAGGAGATCATCGGCCGCGACCTGGGTCTGTGATTCAGAGTACTTCAGTACACGCTTGGTAAGGGAAATCACCGAAGAGGAGAGCACATGTCGAATATTGCCTTCACGTTTACCGGCCAGACCGTGATCATCACGGGCGCAGCGCGCGGAATCGGACTCGAGCTTGCTCGCTTTTTCGCAGATGCGGGTGGGAACGTGATCGCCGTGGACTTCGACGGCGATGTCCTTGAGCAAGCGTGTGCTGAAGTAGGCGCAACCGGGGTCCAGGCAGACGTGAGCAACACCGACGACGTCCAGCGAGTGATCGACACGGCCATGGCCAAGTTCGGTCGCATCGATGTCCTGGTGAACAATGCCGGAATCCTGCGCGACGGCGTCGTGTGGAAGATGTCGGATGACGACTGGGATGCGGTGCTGAACGTGCATGCCGGCGGAACCTTCAAGTTCACCCGTGCCTGCGTACCGCACTTCCGTGCACGTGGATATGGCCGCATCATCAACGTCACGTCCTACTCAGGAATCCGCGGCAACACCGGACAAGCCAACTACGCGACCGCTAAGGCCGGAATCATCGGATTCACGAAGACTGCCGCCAAGGAGCTGGCCCGTTTCGGCATCACCGTCAACGCCATTTCGCCGAACGCCGAGACTCGCATGGTGGCGGGAATACCGGCCGACAAGCTCGCGGAGATCGCCGCGGGAATTCCGATGGCCCGCTTTGCTCATCCGTCAGAGATCTGCTCCGCAGTCGGTTTCCTGGGCTCCGAGGAGGCCGGCTACGTCACGGGCGTAGTGCTTCCGGTCGACGGTGGCATATCCATGTAAGTTTGCCCCGCCTGTCGAGTTAGTCGACGAGTGCGGCACGCAGTCGGGAAATGACGTCGTCACCAACGCCCACGGAGCGAAGGAAATCCGCGCCTGAGCCGAACTGCTCCACCAGCCCATCGAGGAATCCGCCGATGGTCTCTGGGCGTGCGTCCATAACCTCGGGGGGCTGGAGGTTGATGTACTCGCCGTAACTTGGCAGTGTCTCTAATCGTGCATGCACCTGCGGATAGAACTCACGGGTACGCACGTAGTCGTCGATGATCGCGGTGCGCTCTACTCCCACAGCGTCAAGGAGGACAGCCACCACGACGCCGGTGCGATCCTTGCCCGCGGCACAGTGCACGACAGCCGGGATCCCATCAGCGGCCAGAGTCTCGGCGATCACGCGGAACTTGTCAGCGCTCACCTCCAGGAAACCCACGTAGTGCGGAATGTGCATATCCGCCGTGATGAGCGGAACCGCTGTTCCCGGCACGGAGAGATCAACGCTGATGAGCGGAACACTGAGATGACGGACAGACGGTTCGCCTTCGAGCGCTCCGCGACCTTCTCGAACCACCTCGCCTGCAAGTCGCAGATCGACAATGGTGCGCAGGCCGACTTCGTCGGCGAGCCGCCGAGCGTCTGCCTCATCAACCTCTTGGAGAGTGTCGCTCCTGAACAGTCGACCAGGACGAGTGAAGCGACCGTCAACGGTGGGGAGTCCTCCCAGATCGCGCCAGTTGTAGGCACCGGAAGGCTTCCAGGAAGTATTCATCCTCATCAGCATACATCTGATGTTTGACTGCGGGGGGCAAACTACTTCACTAGACTCGGAGCCAAGAAAAGTCAGCGTTGCGGTGAGATTCAAGGTCCAAAAAGGCTACTAGCGGCGAGCTGGCGTAGCCTAAGTCGCTAGTGACGTCAGTGGCAACATCGGATGTCTTTCGTTGCACAGTGACATGGATTCCTGGCCTTCACGTGACGGGGCGCCAGGCTGAGTAAGAGGAGCTACACATGCGCGACGCAGTCATCGTGGGAGCAGTCCGATCGCCCATCGGTATCGGGAAGCCGGAGAAGGGAGTTCTCAGCGGAATCAATCCCGTCGATCTCTCCGCCATGGTTCTCCAAGGCCTCGTAGAGCGCACCGGCATCGACCCTGCCGTCATTGACGACGTGGTCTGGGGTTGTGTCTCTCAGGTGGGCGAGCAGTCCTTCAACGTCGGTCGCAATGCGGCTCTCGCAGCCGGGTTCCCAGAATCCGTACCGGGAGTAACTGTCGATCGCCAGTGCGGATCCAGTCAGCAGGCAGCTCACTTCGCTGCTGCTGGAGTGATCGCCGGTCAATATGACGTGGTAATCGCAGGCGGAGTCGAGTCCATGTCGCGCGTGCCGATGTTCTCTAACACCGTCGGCGGTGACGGTCCCTTCGGCCCGCGCATGCTGGCACGCTACGAGGACCAGCTCGTTCCCCAGGGCATCAGTGCCGAGATGATTGCCGAGCGCTGGGGTCTTAGCCGCACCGATCTTGATCAGCTCGCCGTCAACTCTCACGCTCGCGCGACCGCCGCCACCGAAGCAGGACTCTTCGCTGAGGAGATCATCCCTATCGTCACGGCAAATGGACTGGTCACGGCAGACCAAGGCATCCGAAGCGGTACGAGCCTCGAGGGGCTTGCCGCCTTGAAGACCCCGTTTAAGGAAAACGGCGTCGTAACGGCTGGCAATGCCTCGCAGATCTCCGATGGCGCCGCTGCGCTGCTCATCACCACGTCGGAGAAGGCTGCTCAGCTCGGGCTCACTCCACTCGCACGATTCCATACCTTTGCCCTGGCCGGCGTCGACCCGATCATCATGCTGACCGGGCCCATACCCGCGACCAAGAAGGCACTGGAGCGCAGCGGCCTCTCCCTGTCGGATATCGGCGCCTTCGAGGTCAATGAGGCCTTCGCCTCGGTGCTCGGAGCCTGGCTCAAGGACACGGGAGCGCCAGTCGAGTTGACGAACCCCAATGGCGGCGCCATGGCGCTCGGTCATCCGCTCGGCGGATCCGGCGCACGCGTCATGACGACACTCGTGCATCACATGCGCCGCACCAACACTCGTTACGGACTCCAGGCGATCTGCGAGGGCGGCGGCATGGCGAATGCCACGATCCTCGAGTTGCTGAACTAGTCCGCAGCCAACCGGCTCAGTCGCAGCCCGGGGAAAGGGATTCAAGATGACTGGGAGCACCTTGCGCATCGACGCGAACATCGGCACAGGTTCGTACGGCGGACTCGAGGACATTCGGGCGGCTGCCAGTGCGGCTGAGACATCTGGCTTCGATGCACTGTGGTCCTCCGAGGCGCAGCATGACCCCTTTCTCCCCTTGCTCATCGCCGCCGAGGTCACCAGCACCTTGCAGGTGGGTACCTCTATTGCGGTCGCTTTCGCACGCTCGCCCATGACTCTCGCTCAGACGGCCTACGACCTTCAGTCACTTACCGGCGGACGCTTCATGCTCGGCCTGGGCAGTCAGGTGAAGCCGCACATCACGCGTCGGTTCTCCATGCCCTGGAGTCCTCCTGCTGCGCGAATGCGGGAGTATGCGCAGGCCCTGAAGGCAATCTGGACGGCATGGCAGGACCAGACGCCGCTGAAGTTCGTCGGTGAGCACTACCAGCACACCTTGATGACTCCATTCTTCTCGCCTGAGCCTCACTCCTACGGAGCACCGCCCATTTACATCGCGGCCGTAGGGCCTGACATGACTCGCGTTGCCGGTGAGGTCGCTGATGGCGTGATCCTTCATGGGTTCACTACTCGCCGATACATTGAGGAGATCTCCGTGCCGGCAATCGTCGAAGGCCAGACGTCAGCGGATCGCGCGGATGATTCTTGCGCCGTGAGCCTGATGGGCTTCGTCGTGAGCGGTGATACCGATGCAGAGATGGCTCTCTCAGCCGACGCCGTGCGGCAGCAGATCGCCTTCTACGGCAGCACTCCTGCTTATCGTCCGGTGCTGGAGTTGCACGGCTGGGGAGACCTCGCCGACTCCCTTTCCGAGCTCGCCCGCCGGGGCGGCGATGCGTGGGCCACC
>JBIJBU010000019.1:0-20503 GCA_044345075.1 Candidatus Nanopelagicales bacterium | reverse complement strand
CGCGAACTCCAGGAGCGCTGCTGCGATGCGCCGCACGTAGACAACACGGTTCGCGGGCGCAGAGAATTGATCGATAGCCGCCTTGAGCTGACGCAGCACGCCCTGTACGACACCGACATCGGATTCCTTCTCGATACCGGAGATCACGAGATCGAGGAAGTCGCCAGTGCTGGCCTCAGCATCGCGAGTCATATCCCAAGCCGCACCCCAGATGAGCGCACGTGCCAGAGATGAATCAATGTCACCGAGGTGGGCGACAGCCGTCTTCCAACTGCGCTCATCAAGTCGGAACTTGGTGAACGTGAGGTCGTCGTCATTGAGCAAGAGGAGGTCGGGCTGCTTCACGCCGACGAGTGACGTGACATCGGTGCGAGCACCGACAACATCAAGCTCGAGACGATCACGGCGGGTGAGCGCTCCGTCGACGACGTCATAGAGACCGATCGCCATCCGGTGCGAACGCAGGGTTGGCGCAATGCCAGCAGGACTGCTCGGCGGCTCCTGCTCGATCACCACGGATGCGTAATTGCCATTCGCATCAACGGCGACCAGCGGGCGCATGAGGTTCACGCCACTCGTGCGCAGCCACTCTTGGGTCCAGCCCGACAGGTCGCGTCCGGAGCTCTTCTCGAGCTCAACGAGAAGGTCGTCAAGCTGCGTGTTGCCCCAGGCATGCTTGGTGAAGTACTCGTGGATGCCGGCGAGGAACTCCGGCTCGCCCACCCAGGCGACCAGCTGACGAAGGGCTGATGCGCCCTTGGCATAGGTAATGCCGTCGAAGTTCACGCGCACCGCATCGAGGTCAGTCATGTCGGCAGCGATCGGGTGAGTCGAGGGCAACTGGTCTTGGCGGTACGCCCAGGCCTTGCGCTGGTTGGAGAACGAAGTCCAGGCATCGGTGAAGCGCGTGGCGTGCACGTTGGCGTAATGCGCGGCCCATTCAGCGAAGGACTCGTTGAGCCACAGGTCGTCCCACCAGGTCATGGTGACCAGATCGCCGAACCACATGTGAGCGAGCTCGTGCAGGATCGTGTTGGCACGCTGCTCGTAGGCCGAATCGGTCACGCGGGAGCGGAAGACGAGATCCTCAAGGAAGGTGACGCAGCCCGCGTTCTCCATCGCGCCCGCATTGAATTCAGGGACGAAGAGTTGGTCGTACTTGCCGAACGGGTAGGCCACGCCGAACTGCTTCTCGAAGAACTCGAAGCCCTGCTTGGTGATCAGGAAGATGTCATCGGGGTCGAGGAACTCGGCCAACGAGGCACGGCAGAAGACGCCGAGGGGGTAGGTGCCGAAAGTACCGGTGTAGGAATCGCGCACTTCGTAGTACGGCCCCGCCACGAGTGCGGTGATGTAGGTCGACATGCGCAGGCTGGCCGGGAAATCCCAGCGCGCCTTGCCGCCACCGAGTGACGAGGGCTCGGGCGAGACTGCATTACTGACGACCTTCCAGTGATCAGGTGCGATGACGCTGAGCTGGAAGGTTGCCTTGAGGTCAGGCTGCTCGAAGCAGGCGTACATGCGGCGGGCGTCGGCCGATTCGAACTGGGTGTACAGGTAGGTCTCGTTATCGACCGGGTCGACGAAACGATGAAGACCCTCGCCCGTGTTCATGTACGCGCAGTCGGCGGTGACGACGACCGTGTTGGCCGCCTGAAGATTCGGAAGCGCAATGCGGGCACCGGAGACAACCGAGGCAACATCGAGCTCGATGCCATTGAGCACGACCGAGCGAACCGATGGCGCAATGAGGTCAATCCAGCTCGACTCCCCCGGTGTGCGGCAGTCGAAGGTGGCAGTCGTGGTCGAGATGAACGTGTCGCCCGGCTGCGTGAGATCGAGGAGTGCCTCGTACGAATGCGAGTGCAGAAGCGCCGATCGATCGGCCGCCTCGGCCCGGGTGATGTTCTCGTTGTCGCTCACGCGATGACCTCCTTAGGATGGGACAACCCTATGCGCCTGATGCAAGGGAGCCACCCGAGGAGCCCACGTGAGCGTCACCGCAGATTTCTGGTTCGACCCCGCTTGCCCGTGGGCCTGGATGACCTCCCGCTGGATGCTCGAGGTGGAACAGGTACGCGAGGTGAACGTGCGCTGGCACGTGATGTCGCTGGCCGTGCTCAACGACGGACGCGAACTCCCGGAGAAGTACGTCGAGCTGATGAAGCGCGCCTGGGGCCCGGTACGCGTGATCATCGCCGCACGTAACGCTCACGGCGACGAGGTGATCTTGCCCCTGTACACCGCCATCGGAACTCGCATTCATCTCGGACAACGCGAGGATTTCGATGCAGTGATCGCCGAGTCACTTGCCGAGGTCGGTCTCCCGGCCGCACTCGCAGAGTTCGCGCATTCCGACGCAGTCGATGCGGATCTTCGCGCTAGCCACGCGGAGGGCATCTCACTTGTGGGCGAGGATGTCGGCACTCCGGTGATCGCTGTTCCAGGCGCCGATGGCAAGCAGATCGCCTTCTTCGGCCCCGTGGTGACACCTACCCCTCGCGGCGATGCCGCAGGCAGGCTCTGGGACGGCACATTGCTCGTGGCCGGTACGCCGGGTTTCTACGAGATCAAGCGCACCCGCACGGCCAGCCCCTCATTCGAGTAGGCGGCCAGCGCAAGCAGGCTTAGGCAGGCTCGTTCAGGTGCAGCACACGCGGGGCACGAGCGTGCTCGGCAAGCAGCATCGCACCGGCGCGGATTCCGCCGACAAGATCATCGGCTTCGAAATTCGAGCGCATCGCCAGGACTGCGAGTTCACACGAACGGTCATCGATGTCGATCGCGGCCTGGGTGCCGGTGATGATGTCGATGGTGCGTGCCACCGGGTCAACGGCGATCAGCACTGAGGTCTGAGCGCCAGGGATCTGGGCGTGCTTGGCGATAGCCGAGTCGCGACCCTGCTCGAGTGGGCCGACGTAAACCGCGAAGCAGCGTCCGGAGATCTCACGAGCGAGCTCGACGGCGTCCGTGATCGCCACGCGCTGCTTGGGGGTCAGATCAGAAGCTTCCATGTGCGCCACCTCCTACGAATGAGGATGAACCCACGCCAATCTCGCGCGGGATGATCGACGGATCGGGAGCAGAGCCCGAACTGGCAATGAAGACGGGGCCTTCGGCAGTGGGCTCACCCGGCAAGCCGGAGTGACGATCGCCGCGCATCCACTTGGGTGCGGAAACAGCGATGGCCACGATCACGGCGAAGCCGATCGGGATGCCTGCGAAGAGTGCGAGTGCTTGTCCTGCGTTCACGCCGCAATCCTATTCATGCCCGTGCGTCGCCCTGCGCACGGCGTCGACCATCGGGCCAAGGAGTTCCGGCCCTGCCATGACGTCCTCAAGGAGCACTGGACGGCCTGCGGAATCGGTCATCGGCACACGCCAGTTCGGGTATTCCAGGTAGGTGCCTGGCTGGTTCTGCGCCCGACGGTCACCGACGACATCGGGTAGGCCAACTCCCACGAGTCGGGCCTTCGTAGAGCCCACCGCTCGGTGCAGGGCGATAGCCATTGCGTCGAGTCCGGCGTCGGAGTCAAGATCGGCGTCGACGGCCAAGAACCCGGCGTCACGCAACAGCTGAGCCCACTGCTCACGATCGTGCCTGGCATTCGAGTACTCGTCGGCGGGATCGGTGGTAAGCAAGTCGAGCGTCTCGCGGATGCGCACGTGCTCATCGCGCAGGAAACCCGCAGTCGGAGGCAGGTCATGCACGGTGACGCTGGCCAGGATGTCGCGTCGCCAGTCATTCAATGGCGTGATGAAGCCGTCGGTGCGCTCGAACCAGGAGATAACCGTGCCGAGGATGCCGCGGGCAGCGAGCACGTCGCGCACCCATGGCTCGACGGTGCCGAGATCCTCGCCCACGACGATCGCGCCGGCGCGCTGCGCCTCGAGGCACAAGATGCCGATCATCGCGTCGTGATCGAAGCGCACGAAGGTGCCGTTGCGCGCACCCATGCCGGCCGGCACCCACCACAGTCGGAAGAGCCCGAGAACGTGATCGATGCGCAGGCCGCCGGCGTGACGCAAGATCGTGCGCAGAAGATCGCGATACGGCAGGTAGCCGGCGTCGGCGAGGGCATCGGGTCGCCACGGCGGCTGCGACCAGTCCTGACCCATCTGGTTGTACATATCAGGAGGAGCGCCGACTGAAACCCCGCGAGCGAGAACATCCTGCAGAGCCCAGGCGTCGGCGCCTGACGGGTGAACCCCAACAGCGAGATCGGCCATGATGCCGATGGCCATGCCCGCATCGCGCGCGGCTTTCTGCGTGGCGGCGAGCTGCTGATCCATCTGCCACTGCATCCACATATGGAACTCGACGAGGTCTGAGTTCTTCGCCCGGAAGACCGCGACTGCAGGCGAATCAGGTCGCGCATAGTCAAATGACCATGCCGACGGATCGTTGCCGAGAATCTCGTTCATCGCGCACCAGGTCGCGAAATCACGCAGGCCGACTCCCTGCGCTGAGCAGTAAGCCTCGAACTCTGCGCGCCGCTGCTTCGACAAGCCCGCTTCGAATACCTCGGCGAATGCTGCGCTCTTAACTGCCCAGACAGCATCGCGATCAAGGAGATCTGACGTGAGGTTCATCGCCCGCAGTGGTTCAGCGCTTTCCTCCAGTTGCTTGCGCTGCTTCTTCTTCAGTTCTTCGAACTCCGCGATGTCCTCGACATGCAGGTAAATGGGATTCGTGAATCGACGTGTCACCGGCAGGTACGGCGAGTTCTCGATTGGCGAGACGGGGGTTGCCGCGTGCAGCGGATTGATGAGGACGAACCCGGCTCCGAGTTCGCTGCCGCTCCACGCCGCGAGCGTGGCGAGATCATGAAGGTCTCCGATCCCCCAGGACTCTCGAGAGCGCGTCGCATAGACCTGCGCCATGAAGCCCCACTGACGATCGCCGGCGATTGAATCAGGATCAATTCGCGCGGGCGTCATGACCAGTGAAGCCTGCGCCTGTCGGTCGTCGCTCTCGGCGTGCAGCACGTGCCACCCAAGCGGAAGATCAACGGGGATGGCGAAGGAAGCCTCACCGATCATCTGGCCGTCAACCTCGACCGGTCGCGTCCAGTTGTCGACCTGCATGAGTTCCACGCGCTCACCTGATTCGGTGATCACATAAGCCGAGGCCGGGGCGCCATCGCGAACATGTATCCACACCGAGCGTGCACTCCCCTGCGTGGCAACGACGACCGGCGGCAGCATGCGACGCCAGTCGCGAAGCCGCACGGATTCGGCGACGGCGGCCATGGCAGCCGGGCGATCGACAACTTCGCGAAGATCAGTGCCGAGAGCGGCAAGCACCGCGAGCACGGTGTCCTCGCTGACATCGACGTGCACCCCGCCCTGATCGACATAGGAGGTGGCCACTCCATATGCGGTCGCCAGGGATTCGAGGTTGGGATCCACGCCCACACTGTAAACGCTGTCATTCAGGGCTGCCAAGGCATGTCGCGGCTAGCCGCACCCCCCGTAGGCTCAGGTCATGGCCGATCGCCCCGCATACCCCGCCGCCGAGCGGCTGCCTCTCGTCGATGTCCTGCACGGCACAGAGGTTCCCGACCCGTATCGCTGGCTCGAAGATGCCGCCGACCCACGCACCGAGGCGTGGGCGTCCGCCCAGGCGGACCTACTCGCCACCGAGCAATCTGGCTGGGATTCGCGCGAGGGCTTTGCCACCCGTGTCGGCGAGCTTCTGGGCGCGGGCACCGTCTCACCGCCCTACTGGCGAGGCGACCGCTACTTCCTGACCCGCCGTGAGCCCGGCCAGCAGTTCTCCGTGCTCTACATCGTGGAAGCCGACGGCACTGAGCGCACCCTCATTGATCCGATGGCCATTGACCCGACAGGTGCCACCACCCTCGACTCCTGGCAGCCCTCGAAGGAGGGAGATCGACTCGCGTACCAATTGTCGATCGGCGGCAACGAGGAGTCACTTCTCTACGTGATGGACGTCGCGACCGGCGAGACCATCGAAGGCCCTATTGATCGGTGCCGCTACTCCCCTATTGCGTGGCTCATCGGCGGCTTCGCCTTTTACTACGTGCGACGTATCGCCCCGGAGCTACTGCCGGAGTCGGAGCAGAACTTCCATCGCCGTGTCTATCTGCACGTAGTCGGCACACCGGCCGAGGCCGACGTCCTCGTCTTCGGTGCAGGCATGACCATGACCAACTACTACGGCGTCGAGGTCAGCCGCGACGGCCGCTGGCTGCAGATTTCGGCGTCCGAGGGCACCGAACCGCGCAATGATCTCTGGATCTCCGATCTCGATGACTGCGATCCGGCGCATCCTTCGTTCACTCTTATTCAAGGTGACGTCGATGCGCAGACCTCACTCTCCTTCGAGCGCGATGGACGCATCTACGTGAGCACCGATCTCGATGCCCCGTATGCACGCCTTGCAGTGGCCTCGCACGAAGACCCCTTTACCTGGACAGACCTCGTTCCCGAGGATCCTGACGCCGTGCTCGATGGCTACGCGTTACTTGATGGCCCTGAGCTCGATCGCGATGTGCTCCTCGTGGTGCAGACTCGCCACGGCGTGAGCGAGATGAGCCTGCGCGCGGCGAGCGACGGCGCATTCATCGCACCGGTGCCACTGCCTGGCGCCGGAACCATCGGCGGCCCGGTGCAGCATCTCGATGGCGGCCCTGTCTGCTGGTTTGTGTACACCGATCACACAACAGTTCCGCACATCTATACCTTCGACGCTCGCACTCGTGAGGTTGCGCTGCATGCCTCGCCTCCCGGTGCGGTCGAGGTTCCCAAGGTCTACTCACGTCAGGTCGAGTACACCTCGAAGGACGGCACGGTGGTGCGAATGTTCGTGATCGCACCGACCGAGACTCCTGATCAGCCCCGATCAACGATTCTTTACGGCTACGGCGGCTTCGGCATTCCGCTCACCCCTGGCTATTCGGCCGCGATCCTCGCGTGGGTGGAGTCCGGTGGTGTGTGGGCCGTTGCCAACCTCCGCGGTGGCGGCGAGGAGGGCGAGGACTGGCATCGCGCCGGCATGCTCGGCTCGAAGCAGAACGTATTCGACGACTTCCATGCCGCAGCCGAATATCTCATCGCCGAGGGCTACACAGAGTCGTCAAAACTCGGTATCTACGGTGGCTCGAACGGTGGCCTCCTCGTCGGAGCCGCGATGACCCAGCGCCCCGAGCTCTACAACGCTGTCGTGTGCGTGGCTCCACTGCTCGACATGATTCGCTACACCACCTCTGAGCTCGGCCCGACCTGGACAGTGGAGTACGGCGACCCCGAGATCGCCGAGCAGTTCGGCTGGCTCCTCGGCTACTCGCCGTACCACAACGTCGAGGAGGGCACCGACTACCCGGCCACCATGTTCGCGGTGTTCGACAACGACACTCGCACTGATCCGATGCACGGTCGCAAGCTCTGCGCGGCGGTGCAGCACGCCACCGCGGGCACCCGCCCAATCCTGATTCGCGCCGAGGGCAACGTAGGCCACGGCGCTCGCTCGATGGACAAGTCGATCGAGGAGACTGCCGATACGCTGGCGTTCTTCCGGAAGTGGACTTCATGATGATCACCGCAGCAGCAAAGCCCAACTGGTACGACGGCCCGGTGGAGTGGGTACTGGGCACTCCCCTTCAGGTCATCATCATCGTCGTCGCCGCATTCATCGTGCAGATCGTGCTCGTGCGCGTGATTCACAAGATCGTCAAGCGCACTTCTGATCGCGCCCGCATCGAACGCCTTGAGCAGACACGCAAGTACACCCGCACTGCCGAGCTCTCCGAAATGCTGATGACGCAGCGCACCGAGCAGCGTGCGGCAGCCATCGGCACCTTGCTCACCAGTTCGGTGTCGTTGATTGTCTGGACTGTCGCGGTATTGATGGCTCTCGAGGCGCTGGGAGTGAATGTCGCTCCCTTGCTTGCGAGCGCAGGCGTCGTCGGAGTTGCCTTGGGCTTCGGCGCCCAGACCATGGTCAAGGACTACCTCTCCGGCATCTTCTTGATCATCGAGGATCAATTCGGCGTAGGCGACGTGGTCGATCTTGGCCCGGTCATCGGAACCGTCGAAGAGGTTGCGCTGCGCTACACCCGACTGCGCGATCTCTCCGGCGTGGTCTGGTACGTGCGCAATGGCGAGATTCTGCGCGTGGCCAACCGTTCACAGGGCTGGACCCTCGCCAGCGTCGATATTCCGGTCGCGTACGACGAGAATCTCGATCGCGTACGCGACCTCATCGAGAGCGTCGCCATCGATATGGACGAGGATCCGACCTACGACGACATGCTGCTCGGCAAGCCGACATTCGCGGGTGTCGAATCGATGTCAGGTGAGGCAATGGTCGTTCGAGTAACGGCAAAGGCGGTGCCCGAGAAGCAGATCATCTTGGCTCGCACGATCCGAGAGCGCATCAAGCTTGCCTTCGACCGTGCGGGCATCGTGATGCCGATGATGATGAGGCCAATGCCAGGCCAGATGATGCCCGGGTCGCCACCAGCGCCACAACCCCCCAGACTGGACTAATGACAATGCGCAGCCTGGTCACAGGAGCCACCGGCTACGTCGGGGGTCGACTCGTGCCCGAGCTCCTCGCCGCCGGTCACACAGTTCGAGTGCTTGCTCGCTCGCCGGAGAAACTCCGCGATATGCCGTGGGCTGATCAAGTCGAGATCGTTCAGGGCGATGCGCAGAGCGTCGATGACCTGAGTGCCGCAATGCAGGACTGCCAGGTGGCGTACTACCTGATGCATTCCCTTCAGCACGGACGAGACCTCGAGAGTGCTGAGAGCGACATGGCGCGAGCCTTCGCCGAGGCGGCGGAGTCAAGCACCTTGACCCGCATCGTCTACCTCGGCGGGCTCGCTCCCGATGTGCCCGCGGATCGCATGAGCCCTCATATGAGATCTCGTGTGAACGTCGGCGAGATCCTGCGCAGCTCGGGCGTGCCGACCATCGAACTTCGGGCCGCCGTCATCATCGGCTCCGGCTCCGCTTCATTCGAGATGCTGCGCTACCTCACTGAGCGACTGCCCGCGATGATCACGCCGCGCTGGGTGCGCACGAGAACACAGCCAATTGCCATTCGCGATGTTCTGCGCTATCTAGTGCTCGCAGCCGAGCTGCCGTCCGAGGTGAATCGAACCTTTGAGATCGGCGGCCCAGAAGTCCTGTCCTACCAGGAGATGATGCAGGCCTATGCCCGTGTGGCCGGCCTTCCTCGACGCATCATCTTGCCGATCAACGTGCTGTCACCTGGCCTGTCGAGCCACTGGGTCAATCTCGTCACGCCAGTTCCTAAGTCAATCGCCAGGCCGCTCGTGCAGTCACTTCGCCATCCGGCCGTCTGCCATGAGCATGACATTGCCCACTGGATTCCTGATCCGGTTGAAGGCCTGGTTCCGTTCGACTCCGCGGTCAAGCTCGCGCTCACTCGCATTCGCGAGGCCGATGTCATCACGCGATGGTCAGGTGCGGCTACCCCTGGCGCGCCGAGTGACCCGCTTCCCACTGACCCCCAGTGGTCAGGCGGGACCCTGTACACCGATGTTCGTGAAGTCGAGTGTCACGCATCAGCCGAGGATCTCTGGCGGGCCGTCGAGTGCATCGGCGGAGAAAACGGCTGGTACTCGGCGAACCTGCTCTGGAAGATTCGCGGACTCATCGATCGACTGCTCGGTGGCGTAGGCCTGCGACGCGGTCGCCGCGACCCTCGACATCTGATGGTGGGCGAGCCCGTCGACTTTTGGCGAGTCGAGACTAAGGATCAACCCGATCTACTTCGGCTCCGCGCTGAGATGAAGATGCCGGGCCGAGCGTGGCTGGAATTCCATGTTCAGGCGGTGAGCGCCCATGAATCTCGACTCATTCAGCGCGCTGTCTACTGGCCCCGCAGCCTGGCCGGGCACCTGTACTGGTGGTCGGTTGCTCCGTTCCACGCCTTCGTCTTTCCGCCCATGGCACGCCATCTGGTGGAGCGGGCTGAGCAGTCAACAGCGCGTCAGCCACAATAGGCACGTGAGCGACACCGAGAAGCAGATCACGCCGTATGAGCAATTCGGCGGCCATGAATTCTTTGCCAAACTCGTTGCGCGCTTCTACCAGGGTGTCCGCCATGACTCGGTGCTCGCGCCGATGTACCCGGCACATGAAATGGACGAAGCCGAGCGCCGCCTACTGATGTTCATGGAGCAGTACTGGGGCGGCCCGCAGACCTACGGAGAGGAGCGCGGTCACCCTCGCCTTCGCATGCGGCACATGGAATTCGCCATTGATGCTGAGGCCCGCGACCGCTGGCTGACGCACATGCATGACGCAATTCTCGAGATGAACATGCAAGATCCCGAGCTCGAGAACCAACTGTGGATGTACCTAGTCGGTGCCGCTCACGCCATGCAGAACATCGATGACACTGAGGGCAACGGCTAGTTCACCAGGTGCAGTGCCAGGCGGGCGGATGATCCGCTCGTGCGTGCGAAGATCTGGCCGCGTGGCGTGCTGAGTCTCTTCCACGGCCCATTGGTCGCCGCGGCAATG
Source organism: Candidatus Nanopelagicales bacterium (assembly GCA_044345075.1). GTDB lineage: Bacteria > Actinomycetota > Actinomycetes > S36-B12 > S36-B12 > CAIKZY01. Next base: position 9,979 of record JBIJBU010000019.1, on the reverse strand, counting down.
CGCGCAGAATCATTTCCGATCATGCCGAGGCGCTGTGCGGCATGAAGTGCGCGCATCGGAAGCCCTGCCCACGCCGTGCGTGCCCAAATCTCATCAGCAATGAGCTGACGCTCACCTTCGCTCTTGCCCTCGGCACGACGAGTGAACTCGTCGGTGGCCTCAGTGACCATGGTCAGCAAATCTCCAGCCACGGCAGTGATCGGCACCTGCCAGCCCTCGGTCGGCGGCAGCTGAGCCACATTCATCGTGGACGTCACCGGAACGGTCACCGGAAGCAGGTTCTCTGAGTCAAAGGGCAAACCATCGGCGGCGATGCGCTCCAGCTCCTTCACCACCGAATGAAGGGAAACCGCGACATCGAGCGGAACATCATCGATATCCGGCTCGATCGGGATTGCAACAAAGGCCAGCACATCCATCGGCGGTGCGGTGTAGACGCCCATCGCCTTGGCGGTGGTGAGAACTCGAGCGCGCGCCCTTGAATCCCAGGAGGCCTGGCGCTTGCACACGGCAGCCAGAACCCGAGCGTCCTCGACGCTGATGCGAAAGCTCACGCCGTGATTCTCAATCCTTCAAGGACTGATCGCAAGTCGCTCGGAATTCGCGCAGGGCGACCCGAGTCCGGATTGATGCACGCGATCGTGGTGCTCGCCTCTGCGGAAAGGTCACCAACCTCGTCAAGCACTCGGTATCCAAGCGTGTAGGAGGAGCTTCCAACCTTGCTGACCCACACTTCGATCACGATCGGCTGGAGGTTAAGCAACAACGACTTGTGATAGCGCATCTCCTGGTGAACCATCACCTGATGCAGGTCCAGCATGGTCGACTGCCACACCTCGTGAAAGAGCGCTACCCGGGTGTCCTGGAGGTAGTCAAAGTAGATGACATTGTTCACATGGCGCTGTTGATCAATATCACTGAACCGACGAATGATCTCGTGCCGGAATGGAACGGTCATGACTAATCGCGAGTGAGCTTGCGATAGGTCGCGCGATGCGGGCGAGCTGCATCAGCGCCAAGACGCTCGATCTTGTTCTTCTCGTATGACTCGAAGTTGCCCTCGTACCAGAACCACTGCGAGTCACCCTCGTACGCGAGGATGTGAGTGGCGATGCGATCGAGGAACCAGCGATCATGCGACGTGATGACCGCGCAGCCCGGGAACTCGAGAAGTGCGTTCTCGAGCGAGCCGAGAGTTTCAACATCGAGGTCGTTGGTGGGCTCGTCGAGCAGTAGCAGGTTGCCGCCCATCTTCAGAGTCAGGGCGAGGTTAAGTCGGTTGCGCTCACCGCCGGAAAGCACCTTCGACTGCTTCTGTTGGTCGGGGCCCTTGAACCCGAACACCGACACATAGGCGCGCGACGGCATCTCGACATTGCCCACCTTGATCCAGTCGAGCCCGTCGGAGACGACCTCCCAAACATTCTTGGTCTCGTCGAGGCCGGTGCGGTTCTGGTCGACATACGAGAGCTTGACAGTCTCGCCAACCTTGATGTCGCCGCTCGTCGGAAGTGCCTCGGGATCGCTACCGCCATCTGCAGCATTGACGATCATCTTGAAAAGCGTGGTCTTGCCGACACCGTTCGGGCCGATGACACCGACGATTCCATTGCGCGGCAGGGTGAAGGACAGATTGTCGATCAGCACGCGATCGCCGAAGGCCTTGGTCAGGTTCTTGGCCTCGACCACGACTGCGCCCAGGCGCGGACCCGGCGGAATCTGGATCTCTTCCATGTCGAGCTTGCGTGCCTTCTCCGCCTCGGACGCCATCTCCTCGTAGCGATCCAGACGTGCACGGCTCTTGGTCTGGCGAGCCTTAGCGTTCGAGCGCACCCACTGAAGTTCGTCGGTGAGGCGCTTTTGCAGCTTGACGTCCTTCGCCCCTTCGATCTTGAGGCGGGTGGACTTGGTCTCCAGATAGGTGGAGTAGTTGCCCTCATAGGGGTACGCGCGACCGCGGTCGAGTTCAAGGATCCACTGGGCGACGTTGTCGAGGAAGTAGCGATCATGCGTGATCGCGATGATCGTTCCGGGGTACTTCTCGAGATGCTGCTCGAGCCACTGCACGCTCTCGGCGTCGAGATGGTTGGTGGGCTCATCAAGGAGCAGCAGGTCGGGCTGGCGCAGCAGCAACTGGCAAAGCGCGACGCGTCGCTTCTCGCCACCGGAGAGCAGGCTGATGTCGGCATCTCCCGGCGGGCAACGCAGGGCGTCCATGGCCTGCTCGAGCTGAGCATCGAGATCCCAGGCGCCCAGGTGGTCAATGGACTCCTGCAGCTTGCCCATCTCCGCGAGCAGGGTGTCGTAGTCGGCGTCGGGCAGCGCGAGCTCCTCAGAGATCGCGTTGAAGCGATCGACCATGGCCTTGGTCTCAGAGACGCCGTCTTGGATGTTCTCCAGAACACTCCTGGACTCGTCGAGCTTGGGCTCCTGGAGCAAAATTCCGACGGTGAAGCCGTCCATCAACTTGGCCTCGCCATTGGAGACCTGATCGAGGCCAGCCATGATCTTGATCAGGCTCGACTTACCGGCGCCATTGGGGCCGACGACGCCGATCTTCGCGCCGGGCAGGAACGAGAGCGTGACGTCGTCGAGGACGACCTTGTCGCCGTGTGCCTTACGAGCCTTGCTCAGGGTATAGATGAACTCCGCCATGACAGGTGAGCCTAACGGTTAGCCTCGGGGCTGAGATTGCCAGCACGTCTCTCGCCCCAGCGTGCATCCATGGCGCCGAGTCGACAGACTCCTCTCATGTCCGTGGCGGAGCTGAAGAGAGACAGACGCGGAGACAGCGTCTTCCTGGTCTCTGCCCCACAGGTCATCTTGAACATCGGTCTCATCGCGGTGGTGATGGCCATACCGATCGCGATCGTGGCGAAATCGACGACGGCAACAACTCACGTGCCGGGCTGGATGATCGGTGTCGCGATCATTGCCGTGGCGATGGGCATTCCCCACGGCGCCGTCGATCACCTCACGTTGGCCACCTCATTGACATGGCGGACCGCCGTCACGCGAGGAAGCGTCTACCTCGTCGTGGCTCTTCTCTCCGCCACCGCTGTCATCCTTTTCCCAGGGATTGCCTTCATCGCAGTTCTGGCGATGACCGTGTGGCACTTCGGCGCCGGAGATGTTGAGGCGAGCCGCGAACTCGGAGGTGCAGCACCAGAGACCGGTTCGACGCGGATCCTGCACTCGATCGCCGCAGGCAGCGCACCCGTGCTCCTGCCCCTAACCTCACCCGCAGCCGTGAGCACCCTCTCTGCTATTCAGCCGCGCCTTGCTCAAGTATTCACCCCGGCGCTCATCACCGGTGTGCGAGTGGCCGTGCTCGCACTGGTCATCATCACGCTCCTCGTGCTCATTCAGCAAGGGAGAATGCGGGCCGCCGTTGAACTGATGGCGCTTGCGGCGCTGGGTTTCTTCGTGGCCCCACTCATCGCGTTCGCCGTGTACTTCAGTTTCTGGCATTCCCTGCGCCATACCGCACGCCTAGCCGAATACAGGTTCGGCACGGTTCGCCCACGATCCATCGGACGGATCTTCCTTCAAGGACTTCCGGCATTGGTCGGGACAGTCCTGGTGGTCGCAGTTCTGGTCGCATTCGCGTCTTCACTGTCGATCTCAGCCACGTGGCTGTGGTTCGGACTCGCCCTCGTGTGGGGCCTGACTGTGCCTCACATGGCGATGGTCTCGCTCTTCGATCACCGTCGTCGGGCCACTACCCCCGAAGCAATCAGCCCGACAAGATCAGCGTCACTCGGCTGACTCCATCGGTGTCGAGTACCACAGGTATTCCCCAATCCTGCTGATGAATGTGGCAGGCCGCATGCGCTTCTGGATCGCCTCCGGTGTCATCGCAGGAGGCGCCCTTGGCTGCCACGTGAAGCACCCCTTCGGCTGCCACTGCCTCGATGTGGATCTCGCGCACGAGGTCAGAGGTCGTGCCTGTACCGGTGCTGATCAGACCCGTGGGCGAAGAGCTCACGACCAGCTGGGTCGATGGCCCGTATCGATCATCACGCTTCTCACCTGCCGGGGGCTCGAAGATCACCTCGATCGTGACGACTCCTGGCGCTACCGCAATCGCGGGGCGGCTCGTGCGAAGGCGCTCGCTCTGCACTCGCTCCCCCGCCACGATCGGGATCGCCGTGAGGCGCCCGGCTGCCGACTCCACCACCAGCAGAGTCGCGCTCGCCACAAGGAAGACGACGTCACTGGGCTCACGAAGATCGCGCGCAATGGTGGTGACGCTCTCGGTGGACGGGTCGTACCGGCGCACAGCTCCGTTGTAGGAGTCAGCGATGACCAAGGAGCCGTCAGGAAGTACGGCTGCGCCTAGCGGGTGCTGGAGCATAGCTTCCGAGGCAGCACCATCGACATGACCGAAGTCGAAGAGACCGTGCCCGATCGGGCTGGTGACTGCATCACCTTCGATGCGACGGATCGCAGAGGTCTCGGAGTCCACCACCCAGAGCACGTCGCCATCGGAGACAACCGCGGACGGCTGGGCGAACCACGCCTGATCACGCGTACCGTCAACAAGTCCTTCATTGGTGGTGCCAGCGAAGACCTCGACGGTCGAGGTAACAGGATTGAAGGACCATATGCGGTGCTCGCCTGCCATGGCCACGACGACACGACCCTCGTGCCAGGTGACGTCCCATGGAGTGCTCAGCCGAGTCGACAGGGCATCACCATGCGAGGAATCACCTTGCATCCATTGCTCCCCGGTTCCGGCAACAGTGGTGACAGCGCCTGTCGCGAGCACTACGCCGCGAAGCGCGTGATTGACGCTGTCGGCCACGACGAGGTTGTATCCGACTAACGCAGCAACATCGTCGGGCAGTCGGACGACTCCGTAGGGCTCGTTGAACTGAGCCTCCACCGCCGAGCCATCGCGAAGTCCGCGGGTGCCACCGCCGATCGTGCGCACAATCGTGTTCGGATTCGCAGGGTCGGTGATGACGAGTCGGTGGTTGGCGCTATCGCTGACGAGCAAGGTGCCCTCGTCTAGAAGCACTGCCTTCCCCGGCTGACGGTAGATCGAACGCGGCGGGGGCGGAGCGATGAAGACATCATCGCCGCGGGTCAGCGTGCCGGCCGCCTCATGAACCTTCACCAGTTCAGCGATGGTGGCATCGATCGCATGAGCGTGGCCTTCGCCCGAGTACTGGGCCACGACCTCACCAAGCGGATCGATGAGCACCAATGTCGGCCACGCGCGCACGCCGTAGCCCGACCACGTCGAGAGATTCGGATCATTGAGGACCGGATGATCGATGCCGTGACGCTCGATCGCCGACCGGACCGACTCCGGATTCTTCTCGTGCTCGAACTTCGGCGAGTGAACGCCGACAACAGTGAGCACGTCGGAGTACTTCGCCTCGATCGGGCGCAGTTCTGCGAGCACGTGATGGCAGTTGACGCAGCAGAGTGTCCAGAAATCGAGCAGGAGGATCCGACCGCGTAGATCGTCGAGATTGAGCCGGCGGTCACCGGTACCGAACCAGGTGTCGCCAATCAGCGCAGGTGCGCTCACGAGAGCTGCCGGCGCGAGCTGATCACCCCGGTGTTGAAGCCGGCGAGATGCAGGCCGCCATTGAATCGCGCATGCTCGATCTTCACGCAGCGATTCATCACGACATTCATTCCCGCCTCTGATGCGCGTTCGGCAATGGCGTCATCGCTGATGCCCAGTTGCAGCCACAGGGTCTTGGCATGAGCGGCGATGGCCTCATCCAGCACCTCAGGCAGATCGGAGGCCTTGCGGAAGACATCGACGATGTCGGGGGCTGCCGGAAGATCGGCGAGGCTCTTGTAGGCCTTGTGCCCGAGCACGGTCTCAGACATCGGATTGACGAACCACACGGTGTAATTGCTGATCGAAAGCAAATAGGTGCCGACGAAATAGCTGGCACGAGCCGGATTATCGGAAGCGCCAACGATCGCGATGGTCTTCGCCTCGCGCAGAAGTGTGAGGCGCTCGAGCGCACTCGGAGGTGTCCAGGTCATCGTGAGACTCCAGTCGCAATTGTCAGTGCTTGATCGATGTCCCACAGGATGTCATCGATGTCTTCGAGTCCGATGCTCAGTCGCACGAGGTCAGCGGGAACGCCGGCGGCAATGAGCTGTTCGTCATTGAGTTGCTGATGCGTGGTACTCGCCGGATGAATGACCAAGGTGCGCGAATCGCCGATATTCGCGAGGTGGCTGAGCAACTGCACGTTGTTGATGAATGCCTCTGCTGCAGCGAACCCGCCGTTGATCCCGAAGGAGAACACGGCACCGGGGCCACGCGGCGTGTACTTCAGAGCGCGATCATGATTGCGGTGACCGGGTAGGCCGGAGTACGACACCCACGACACACGAGGATCTGCTTCCAGCCACTCGGCAACTGCGCGAGCGTTGGCCACATGCTCAGTCATGCGCTGAGCGAGGGTTTCTACCCCCTGCAGCAACAAGAAGGCACTGTGCGGGGCAAGCGACGGACCGATATCGCGCAACTGCTCGACACGAAGCTTGGTCAAGAAGCCGTACTCGCCGAAGTTGTCCCACCACTTGATGTCTCCGTACGACGGCACGGGATCGGTCATGGTCGGGAATCGGCCGTTACCCCAATCGAAGGTGCCGGCATCAATGATGACGCCGCCGAGGGTGGTGCCGTGACCGCCGAGGAACTTGGTTGCGGAGTGAATGACGATGTCGGCGCCATGCTCGATCGGACGGCATAGGAACGGGGTCACCGTGGTGGCGTCGACGACCAGCGGAACACCTGCGGCATGTGCCACCTCCGCAAGGCCAGCGATATCAGCGATTGCCGACGACGGATTGGAGACGACCTCGGTGAAGACCAGTTTGGTGTTGTCCTGGATCGCGGCGGCGAAGTCGGCAGGGTCATCGCTCTGCACGAAGGTGGTCTCGACGCCAAAGCGACGAAGAGTGACATCGAGCTGGGTGACCGTGCCGCCATACAGAGCCGATGACGCCACGATGTGATCGCCGGAGCCCGCGAGTGCGGCGAAGGTCAAGAACTCCGCTGCCTGGCCGCTGCTGGTGGCTACCGCGCCGAGGCCACCTTCAAGTGAGGCCATGCGCTCCTCGAATGCGGCAACCGTGGGGTTGCCGATGCGCGAGTAGATGTTGCCGTACTTCTGGAGCGCGAAGAGAGTCGCGGCATCGGCAGTGTTCTCGAAGACGAAGCTCGTCGTCTGGAAGATCGGCACGGCTCGAGCACCGGTGCCCGCATCGGGAGTGCCGCCGGCATGCAGGGACCGCGTACGGAATCCCCATTCACGATCGGTCACTGCTACTCCTTCTCTTGACGCTGCCGGGCTCCCGGGCTCCCGGGCAGTGGAATTCAAGCACGCGGGCTATTCATCGGCTTTGGGGATCGGACGCGTCGGACGAGCCGTCTCGTAGCCGAGCTTTTCGCGCAGCGTGCCGGGCTTGTACTGCTTCTTGAAGCGACCACGCTTTTGCAGTTCGGGAATGAGCAGGTCGGCGACCTGCTCCCATGCCTCGGGCACGGCGGTACCGGCGAGATTGAATCCATCGACACCAGTCTCGTCGACCCACGCCTCGAGCTGATCGGCAACTGTCTCGGCCGAGCCCACGATCACCGGACCATCACCGCCGAGGCGCACGTACTCAGCGATCTCCCGAATGGTCCACTCGCGATCAGGGTCAGCGCTGGAGAACGCCTTCACCGCCGACTGAATTGCGTTGCTCTCTTGATCCTTGAGCGTGGAGTCAAGATCCAGCGTGGCGAAGTCGATTCCCGTCCACCCTGACATGAGCACGAGGGCGCCAGTGGCGGATGCGTATTCCAGGTAGCCCTCGAAGAGTCGCTGCGCCTCGGCATCGGTCTCAGCGACGACCACTGTTTGCTGGTTGAGAATCGTGACGGCCTGCGAATCACGCCCTGCAGCGGCGAGGGCCTCGCGCATGCCTGCCACCTGCTTGGTGAGCACGGTCTTGCTGGGGGCCGCGACGAAAACTCCTTCGGCATGCTTGGCCGCGAAACTGATGCCGCGAGACGAGGCGCCCGCTTGGTAGATCACCGGCGTGCGCTGTGGTGAGGGCTCACTGAGGTGCATGCCCGGCACATTGAAGAACTCGCCTTGGTGATTGATGCGATGCACGCGAGAGGGATCTGCGTAAACACCGCGCTCGAGATCGGCGACCACCGCGTCGTCATCCCAACTGGTCTCCCAGAGTTTGTAGCAGACCTCCAGGTACTCGTCGGCAATGTCGTAGCGACGATCGTGAGCCTCTTGCCCACTGACGCCGAAGTTCACCGCACCGCTATTGAGGTAACCGGTCACCACGTTCCAGCCGATGCGTCCCTTGGTGAGGTGATCAAGGGTGCTCATCCGGCGGGCAAAGGGGTAGGGGTGCTCATACGACACTGCCGCCGTCATCGCGAAGCCGAGATGCTCGGTGACCGATGCCATCGCCGCAATCACCGGCAGCGGATCATTGACCGGCACCTGCACGGCGTCGATCAGGGCTGCATCGTCACTGCCGTTGTAGACGTCATAGACACCGAGAACGTCGGCGAAAAAGATTGCATCGAACATGCCGCGCTCGAGCGTGCGGGCGAGGGAAGTCCAGTAGTCGATATCCAGGTAGCGCCGCTCCTGGTCTCGCGGGTGACGCCACAGGCCTGGCGAGAGATGCCCGAGAGTGTTCATGCTGAAGGCATTGAGAGCGATCTCCTGACGCGCCATCGCTACTTGCCCTTCTCTGCCGCTGGCTTGCCGTTGCCGATGGCCCACTCGTACGGCGGCTCGACGGCATTGACGAGCCAGTCGCCGATGATGCGCGCCTTGAAAGCAACAGGGTTGTGCGAGCTGACGGTGCGAGCATTGCGCCAGTGGCGGTCGAGCAGGTGTGTATCGATGGTCGATGATGCGCCCAAGCCGTCGAAGAGCGATTGCGCAGCACCCATGGCCAACCGCGTGCACACCACCTGTGCTTCGGATGCCCGAAGCTCGGAGTCGCGCTTCAGGTCGGCAATCGTCTGATCGTCCGAATCGCGAGCCTCGTAGGCGAATTGCAGGGTGTCTGCGGCGCGAACCGTGATGGCCTCACATGCTGCGGCATCGGCGGCGATGCGCCCGACACCCTCGAGGATCTGCGGATCATTGCGGGTGAGGTCTGCCGTTCCATGGCTAAACGTGCGTGAGCGATTCGCGACCTGGTACACGGCCTCATTCGCCGATGCGCGCGCGATGCCCGCAAGCACGGCAACGAGAATCAATTGGTAGAGCGCCGTCTGGCACGGGAAGCGATCGCTGAAGACATAGACATGGTCGGCGCGAACCGGCGCGGCTGAGAAGACTGCACCACCGCTGCCGGTGAGCCGCTGCCCGAAGCCATTCCAGTCATCGGAAACCGCGACAAGATCACTCGACGTGGGCACGAGCGCAGCCACCTCTACCCCATCCGGATCGAGTGCGGTGGCATCAATCCACTCGGCAAAGATGCTGCCCGTCGTGTAGAACTTGCTGCCCGTGATCGTGTAGCCATCAGCGGTCTTGGTGAGGCGGGTCTTGGTATCGCCGAGCTTGACGTTGCCGATCTCGGTGACGGCGTTGCCCACCATCTCACCGCGGGCGAATCTCTCCAGCCATTCATCTCGAGTCGGGCTCGCCGGGCGATAGAGCTGATCCTCGACGAATGCGATGTGCCCGCGTAAGGCCTGCGGCACATGCGGGTCCACGGAGGCCAATTCGACGAGCAGCGCAAACAACTGCGGCAAGGTGGCACCATCGCCACCGAACTCCTGCGGCACGCGAACCCCGGTGAATCCTGACTCCTTGAGCCACTGCACCGGCTCGTACGGGAGCGTGCGCGTGAGCTCGCGCTCGAGCAGGCCCTCTCCGATGCGCTCGAAGATCGGACGGTACTTCGCGGCCAGGTCTGCGTAGGCCGGCGGGTTCGAGGTCACTTCGACTCCTAGGTGTACAGCGAG
>JBIJBU010000107.1:0-6361 GCA_044345075.1 Candidatus Nanopelagicales bacterium | reverse complement strand
CATCGCCGGCTACCTCCTTACGTCGACGGTGTCGATCCCGCTGTGGGGTCGCTGGATGGACCTGCGCGGTGAGCGCAACGCGATGTGGGCGGCCCTCTTGGTCTTCACTATCGGCACGGTCGTCGCAATGCTCGCGACCAGCCTGCCGCTGCTCATCCTCGGACGTCTCATTCAGGGCGCCGGTGCGGGTGGGCTCGTGCCGGTGGGTCAGGCAATCGTCGCAGCTCGGTGCACCGGTGAAGAGCGAGCCCGCCTCCAGGTGTACTACAACGTTGCGTATGGCACCGCGGCCGGTCTCGGCCCGCTTATCGGCGGTGCACTGATCGGGTTCTCGTGGCGTTGGGCCTTCGCTGCCATTCTCCCGGTGATTGCCATCACCGGCGTGCTGCTGTGGGGGAAGCTCAGCAGCCGTCCGCGTGAGTCGGAGACCCGTCGCTTTGACGCGCGGGGAAGCATTCTCATGACATCTGGTCTCACACTCCTTCTCCTGGGAATCGAACGCTCATGGTGGGCCGCACTTGTCGCAGGCATACTCGCGCTGGTGGCCTTCGTGTGGCATGCCCTGCGTCGAAGAGACGGGCTGATTCCTGCGGTTCTGCTGAGATCGCGAACCATCGTGGCTGCATCTTCAGTTGCTCTCATCATCGGCTTCGTTCAGTTCGCGATGCTCACCTTTTTGCCTCTGCTCGCCCAAGATGCCGCTCCGGGGCTCAACTCGGGAATCGTTGTCGTCCCTCTGACGCTGCTGTGGTTGCTGCTCGGGGCCTTCACCGGGACGCTCGCACTTCGCACCGGGACAAAGCCGTTGGCACTTCTCTCGGCCGTTCTCGCGATCGGAGCATCAGTCACAGTTGTGCTTTCGGCCTCCTACCCCTCGCTCCTTTTGTCATCAGTTTTGGTGGGCGCATCTGCGGGACTCATTTTGATCCCGGCGCTCCTCTTGATTCAGCACGCAGCTCCTCGCGATGATGTTGGCGCGGCAACCTCCTTCATGATTCTCATGCGTAACTTCGGCGGCGCGGCCGGCGCGGCCGTTGTTGCTGTGCTGTTGCAGGATGGCGGAGTGACCCTCGCTTTCGGGGTCCTTGCGGTCGTCGCTGCTGCGGCCATCCTTCCCGCGCTGCTTCTTCCCTCGCGAGAAGGTGAACGGAGGCTCATTGCTACCGCCAACGGAAGTCGATCTGCATAGGCCAATGGTTGTTGCCAACGGGGCAGTCAGCTGCGACACCCTGAGGCGAATACATGCGATGCTCTCTATCGTGCTCTCGATGAAGGCTGAGGTGATCCCGCGGTGTCACGTGTAGTGGGGTTCGTTCGCGCCACCCACGCAGGCCCCACCGCAGCGGTCACGCTGGTGATCACGCTGCTTGCCTTGGGCCTCGGCTGGCGAGGATTTGGATTGGCGGGAGTCTTTTTCGCCGTACTGATCGGGCAGTTCTCCGTGGGCTGGAGCAACGACGCCTTCGATGCGCAATTTGATTTGCGTTCAGGTCGTACGGACAAGCCCACCGTCGCGGCCAGGATTTCAGCGAAGGCATTGTGGATCGCGGCGGGCTGTTCTCTGGTGATCTCATGCGCCTTGAGTTGGGCTGTTGCCGGACTCGTAGGTGGCTCATTCCATGTGTTTGCACTGGCGATGGCCTGGCTCTACAACACCGTGCTGTCGCGCACGTGGTGGTCCTGGCTGCCCTATGCGCTTGCGTTCGGAGCCGTGCCCGCATTCTTGACGTACGGGCTAACAGGTGAAGCCCCGCAGCTCTGGTTGCCGCTGTCATTCGCAATTGTCGGCGTCAGTGCTCACATTGCGAATGCATTGCCTGATGTAGACACCGATAGGGCAGCAGGCGTGAAGGGATTCGTCATCAGCCTTGGGGTGGTGCGAGCGACCAGATTGTGTTGGCTCCTGCTCGTCATCGGAACAGCGGTGCTGGCTTGGGAGAGCGCGAAGTCGAGCCTGTGGTACCCCGTCGCATTGGTGATCACCCTTGCCTGCGCCGCTGCCCACGCGCGGATATCGAAGAGTAGAACCGCGACGTTCAACGCAATCCTGGTTTGCGTAGTCGCCGAAGTGGTCGTGTTGCTTGCTTCTGCCTCAACGTGAGCCACACTTGGCCTGTGAGTGACCTTGCCTTGAACACCCTTGCCCGTGACGTCATCGACGAGAAGGCCGATTTCGCGAACCCTGCTTATGGCTTTCGCCGGCTTCTCTCCGAGATCCTCGGCACCTTCTTCTTGTTGTTGGTGGCTGCCGGCGGCGGCATGATGGCGGCCGCGTATCCCGGAACGGTTTCACGGGCTGCCGCTGTCGTGGCACCTGGGCTGATGGTGATGGCGATCATCTTGTTCATGGGCAAGATCTCCGGCGCTCACCTGAACCCTGCGGTGAGCTTCGCCTTCGCCCTGCGCGGTGACTTTCCGTGGCGGCGAGTGATTCCTTACATCGTGGCGCAGGTCATCGGCGCCCTGCTTGCTGTCGCCTTCCTGCAGTTGGTGATCGGCGTCTCGGCGAGCAATGGTGCGACCTACCCGGCAGCCGGGGCGTCTCCGTGGGCAGGGCTCGCCATGGAGTTCATCCTCACGCTGGGTTTGGTGAGCGTCATTCTCGGCACGGCATCAGGCGCGCAGAACATCGGGCCGATCGGCGCTCTTGCTGTCGGCGGGTACATCGCCCTAGCCGGGCTGTGGGCAAGCCCGCTCGAGGGCGCATCGATGAATCCGGTGCGTTCCTTCGCTCCTGATCTCATTGCCAATGACTTCACTGCTTACTGGATCTACCTTGTCGGCCCCCTTGCCGGCGCGACGCTGGCGGTTGTGCTGGCATACGCGCTACGCGGGCCAGGTGGTGGGCAACTAGCACGCGAGGCGGCGGAAGGCGCCGTTGCGGCAAAGCGAGAACATCTCGCCGAGAATGCGGCTGCCGATATCAAGGGTGTTGTTGAGCGCGATGTCGATGACATCGACGCCTGGATCCATCGCAGACACCGGACTGGCCAAACCGATACGACCGAGGCCGAACCAGACAGCACCTCGTGACGAATTCGTCGGGATTTCACGGCGGTAAGCGCTTGACCCTCAGGATCTGAAGCTCGAGCCACGCTGAACATTGGTGCCTTCAGCCGAACTTTGCCTCAGGGCGGAACAATGCCCTCCATGACTCAGGTGTCCCTGGCCGACATGATGCTGGCCGCGGCTTTGGTCTTCGGCCTTGCCACGGCCTGCCAGGTGATCGCGCCGAGGCTCAGGATCCCGGCTCTGATCCTGCTTCTTCCCGTGGGTTTCCTCTTCGGACTGATCGCCCCCGGCCTTCGGATGGACGAGATCCTCGGCTCAGCATTTCCCGTCGCCGTCGATCTGATGGTCGCGCTGATCTTGTTCCAGGGCGGGATGGAGCTCGGGAGTATTTCCCTGCAAGGTCGCGACGGAAACGTGGTGCGCAAGCTGATCTGGATCGGCGGCGCGATCACCTTCATCGGTGGTTCGCTCGCCTCTCACTTCGTCCTCGGACTCGAATGGCCGCTGGCATTCCTCCTCGGTGCGATCTTGATCGTCTCGGGTCCGACAGTCGTGACCCCGATTCTGGACTTAGTCCGACTGAAGCCGAGAGTCCGCGGAATCCTCCTCTGGGAGGGCACTTCCTTGGATCCCATCGGTGCGATATTCGCCGTCGTGATCTTCCAGCTCATCAATGCCTCGAAAGAAAGTTCAACAATTGAGGCGATCGGCACTTTCTTTGCCAGCTTCGTCGTAGCGGTTGTTGTCGCCGCTGCCGGGGTAGTTCTAGTCGTACTGGGGCAAAAGATTGTGCATCCCAATCACATGCTCGGCACGCAGGTGTTGATCGGATCCGTCATCGTGGTTACCGGGTTCTCGAATTTCATCGCCCAGGACAGCGGCTTGCTCGCTGCGCTGCTGATGGGAGTAGCGTCGCCGCGTCTCGCCAAGAGACTCGGTACCTCGCTTGATCAGGTCAAGCCGTTCTTCAACACGATTGCTTCAATAGGCATTGGCGTGCTCTTCATCAGTATCGCGGCGATCGTGCCATCTCCGCTCGTGGCGACCATTGCCCTGCCGGCAATGGGTATCGCTCTGATTCTGATTCTCGTCGTGCGCCCGATCATCGCATTGGTATGCACCGGAAACGCAGGTCTCAGCCGCAAGGAGCGCGCATTCATCGGTTGGATGGATCCGCGCGGAATTGTTGCAGCAGCGACAGCATCCAGCGTGGGCGCGGCACTGGTTGCCGCAAAGGTGCCAGGCGCGGAGAAAATCCTTCCCGCAGCATTCATCATCATCGCCGTCACAGTGTTCGTCTACGGACTCACGGCCGTTCCGGTGGCTGCGGCGCTGGGTCTGCGTGATTCCGCTGCTGACAATGAGAGCGCGACGTCGAATTAGCTTTCGAGTCCCGAAAGCTGTGCAGCGACCATGTCGCAGAGCAGCTTCTTGTCGACCTTCCAGTCAAAGGGCACCTTGATCGTTTTCTTGTTGACTTGGTACCCCTCGAGGCGCGGCCGGAATGCGTCAAGGACCCCGTCGCCCCACGGGGCGATCAGGAAGTACTTCGATTGCACCGATAGCCCGAAGACGTAGTCATCACCGATCTTGACCATGGGTTGATTCCATGCGATCACGATCTGCGACTTCGGGTACTTCTTCGTAATCGCAGCGAAGATCTCCCGAGCTTTGGCCTGTTGCTCCTCCCCGTGCGGGGCGAGGTAGTCGTCCAGAGTGTTGAAGCGCCTGCTTGTCGTGTTCCCCTTGCTATAGAGCACTAGGGCGTTCGCGTGGGCCTGGCTGAACCCGTGGTTCTCCCGAAGGTAGGCGATCTGCTCGGGGTACTTGAGATCCTTGATTTCCTTCATCTGGTCGAACCAGTAGGACATCGGTAGACCATGCTTCTTCTCAATAGCCGGGAAGTACGACGCGCGGTCGGGGTTCGTTGCAGCCATGGGTAGAACCTACTAATGGCTCTGGGGCTTTCGAGTAGATTCAGTACTCACGAAGCGTTACAGGAGTGTGGGTGACATGACCAAGTCAGGAATTGATTCCTTCGTAGCCCTCGGCGACAGCTTCACCGAGGGTCTGTGGGATTTCCGTCCTGACGGATCCCTGCGAGGCTGGGCAGATCTCGTTGCGGAGCAGCTCGCCGTAAATGCGCCGGATTTTCGTTATGCGAATCTGGCCGTGCGCGGACGCAAGCTTGACGAGGTGGCCGATGACCAAGCTCCTCAACTTGAACGGCTGAGGCCCTCACTCGTCGCTCTCGGCGCCGGGGCCAACGACATCATCCGGACGAAGGTGAGTCCACCGGAACTAGGAAATCGGTTCCGTCGATTACTCAGCCAAGTCAGTGACGTGAGCGATCGGGTTGTGGTCTTCGCGGGCTTCGACCCGCGTAGGCGAATTCCCATGACAGGTGGCACGGCCGAAAGGGCGCACGCATACAACGAGTGCATTCGAAGGAGCGCGTTGCAATACAGTGCCGCGATCGTTGACCTCTGGGACTTGCCGCGCTTGTACGAGGACCGCATGTGGGCGCCCGACCGGCTGCATCTCAGCAGCGATGGCCATGCGCTGGTGGCCGCGGCTTTCCTGACAGCAATCGGCAGCCCGACAGCCTTCGAAGACCTGGCAGCGGATCCGTATGCGATTCACCCACCGCGCGGCTGGCTTGCATCACGCGCCGAGGATGCGCGCTGGCTGATTCAGGATGTCACGCCCTGGGCCTACCGCGGCCTGCGCGGACGATCATCCGGTGACGGCCAAGTGGCGAAGTACGCGGATTACCTGACCTTGACTGTCCGATCCCAGTCATAATGAGGCGACTACCCGGGAGGTCACATGGCGCGCTTGAGACGGCTGCAGGCTGACGAGATTGATCCGCACATGGCGGAACTCATCGCTGCTGGCGAGAAGTCATCTCTCGAGTTGGCGGTTTCCTCGATTCTCGCGCACCGCCCAGATCTCGCCGAGCCCCTGATCGCCTACACGCGCGCGCTCAAGAAGGGCCAGTTGCCGCGACGACTGGTTGAACTCGTGCGCCTCCGCATCGCCTTTCACAATCAGTGCCGCAGCTGTATGGCCATTCGTTACGAGGACGCTTTTGCTGATGGCTTCAGCGAAGATCTCGTCTGCTCACTAGAGAAGCCATACGAGGCCGAGGATCTCAGCGATGCCGAGCGCATCGCGTTGCGATACGCAGATCTCTTTGCGACCAACCACCTCGCGATTGACGACGCGCTGTACGCCGAGCTTGGCGAGTTCTTCACCGAGGGGCAGATAGTCGAACTGGGCCTTCAGGTCGGACTCTTTGTGGGAGTTGGGCGCCTTGCCGCGACCTGGCACATCGTGGAAGACCTGC
>JBIJBU010000106.1:0-6384 GCA_044345075.1 Candidatus Nanopelagicales bacterium | reverse complement strand
GGCGGCATCTACGACCAGCTCGGCGGTGGCTTCGCCCGCTACAGCGTCGATGCCGGCTGGGTGGTGCCGCACTTCGAGAAGATGCTCTACGACAATGCGCTGCTGTTGCGCGTGTACGCGCATTGGTATCGGCTCACGGCCGACCCGCTTGCTCATCGCATCGTGCGCGAGACAGCGGAGTTTCTGCTGCGTGATCTGCGCACTGCCGAAGGCGGCTTTGCGGCGGCGCTCGACGCCGACAGTGAGGGCGTCGAGGGCAAGTTCTATGCCTGGACGCCTGCAGAGCTCATCGAGGTTCTGGGCGAGGCTGATGGCACCTGGGCGGCCGAACTACTCGAGGTCACGCCCCAGGGCACTTTCGAGCACGGCTCCTCGACCCTGCAGATGCTTCATGACTCGTCGGATCTCGGACGCTGGACTCGCATTCGCTCGACGCTGTTCGCTGCACGCGCGACACGAGTTCACCCCGGCCGCGATGACAAGGTGGTGGCTTCGTGGAATGGCCTGGCGATTGCTGCGCTCGCTGACGCGGGCGTTCTGCTCAACGAGCCGGCCTGGATTGAGGCGGCAGCAGAGGCTGCTGATCTGCTGATCTCCGTGCATCTGGGCGCAGCCGGCGATGATCGTCTGGCGCGCACCTCGCGAGATGGTCATGCCGGAAACAGCGCCGGCGTACTCGACGACTACGGAAGTGTCGCCGAGGGTTTGCTTGCGCTCTACCAAGCGACCGGCAACGACGAATGGCTGATGTTTGCCGGTCTGCTGCTCGATGTCGCGATCCAGCACTTCGCTGATGACGAGGGCGGTTTCTACGACACGGCTGATGATGCTGAGCAGCTGATCATTCGCCCGCGTGATCCGTCCGACAACGCCGAGCCCTCGGGCTGGTTCGCGGTGGCGAATGCGTGCGTCACGTACTCCGCACTCACCGGCTTGACTGAGTATCGCGTGATCGCGGAGGAGTCACTGCGCATCGTCACCATGCTTGCCGCGCGTGCACCTCGAGTCGCTGGCTGGGGATTAGTGGCAGCGTCTGCGCTGGTCACGGGGCCGGTCGAGATTGCCGTTGCCGGTAGCCCTGATGATGAGGGATTCGCTGACCTGCTCGCGGCTGCTCGCTTCGTGCCACTGCCGGGAACTGTCGTCGCCTGGGGCGACCTCGATGTCCCCTTGATGCGTGATAGACCGCTTGTCGACGGCAAGGCTGCGGCTTACATCTGTCGCGGATTCGTCTGCACAGCACCCGTGACCGAGGCATCATCCATGCGGGCTCGGCTCGAGGCCCTTTAGAGGTAACCTTCGGGCGTGGGTCTCTCCGATGTTCTCTACGGCGTGTACGAGCGCCGTCTCATGGCGCAGATTCCGCCGGAGCGTCGCCCACGTCACGTAGGCGTGATTCTCGATGGCAACCGCCGCTGGGCCGAGGCGCAGGGTTCGTCATCCTCGGCAGGTCATCGCGCAGGCGCCGCCAAGATCGTCGACTTCCTAGGCTGGTGCGATGAGGCCGGTGTCGAGGTCGTCACGTTGTGGCTGCTCTCTACCGACAATCTCAATCGCCCTGAGCCTGAGCTCACCGCACTTCTCGGCATCATTGAGGACACCGTTTCCGATCTCGTCGGGCAAGGAAAGTGGCGACTGCATCCGGTGGGAGCTCTCGACATCCTGCCTCAGCAGACCCAGACACTTCTTAAAGAAGCCGAGAATGCCACTGCCGGCATTGATGGCTCGCTCGTCAATGTCGCGGTCGGGTACGGCGGCCGCCGTGAGGTCGTCGATGCCGTCAAGGCACTGCTCAGCGAACATGCGACAGCCGGAACCACGTTGGACGAGCTGGCCCAGTTGGTCGACGTCGATCACATTGCCCAGCACCTGTACACGAGCGGCCAGCCTGACCCCGATCTCGTGATTCGCACCTCTGGTGAGCAGCGTCTCTCGGGTTTCCTGCTCTGGCAGAGCGCGCACTCCGAGTTCTACTTCTGCGAGGCCTACTGGCCTGATTTCCGGCACGTCGACTTCCTGCGTGCCATGCGCGCCTTTGCCGATCGCAACCGCCGCTACGGCACGTAACCTCAACGCCACCTCGTGCTCACTTTCACGCGCGGCGTGTCGGGGGTCGGCGGGCGGTGGGCAGTCCTAGCGTCAGGGCAGAGCCAGTAGCCACTGACTCGTAACCGACACTCGGGCCTACCCGACGGTGGCCCATCAGGAGGCCCCTCGTGCCCAAGGCAGACCGCCGCACTTACGTCCTCGATACGTCCGTACTGCTGTCTGACCCGCGAGCACTCCTGCGGTTCGATGAGCATCACGTCGTCATCCCGGTAGTGGTGGTCACCGAGCTCGAGGCAAAACGCAGTCACCCCGAACTTGGCTACTTCGCGCGGCATGCTCTGCGCCTGCTGGATGAGCTGCGCATTGCTCATGGCCGCATTGACGAACCGATGTCAGTCGGCGATGCAGGTGGCACCGTGCACATCGAGCTCAATCACAGTGATCCGATGATCCTGCCGAGCGGCTTACGCCTTGGTGACAATGACACTCGCATTCTTGCCGTCGCGCGCAATCTTTCTGCTGATGGCCACGACGTGATCCTGGTGAGCAAGGATCTCCCGATGCGCGTCAAGGCTTCTGCTGTTGGTCTGACGGCTGAGGAGTACCGCGCGGAACTCGTCGTGGCGTCGGGCTATACCGGCATCGTCGAGCTGGACGTCGCCTCGGAGACCATCGACATGATGTACGAGGAGAACATCGTCGATGTCGACGAAGCGATTGACCTGCCTGTCAATACCGGCCTGGTGATGATGTCGGATCGCGGCAGCGCACTGGGCCGCGTGACCGCTGACAAGCGCGTGCGACTTGTGCGCGGTGACCGCGAGGCGTTCGGCATCCACGGCCGCAGCGCCGAGCAGCGCATCGCCCTCGATATCTTGATGGATCCCGATATCGGCATCGTCTCGCTCGGCGGCCGCGCAGGCACCGGCAAGAGTGCTCTCGCCCTGTGCGCCGGACTAGAGGCAGTGCTCGAGCGCCAGCAGCATCGCAAGGTCATGGTCTTCCGTCCGCTCTTCGCCGTCGGTGGCCAAGAGCTCGGCTACTTGCCTGGCAGCGAGCAGGAAAAGATGGGGCCGTGGGGCCAGGCGGTCTATGACACCCTCAGCGCCATCACGACCCAAGAGGTCGTCGAGGAGATTGTCGATCGCGGGATGCTCGAGGTATTGCCCCTCACCCATATTCGCGGGCGCTCACTTCACGATGCCTTCGTCATCGTCGACGAAGCGCAGTCACTCGAGCGCAATGTGCTGCTGACCGTGCTCTCGCGTATCGGAAAGGACAGTCGGGTCGTACTCACCCACGATGTCGCCCAGCGCGACAACCTGCGCGTCGGTCGCCACGACGGTGTTGTGGCCGTGGTCGAGAAGCTCAAGGGTCATCCGCTCTTTGCGCACGTCACACTCACCCGCTCGGAGCGTTCGCCGATCGCGGCCCTGGTCACTGAGATGCTCGAGGACATCCAGATCTGATCAGGAGTCATTCCTTGCATGGTGGCGCTGCTGGATGCGCCAGCCCCAGGGTTCGGAGAATCGAGCCAGTAGCGGACCTGCAGTTGCCGTGATCAGCACGTAGGCGGCTACGAACGCCTGGAACTGGGGCGGAAGAACCGTTGAGGCGGCAGCAAGCCCGGCAATGACGATGCTGAACTCACCGCGCGAGCTCAGCAGCGCGCCGGCTCGTAGTCGACCGATTGCGGTCGCACCGATTGTCCGTGCGGCATACCAACCGGTGAAGTACTTCGTAGCGATGGTGATGACCGCGAGCACGAACGCTGGGAGAAGCACGGCTGGAAGATCTGCGGGATCTGTCGAGAGACCGAAGTAGGTGAAGAACACGGCGGCAAGTACCTCGCGCAGTGGGTCAAGTCGCCGTCGAGCGGCCTCTGCTACCTCACCGGTCAGGAGAAGTCCGACCAGGAAGGCTGCTACTGCAGGTGAGAACGACACGAGTCCGGCGAGACCTGCCGCTGCGACGGCGGCACCAAAGACGACGAGAAGGAGCCCGGTCGGATTGGTTCCGATGAAAAGTCGAGTGCCCCAGGACTCGCTGCGGATAGAGATGAGCAGTACGACGGCCACGACGGCAAGTGCTACGCCGGTCTGGATGAGTCCCGTCGCTAACCCCGCGCCGGTGAGAACCACCGTGAGCACGGGAAGGTACGGCGCCATGACCAGGTCTTCCATGACGAGGATGCTGACGACGGGCGCGGTCTCGGGGTTGCGGCGCCAGCGCAGATCACGCACTACCTGCGAGACGATTCCCGAGGATGAGATGTAGGTGACGCCACCGAGTGCGAGGGCGCCCGCGAATCCCCAGCCGAAGATCAGGGCAGCAACTGCCCCGGGGATGAAATTCACGACGAGATCGATCAGGCCGGAGCGTGACTGGTCTTTGGCGGTGGTGAGGATCTGCCTGCCGGAGTACTCCAGGCCCAGGAGCAGCAGGAGAAGCACGACCCCGAGCTCGGCGATGGTGGGGATGAATGTCCCCTCGGCATCGATGCCGACGACACCCCCTTTACCGACCGCGAGGCCGCCCAGAAGGTAGAAGGGCACCGAGGAAATTCCGAGGCGGTGGGCGAACCTGGTGAGCAGACCGAGGGCCAGGAGAAGTAGCCCAAACTCCAGGAAGAGTTGGGGCAGTTCCGGGTCAATGACGGCGGCCTGGATGCTCATGTCTTGATTGTCACAGATCGCAGTCGGTGATTAATCCCTGAATGTGACCACCGTCACTTGAGGTGATTCTGCCCCCCTAGACCGCCGCGGCTGAAGTCTGAAATATCCGATTTGTTCCTGAGGATCAGGGACATGTCACGTCTTTCCGAAGGTGACAGATCAGCAATTCTTAGGCACCGTAGGGGGGTTATCGAGTTCCTCGATGACCTCGACTGGAGGTGTCATGCTCAGCCGGCTGCAGTCCGCCACGGTGGCGGTGTTCACCCTCGGGGCCTTCGGCCTCGGTGCGGTGCTCGCCCCTACTGCTGCAGCGGCGGAAGCAGATAGCGCCACGACCTCCACTGTGACCCTCGCACCGAACTCCGACGCTGCCGAGGCTCCTGCCGCGAGCTCGCAGAACGTTTCCAGAACCGCGCAGAACTCAGCCATCGAGCGCGAGCGCAACTATGCCCGGGGCCTCGGCCTCTCCGGTGACCGATACGGGATCCGCCCGAGCCTGTACCGCGGCTCCTGGTACAGCGCCAAGGCCGAGAAGCACCGCATCTGCATTGCCAAGCGCGAGAGCCATGGCAACTACAGGGCCCGATCCTCGGGAGGCGTTTATCAGGGTGCCTACCAGATGAACCGCGGTCTAGCCCGTGGCGCAACCTGGATGATGCAGCCGGCTGTGCGAAAGCAGTTCGGCGACGAGGGCGTGCGAATTCTTGCCAAGCTGCGCAAGACCCCGGTCGTTCAATGGAATCGCTATTGGCAGGACCGCGCGTTCTTCACCATCTGGCGCGACGGTCGTGGCAAGAGCCACTGGAGCGGGCTCTGCTGGAAGTCGCCTGCCCAGATCAAGGCGGAGAAGGTCGCCAAGGCGAAGGCCGTAGCCAAGGCAAAGGCGCAGGCGAAGGCCGTAGCCAAGGCAAAGGCTCAGGCCAAGGCAAAGGCCAAGGCGAAGAAGGAAGCCTGGGCCAAGGCGCATCCGAAGGCCGCGGCGAAGGCGGAGGCCGCCGCAAAGAAGAAGGCCGAAGCGAAGAAGAAATCGTCAGCCAAGAAGAAGGTCGAGGCGAAAAAGAAGTCGGCGGCTAAGAAGAAGGCCGAAGCGAAGAAGAAAGCGGCGGCCAAGAAAAAGGCTGCAGCAAAGAAGAACCAGAACCGCTAGCTACTGCTTCGGTGCCCCCATGCCGATAGACAAGACCGGCTTCATGGTCTCGGCGAAGAAATCATTGCCCTTGTCGTCAACGACGATGAATGCCGGGAAGTCGACAACCTCGATCTTCCAGACCGCTTCCATGCCGAGTTCGGCGAAGTCGAGCACCTCGACCTTGGTGATGTTGTCCTGCGCGAGTCGAGCGGCCGGGCCGCCGATGCTGCCGAGGTAGAAGCCGCCGTTTTCCTGGCAGGCCTTGGTCACCGCATTGCTGCGATTTCCCTTGGCCAGCATGACCATTGAGCCACCGGCCTTCTGGAACTGATCGACATAAGTATCCATGCGACCTGCAGTGGTCGGGCCGAATGAGCCGGAGGCGTAGCCCTCGGGAGTCTTGGCCGGGCCGGCGTAGTAGACCGCGTGATCCTTGAAGTACTGAGGGATCTCCTCGCCGCGATCGAGCATTGCCTTGACGCGTGCATGAGCGAGATCGCGGGCGACGATCAGGGATCCGGTCAGCGAGAC
>JBIJBU010000104.1:0-6485 GCA_044345075.1 Candidatus Nanopelagicales bacterium | reverse complement strand
TTGCTCTCGGCGTGGGCCGGCGGCTTACTTCTCATCGGATATGCGATCGTGCTGGGCGCAATCGCCTCGATCACCACACTCAAGCGCGACATCACCTGATCACGGTTACCAGGGCACTACCTGGCGGTCCTCCCACAACAGGCCGGTTGGAACAGGAGTTCCCTCTGCCGTGACACCGTCACGCGTCGCCAGCCAGCTGATCGTCTCGGCGCCCTCGGCCGCCGATCGCGGTGCTTCAGGACCACCCATGTCGGTTCGGCAATGATTCGGGCACATCGCATCGACCAGCACACCGCGCTTGCCATGCATCATCTCGGCTGCGAAGTTCTTCGTCATCGCATTAAGCGCGGCCTTGCTCACCCGATAAGGCGCGAGCCCACCTGAGGTGCCGGGCCCGCTGAATCGCCCGAGGCAGGCCGAGACCGTGATCACCCGACCATCTCGACGCTCCGCCATTCCCGGGGCGAACAGGCGAAGGGCGTGGAAGGCGCCATCAAGGTTGACGCCCATCACTCGATCCCACTCCTCAGCTGAGGTGCGCAGGGTCTTGGACATCTTCTCGCTCATCACCCCGGCCGAGATCACGAGAATGTCGGGAGAGGCCAGCGGCCCCAGCCGGGAGGCCAGCGCATCCATCGCGTCGGAGTCAGCGACATCAGCGCTCTCACCCACCGCGTCAATCCCCTCGGATTCGAGCAATTGAGCCGCAGCTGCAGCCCTGCCTGGATCACTGCCGACTAGGACGACGGTGGCGCCCTGGCGGCCAAGGCCCCGTGCCGCCTCAAAACCGATGCCGCGAGACCCACCGGTGATCAGCGCTACTCGGCCGGCTAGCGGTTCGTCGGTACCTGAACTGGTCATGCCGACAGCCTTGCGGAGAAGGGCCAAAACGCAACCTGGCGAGCGGTCAGCACGTAGTCCAGGCAGGCTCGGCCCAGCGAGTGAATTGGCGTAGGCTTACGACGTGTCGAATGAACCAGCTGCAACCGCCGGATTCGGACCAAATGAATGGCTGGTAGACGAGATCTACCAGCAGTTCCTGACCGATAAGAGCAGCGTCGACCCTGCCTGGTGGGAGTTCTTCGAGGGCTACACGCCCGCCGAGCAGTCCCCGCACGCCACCAAGGCCGCGCAGACCGTTGCTGCCCAGCCGACACCCGCGGTGCCTGCACCAGACTCGACCGAGGCGCCCGCCCCTGAACCGACTCCCGCACCGAAGGCCGCTCCAGTAGCCGCACCGAAGGCCGACGACATCAACGTTCCGCTCAAGGGCGCAGCAGCTCGAGTAGTCGCGAACATGGAGGCAAGCCTCACGGTGCCGACCGCGACCAGCGTGCGCTCGATTCCTGCCAAGCTGATGATCGATACGCGCACCGTGATCAACAACCACCTCGCCCGTGGTCGCGGCGGCAAGGTCTCGTTCACTCATCTCATCGGCTACGCGATCGTGCGGGCTACAGCGGAGATCCCCGCGATGAACCGCTCATTTGCCGTGATCGATGGCAAGCCCGTGATGGTCGAGCATGCAGACGTCAACCTCGGCCTCGCCATCGATATCGCCAAGCCCGACGGCTCACGCCAATTGCTCGTGCCTGCGATCAAGGGTGCGCAAGCGATGGACTTCGCTCAGTTCTGGGCGGCCTACGAGGAGGTCGTGCGCAAGGCACGCGCCGGTGCACTGACCGCCGACGACTTCGCCGGCACCACGATCTCGCTGACCAATCCCGGTGGCATTGGCACCGTGCACTCCGTGCCGCGGCTGATGCCCGGCCAGGGCTGCATCATCGGTGTCGGCGCCATGGAGTACCCCGCGGAATGGCAAGGCGCATCGCCCGAGTCGATTGCCCGCAATGCGGTCTCAAAGATCATGACTCTGACCTCGACCTATGACCACCGCATCATTCAGGGTGCGCAGTCCGGCGAGTTCCTCAAGCGCATCCATGAACTGCTGCTGGGCGGCGATGACTTCTACGGAGACATCTACCGCTCACTGCGCGTGCCCTACGAGCCGATCCGCTGGGCCCAGGACATCTCGGCAAGCCACGAGACCGATCTCGATAAGACGGTGCGCGTGCAGGAAATCATCGACGCCTATCGCGTCCGTGGTCACCTCATGGCCGACACCGATCCGCTCGAGTATCGCCAGCGCACTCACCCCGATCTCGACGTGCTCACGCACAAGCTCACCCTGTGGGATCTCGATCGTGAATTCGCCACCGGCGGCTTCGGTGGCAAGCCGCTGATGAAGCTGCGCGAGATTCTTGGTGTTCTGCGCGACTCCTACACGCGCACTGTCGGCATCGAGTACATGCACATTGAGGACCCGAAGCAACGCGCCTGGATCCAAAACCAGGTCGAGCAGCCGCATGCGAAGCCCGATGTCACTGAGCAGCTGCGCATCCTGCACAAGCTGAACGAG
Source organism: Candidatus Nanopelagicales bacterium (assembly GCA_044345075.1). Classification (GTDB taxonomy): domain Bacteria; phylum Actinomycetota; class Actinomycetes; order S36-B12; family S36-B12; genus CAIKZY01. Next base: position 4,066 of record JBIJBU010000104.1, on the reverse strand, counting down.
GGCGAGGCTCTCGAGTCCTTCCTGCAGACCAAGTACGTCGGTCAGAAGCGGTTCTCCCTCGAGGGCGGAGAGTCCTTGATTCCGCTCCTCGATGCCCTCCTGATCGAGGCCTCGCACAACGAGATCCTCGAGGTGGCGATCGGCATGCCGCACCGCGGTCGCCTCAACGTGCTGGCCAACATCGCCGGCAAGTCTTACGCGCAGATCTTCCGCGAGTTCGAGGGCCACTACGGCGAGGAATCCGTGCAGGGCTCTGGCGATGTGAAGTACCACCTCGGCACCGAAGGAACTTTCGTCGCCGACGATGGCGCGCAGACCGCGGTGTACCTCGCTGCAAACCCGTCTCATCTCGAAGCGGTGAACCCGGTGCTCGAAGGCATCGTGCGCGCGAAGCAGGATCAACTCCCCCGCGAGCGCGTCTTCGACATCCTTCCGGTGCTCATGCACGGCGATGCAGCCTTCGCTGGCCAGGGCGTGGTCGCCGAGACCTTGCAGATGTCGCAAATCCAGGGCTACCGCACAGGCGGCACCATTCACGTCGTCGTCAACAACCAGGTCGGATTCACGACCTCGCCGAAGTACAGCCGCTCGTCGTACTACTCGACAGACGTGGCCCGCATGATTCAGGCGCCGATCTTCCACGTCAACGGCGACGACCCTGAGGCTGTGGTGCGCGTGGCGGAATTGGCGTTCGCCTACCGCCAGGAATTCCACAAGGACGTCGTCATCGACCTGGTCTGCTACCGCAAGCGCGGCCACAACGAGGCCGACGATCCCTCACTGACCCAGCCGCTGATGTACGCGCTCATCGACCAGAAGCGGTCAGTACGAAAGAGCTACACCGAGGCGCTCATCGGTCGCGGTGACATTTCCCTCGATGAGGCCGAGGTTGCCCTCAAGCATTTCCAGGAACAGCTTGAGCGGATCTTCCAGGAGACCAAGTCCGAGGATGACCACGAAGAGTTCAGCATCTCCTCGGCCGACATCATCAGCTCAGGTCAGCACACCCTTGCTCCGCAGGGCCTCGCAGCCGAGATCGACACAGCGATCTCCGCAGATCAGATCGACACAGTGATTGCCTCCCAGATCGAGATGCCCGCGGATTTCACCATCCACCCGCGCCTGGCTCCGCAACTGCAGAAGCGTGCGCAGATGGTCAAGGACGACGCCATCGACTGGGGCATGGCCGAGGCACTTGCCTTCGGCTCACTCCTGATGGAAGGCCGCACCATTCGCTTGGCCGGCCAGGACGTCCGCCGCGGCACCTTCGGTCATCGCCACATGGTGATCGTCGACAAGGAAACCGGCTGGCAGTACAAGCCCCTCAAGCAGTGCTACCGCGATGGGGCTCGACTGTATGTCTACGACTCCTTGCTCAGCGAGTACGCAGCGATGGGCTTCGAGTACGGCTACTCCGTGGCTCGACCCGATGCCCTCGTGCTCTGGGAAGCACAGTTCGGTGACTTCGCCGATGGCGCGCAAACGATCATCGACGAATTCATCTCCTCCGGTGAGCAGAAGTGGGGCCAGAAGTCAGGCCTGACCCTGCTGCTTCCGCATGGCTTCGAAGGCCAGGGCCCTGACCACTCGTCGGCGCGCGTGGAGCGTTTCCTGCAGCTGTGCGCGCAGGACAACATGATCGTCGCGATGCCATCGAATCCGGCCTCGTACTTCCATCTGCTGCGCCTGCAGGCAAATGCTCATGTCCAGCGCCCACTCGTGGTGTTCACTCCGAAGTCCCTGCTGCGCGCCAAGCATGCGGTGTCGCGGAAAGCCGACTTCACGACCGGCTACTTCCATCCGATGCTGCCCGACACTGAGTACCCCCACGGTGGCATGCGCAAGGTCCTGCTGTGCGCGGGAAAGGTCTACTACGACCTACTCGCTCACCGAGAGGCCAACAACATCACCGACGTCGCCATCGTTCGCCTCGAGCGGCTCTATCCGCTTCCGGCGCGCTCACTTCCCCCGACCATCGCGGGCTACCCCGATGCCGAGGTCATGTGGGTGCAGGAAGAGCCCATGAACCAGGGTGCCTGGAGCTTCATGGCGATGCACCTGCCGCAGCTCATCGAGCGTCCGGTCACCGCAGTGGCACGCCCCGCGTCGTCGTCACCTGCCGTCGGTGCCCATCATCGTCACGATGCCGAGCAGAAGGCCATCGTGGAAGCAGCGTTCGCGTAGCCATGTACTTCACCGACCGAGGCATAGAAGAGCTCCAGAAGCGCCGGGGCGAAGAAGAGATCAGCGTCGACTGGCTTGCCGAGCGACTTCGCGAGTTCGTCGACTTAAATCCGGAGTTCGAGACTCCCATCGAGCGACTCGCCAGTTGGATGGCTCGCCTCGATGACGATGATGATGAGTGACCAGCCAGGTCAGAATCCTCAGTTAGCCATCTGAATTCCTTCTCCAAAAATTGGCTGTACAACACCCTCCGAAGCACATCAACATGGCACACTCATGCACATCACGGAGCAGGCGGGAGAAGTCATCATGCGGTTCATGGAGCGCCACTGGTTCGATGTAGGTGGTGTGCTGGGTCTTGCGCTAGCAGTCTGGCTCGGCTTGTTCGCCACCGAGATGAGTGCCCTGACACTGCTCCTCTGGTTAAGCCTGCTTTCCCTATTCGCACACCAGGTCGAAGAGTGGCGATGGCCGGGCTGGTTTCCGGGCATGCTGAATATCGTCCTTTTCCGCAGCACGGATCCGTGGCGATTCCCGCTCAATACCCGCAGCGGACTGGTCGTCAACGTGGCCGTGGGATGGGTGGGCTACCTACTTGCGGCACTCCTCGCGGAGCGGGCGCTGTGGTTGGGACTGGCGACAATTTTGGTTTCACTCGGAAATTGCGTTCTGCATCTGGCGGTCATTCCCATTCGAGGACGTATGCCCTATAACCCGGGCATGGTCACATCACTGCTTCTATTTCTTCCGCTGGTCGTCTGGTTCGCCATCGAGGCTCTCCCAATGATGTCGGCAACGGACATCGTCCTTGGCCTGGCATTGGGCTTGGCACTGAACATCGGCGGGGTCATCGGCGTGATTCGAGTTCTAGAGAACGTGAACGCGTCACCGTTTGAGGATCGTCAGATCCTCCCCGCCCTTCGTTACGCACGGCCCACTCAGTAGTTGGTAGCCCCTACTTCGGGGCGGGTGAGCACGAGCTTTCCGTGCACATTCCCCTCGTGCATGATCGCGAACGCCTCAGCAGCCTGCTCCATAGGCAGCACCCGATCGATCACCGGACGCACGCCAGTGCGCACGAGCAGGTCGACTAGCTCGCGCAGCTCACCGATGCTCCCCATCGTTGATCCGATGATCTCCAGTTGAAGGAAGAACACTCGGTTGAGCTGAGCCGGTGGCATCTGCCCCGACGTTGCACCCGAGATCACGATGCGGCCGCCTGGGCGCAGTGACTTCAGCGAGTGATCCCACGTGGCCTCACCCACGGTCTCCATCACGGCGTCGACTGCGCGCGGCAGCTTTGTTCCGGTCGCAAAGACTTCGTCGGCGCCGATCGACAAAGCCCATTCACGCTTGGCTTCATCGCGCGAAGTCGCCCACACCGTGAACCCGAGCGCCTTGGCCAGCATGATCAACGCGGTCGAGACACCGCCTGCGGCACCTTGCACCAGCACGGTGTCACCCGACTGCAGTCCTGACTTCGAGGCGAGCATTCGGTATGCGGTTAGCCAGGCAGTCGGCAGGCAGGCTGCCTCCTCCCATGACAGCTCGGTCGGCTTGTCCACCAGGTTGTGGGCGGGCACACGCACGACTTCGGCGATCGTGCCCGGATAGACCTCGCTCAGCAGCGAACGACGAGGGTCGAGGGTCTCGTCACGGCCGTTCAGGGTCGGGTCACCGAGAACTGCGTGCACGATGACCTCGCGCCCGTCATCGGTGACACCGGCCGCATCGGAGCCGAGGATCATCGGCACCCGGTCAGCCTTGAGCGCGACTCCCTTGAGCGCCCACAGGTCGTGGTGGTTCAGGCTCGCAGCCCGCACGCGCACGTTCACCCACTCACTTGGGGTGGTCGGCTGCGAGAGCTCCCCGACTCCGAGGC